>JAKSUW010000001.1 GCA_024408565.1 Bacilli bacterium
AAAGTCGTGGTTTCTACTATTGTCTCGTTAGCGTTATTCGCGGCAATTGTTTTATCAAAGTTTGTTGCTTGCGCTTTGCCATTCCTTGCGGTAAAACTAAAGAAAGATCCAGCTTTAACTAGTCAACCATTTGTGACAACGATTGTTGATGTTTGTTCTTTATTAATTTATTTTGGAATCTTTATGATTTTCTATACAACCGGGTTCTTCTCGATGTAAGAATATTAATATAATGACGCTGTATATTTAGTATCGATATATGTATATAAAATGTTTTTCGCGGCTTGACGAATATAATATTTAAAGGTGTCACTTGTGGTATCGTCATATTCGCAATTATGACCCAGATTAAGCATTAAATCATTGCCACAACGAATGCCTTCATCAATATCATTAACATCTCCTGCTTGATAGTAATCGGTAATAATAGATCCTCTGAATCCCCATTCATTTCTTATCATTTCGGTTAAAAAATTATACGAACCTGTTACACGAGTGGTGCCGATTCGATCGACTGAAGCCATCATTGCATTCGCTTTAAGAGCTTGATGCTCAACGACCTCACCCTTGTCGTTTAAATCATAGTATTTAGCACCTTTCGAAACAATCTCAAATGGCTTGGCGTATATTTGTCTAAAGGTCTGTTCAGTTGCAAAATTATAACGACCATTACGGCCAGTATCACTATCATTCATTGCAACGTGTTTAACATAACAAGCAACACCTTCTTCTTTAGCACCGCTAATTACCCAAGAACAAAGTGTACCTGATAATAACGGATCTTCGGAGAAATATTCAAAGTTACGACCACCTAGTGGTGAACGATGGATGTTTAAACCTGGTGCAAAAATACCATCAATACCACCTAATATATTTTGACCTTCATTACCAAGAGCTTTGCCAAATGCATGTGCCATTTTATGATCCCATGTGCACGCAATCATTGAATCGCTTGCATAATTAGTGGGACTTGTTTCATTAAGTGAATGATTAAATCCAGATGGACCATCCATCTCATTTGTTTCCGGTTTATTAATTGATGGTAACGCTACAGTATGACCACTACCATCTCTAACGAGTTCAGACATGCCAACATTTGTTTTATCACCAATGATTAATTGATTCATCAATTTATCCCATTGCTTATCTTCGTATTTTAAACCCGCCATATCATCAATTTTTAAAGATCCTTCTTTTCCTTGTTCAGGCACATCTACCGTTTCTTCCCAAGGAGCTAAAACTTTCCAAGTTTGATAATAATCAGCCTTTTTGTCTTCCTCCCCACCTAGATTAGGAGCCTTTATAAATTCCTTTGGCATCGTGCCTTTAAAATCCGCACGTGAAAGATATGTAGCATTAAGTCCAACATGATTCTCGCCAAAATCAACGCCATCTATTGAACCACAGCGCCCATCAACAGGATGTTTATCGTTATTTGTATATTCTGTTCCTTTCTGAGATATGTAATTAGTGAAACGATTAACGATTGAATAGCCAGTATCAACATCGGTGTCATAATGGAAATCTGCAAACACTTGTGCGTTCCAAGGATTAGTCATACCAATATCCTCTTTTACAGTATGAGCATCTGTCCGCAAAGAAAACATATAATTAGCAGTATCATTGCCTTTTTTAGGTCCTTCTAATTCATAACCGGCAAATCCGTCATTATCTTTATCATAAACATCATAATCAGCAAAATCAGCAATACGTGTTTTAATTACTACTTCATCGGTTTCTCCGGGCGCTAATTCTCTTGTTTTAGCATAACCGATTAACTGAACAGCTGGTTTTTCAATACTTCCTTCATAATAAGGTTTTTCAACATAAAGTTGCACGACATCTTTACCATGCGTATCCCCAGTATTAGTCACTTTTACCTTAAAAGTAATTTTACTTTCAGCAGACAAAGTAGCAGTGGAAGAACCGCCTTCGATTTTTGGTTCTCCATCCATTTTCCAATCAAAAGTTGTATAACTTAAACCATAACCAAATGGATATTGCACTACTTTTTCATATCCACCGACATCATCAAAATAGCCTTCAGCATCAGCGGTTTCGTACCAATAATAACCTTCATAAATATTTTCTTGATAACAAGTATAGTGAATGTATTTATCTAGATGATCGTCAAAACGACGAGTATGTAACCGGTATTTATCGTTAAAACCATCATCACCTTGTTCATCATGCTTTCCTTCCCAACTCATATTAAAGTACGAGGGGGCACTTTTCATATCATAAGCGAAAGTGTCCGCTAAGTGACCACTAGGAGTAACCGTGCCATCTAAAACACGAGGAACTGTTAACGTTCCTTTATTACCAGCCATCGGCATATAGAATGCTGCATCAATACTGTCATCATCTAAAAATCCACATTCCATTGGACAACAACAATTTAGTAAAACAATTGTCTTTGAGAATTTACCACTACTCTTAATTTTATTTAGCAAATATTCTTCCTCTTCGCTTAAAGCTGAATATATTCTCGTATAATCATATGAAGATGCGGTTAATCCTTTTTTAGGATCGACATCACAACCACCTACTTGCGCTTTAGTATCTTTATTAACACTATGTTTACCTTGAAATTTTGGTAAATCATTACCTTCACCGCCCCAACGAGAAAACACTACTAATGCAATATTATTATTAGCGTCGCCTTTAATAGTGGATGAAAATTGTTCATCAACAAACGATTTATCACCTTGACGAATTGTATAATTGTTATGAGCATTTTCAGTTACGCCAACATCATTGCTAGTTTTTAGTGCTTCATAGGCATTTTCTAGTTCTTGATTAACTTTAAATCCAGCACCAGTTAGAGCATCGATTAAACTAATACGATCGTTAGTGGTGCCAGCGCCCGAACCATTGCCTTGGTAGTACCAACCGTTTTTCGAACCACCAAAACCTAAAATATTAATTGTTTGTTTTTGCTTTTCACTATTAGTTAAAGGTAAAGCCTTCTCTTTATTTTTTAATAAAACGATTCCGTTATCAGATATTTTGTCTGGACGAATAAAACCGTAAGAAGCTTTAACCGTAATATCTTCAGTAATTACATAATCGGGATTTATTTCTTTATTGTTGAAAGTCCAACAAACAAAATCCGAATCAGTCTTTTCTGGATATTTAATTCCTTTAACATCCTTCCATAATGTATGAGCTTTTACATTATTAACAGTAAACGTTTTTGTTCCATCAATAAAAACTCCATCACCTGCATCTAGCACAATTTTTACTATCTTTGCGCCGCAAGAAGTCAATGCCGCTGGAAAAGCAAACATTGTGAAAAATACAGCAATTTTCTTTTTATTTAATTTTGTTCTCATACCCTTATCATATATCTATAGTCGGCTATGGTCAAATCACAAGACATAGTCTTGATTAGCTAAATTTAGATAATACAATAATTATTTTTTAATAATCTTCTCAATCCGCTCATCAAGCTCTGCTCGTTCAAGAAGCAAGGTCCGACCACAGCCTAAACATTTAATGCGAATATCCGCGCCTAAACGAACGACTTCAAATTCTTTCGTCCGGTGAGTACACGGATGTTCTTTTTTTAAAACAACAATATCACCTAATTGGTAATTCATTAATAAGGCTTTTCTTCCATTTTGACCGCGGCGGGAACTTTTGGTAAACCGGGCAAAGTCATAATCTTACCCGTTAAGGGGACGATGAAGTTAGCGCCTGCACTTAAGTTCACTTCGCGAATTGTAATCGTAAAGCCGGTTGGAGCGTTTAAGACGTTTGGATCATCGGTAATTGATTGTGGAGTCTTCGCCATACAAATATAGGCATTCTTATAACCTAATTTTTCGTATTGCTTAATTTGTTTTTCCGCTAACGGAGTGTAAACAATTTTACCCGCCCGATAAATCTCTTTACAGATGGTGGCAATCTTGGTTTTGATTGGTTGATTTAAAGCGTAGAGGGGATGATATTTACTCTTCTTGGTTTTGAGTGTCTTCACCACTTTCTTCGCTAAATCAACGGAACCTTTGCCACCTTTAATAAAGCCATCTAAGAAGCTCACGACATAGCCTTCTTTTTCACACCACTTGGTTAACCATTTCACTTCACTTTGATGATCATTAGCGAAGTGGTTAATCGCAACGACAATAGGAACACCATACTTTTCCATATTCTCTAAGTGACGCTTTAAATTAGCGACACCTTTTTCGAGTGCTTTTAAATCTTCTTTCGTAATGTTTTCTAACGCTAAACCACCGTGCATCTTTAAAGCACGAATCGTCGCCACCATCACTACTGCATCCACTTTTAAACCCGCTTCACGAGCACAAATGTCTAAAAATTTCTCTGCGCCTAAGTCAGCACCGAAGCCTGCCTCGGTGACAGTGATGGGCGCCATCTTCGTGGCAAGCTTTAACGCCATGATGGAATTACAACCATGGGCGATATTCGCAAACGGTCCACCATGAATAAAGGTGGGATTATTTTCGTAAGTTTGGACTAAGTTTGGTTTAAGAGCGTCACGCATTAATTTCATAATGGCGTGCGAAATCTTTAATTGTTTTAAGTAGACTGGTTCACCCTTCGTGTTATAAGCAACCAAGATATTATTAATCCGTTTTAAGAAATCTTTTTCGTCTTTGGCTAAACATAAAATCGCCATGAGCTCGCTAGCGACGGTAATCACAAAGTGATCATCACGAACGACACCATTCTTTTCCCCTTGTGCAACGGTAATATGACGAAGCGCCCGGTCATTCATATCAAGGGCTCTAGTCCAGACAATCCGTTTGGGATCAATCTTTAATTCGTTACCTTGGAAAATGTGGTTATCAATAATCGCACTAATTAAATTAATTGAAGAAGTTAACGCGTGCATATCACCCGTAAAGTGAAGGTTAATTTCTTCGGTTGGACCAACACTTGCTAAACCACCGCCCGTCGCTCCACCTTTAATGCCAAACACTGGTCCTAAAGAGGGCTCACGTAAACAAAGCATTGCCTTTTGTTTGATCTTCCCAAAGCCTTCAGTTAAGGCGATGGAAGTCGTGGTTTTTCCTTCACCCGCTTTTGTTGGTGTGATGGCAGTGACTAAAACTAATTTACCATTGGGCCGTTCTTTAATCTTTTTATAATAGTCCATACTGATTTTAGCTTTGTAAAAACCATATGGTTCAACATATTGGGCAGGAATACCTGCTATTTTTGCAATTTCGTTAATTTTTTTTAGTGCCATAAATAATCTCCTTTTTTAGTATACTCTTTGTAAGAAAATTATGTTAGATAATTATTAAAAATAATTATTTTATTAAAGGTTTCAGGATATTATAAATAACAAAAATAGAAATAAAAAGTAATAAACTATTTGCTTTTACAAAGTTTGACTAAATCATTGACCGATGAGAATGCAATACACTCAACTGTATCAGCTGCACCATAATAAATTTTTATTTCACCATTTCGTTCTAAAATTAATCCGCCTGGAAAAATAACATCATTGCGAAAACCATTTCTTTCATATGGCGCTTTTGGCGCTAATAAAGGTTTGTTGTAATAGCCAATAACTTTACTCGGGTTTTTTAAATCTAAAAGCATAACTCCGGCATAATAAATCTTTTGCCATTTCTTTTCCCAGCCGTTCTTGCCTCGTTTAGGATCTACTTCTACTGAATGAAATAAACATAACCAGCCATATTTAGTTTTAATTGGAGGAGTGCCTGGACCAATTTTGGCATTTGAGAATTTAACTCTCTCTGCCCCTAGAACAAGCTTTGAGTTGCCCCAATATTTCAAATCACTTGAATCGGACATCCAGATATCAAAATATTCTCCACCTCGAGAATAAACTGGGAAAGGGCGCTCCAATCGAACATATTTACCTTTTATTTTTTCAGGGAATAACACCATATTTCGATTATCGGGAGTTGTTAATGAAATAATATCTAATTTAGTGAAATTACGATTGAGTTTACCAATTCCACCACGAATCCCGTGTTTAGTGTCACATGCAAAACACATATAAATTTCATCATCAATTATTTGTAGGCGTGGATCATAGATTCTTTTAATTTCGTTATCGTGAAGCGCAAAATGAGGTTTTTTATCAACCACCCAATGAAGACCATCATTACTAGTGGCTAGACCAAGATTAGTGCCTGCTAGACCAACTTTATTACAAGGTTTTCCTTTATAATCGTTGCGAAAAATCATGTAATAAACATTATGATACTTAATCACACCAGCATTAAAAATTAAATCAGCTTTATATGGAATATCCCTTTTTGATAACACTGGATTATGCTTATATCTTTTGACTAAATTTAAATCCTTGAACATACACTTATTTAATCATCTTTGATAATTAGTGAAATAATATAATTCGCTAATAAAAGGCCGGCCGCCGAGGGGACGAACATCATAGATGTTACCAATGGTTTATCCTTAACTGGAAGCTCATTGGAAGTTACTACTTTAATTTTACGTAAATCAATATTTTTCTTCTTTAATTCATTTCGAATCTTCTTAGCTAACGGATCATCATGCGTCTTATCTAAAGTTGTAATTACTAATTTACTTGGGTCAAGACGATTTCCCATTCCAAGCGAAGAAATAAAAGGAATTTTCTCCTTAGCCAAATGTTTGATCAAAGTAATTTTACTCGATGTTGAATCAATCGCATCAATTACATAATCAAATTTATCAAAAGGTATTTTTTTAATATTTTTCTCATCGAAAAATTTCTTATAAACTGTCACTTTGATATCAGGATTAATTCCGTTAAATCGAGTTTTTGCAACTTTAACTTTATCTTTTTTTAAATCGTTTTTTGTAAACAAAATTTGGCGATTTAAATTAGAAGCATTCACTTCATCGTGATCAATTAAATATAAGTGGGAAACACCACTTCTTACTAACGCTTCCGCCGCCGTTCCACCCACACCACCAATCCCAAAAATTGCGACACTTGTTTTCTTTAAGCGTTCAAGATTATTCTTCCCAATAAGAGCCTCCGTTCTTGCGTGGATGTCATCGTTAGTTAAATCATTAATAATATCTTTGGCGTTTTTAATCCACTTCACGTCTTCGAATTGGTGACGGATAAAGGTTAATTGCCGTTTCGCGTAGCGGCGGGTATTTTTTTGAATTAATTCGGTAATGCTTTTGGTGCTTTCGTTTTTATTTTCAATGATTTCTTTATAACCAATCGCCTTTAACGCTTGAAGGTGACTCCCGTATTTATGGGCAAGATGAAGCGCTTCTTTCACTAAACCCGCGTTCATCATTCTCACGACGCGATTATTAATCCGTTCATAAAGAATATCCTTATTTAGATCCGTCGCATAAATATGAACATCATCATAAATCATTTGATGCGATTGCTCTTTTTCTAGCGCAGTCTTACTCTTCCCGTAAGCGTAATAGATTTCTAACGCCCGTAAGACCCGACGACGGTTATTCGGATGAATCTTTTTCGCAGAAGCTACATCAACTTTCCTTAATTTTTTATGTAACTCTTCGTTACTTAATTTAGCGAATTTATCAAGGTTTACGCGTTTTGGTTCATCCGGAAATTCATAATCGTATAAGACCGAACGAATATATAAACCAGACCCGCCCACTAACACGATATTCTTCTTTTGTTTTAATAATTTATTAATAAGTAAACGCGCGGTTTTTTGGTAATCATAAATTGAAAACTTCGCGGTGGGTTTTAAATAAGAATAAAGATGATGCTTAACTTGCTTTAATTGTTCGTAGGTTGGTTTTGCCG
Source organism: Bacilli bacterium (assembly GCA_024408565.1). Lineage (GTDB taxonomy): Bacteria > Bacillota_I > Bacilli_A > RFN20 > CAG-826 > UB1719. Next base: position 7,754 of record JAKSUW010000001.1, read on the forward strand.
TACCAATATTTAATTCTTGATAGACTTGAAAAGCGTCCGCATTAATAATTTCGGCATCAAAAGCTTTCGCAACGGTAATAGCAATTTGGCTTTTATTGGTGCAAGTTGGACCACTAATAACAATTATCATTGTTAATATCATAGCATTTACATATATAATATAGATATGAAAATTACACTAAAAGACTTCCAAGACGCCCAAAAAAGAATCAAGCCAATTATTCATCGTACCCCACTAAATATTTCCAATACTTTGTCTTCGATTAGTGAAGGCAAGATCTATTTAAAATGCGAGAATCTCCAAAAGACTGGTTCATTTAAAATTCGGGGCGCCACGAATAAAATTGCTAAATTAGCGGCGAATAAAAAATGTCATACGGTTGTGACCGCGAGCGCTGGTAACCACGCTCAAGGAGTTGCCTATGCCGCCACGAAATTTAAAATTAAACCAATTGTCGTGATGCCCGAAATGACGCCGATTGCAAAAATTAACGCGACACGTGGTTATGGGGCCAATATTGTTTTATCTGGATCATGTTTTGACGAAGCCTATGAAACAAGTCAAGCCATTGTGAAAAAAGAGAAAGCGGTTTATGTTCACCCCTATGATGATTTAGATGTAATTGCGGGTCAAGGAACAGTGGGCTTAGAAATCTTAGAAGACTTAAAAGATGTTGATATTGTCGTGGTTCCCGCTGGAGGCGGTGGTCTACTTTCGGGTGTTGCGACGGCGATTAAACTCACTAATCCGAAAGTGAAGGTAATTGGTGTTCAAGCCGAAAACGCCAACGCGATTCAACTAAGTTTTAAAAAGAAAGCGAAAGTTATCACTAAGACTTCTAAAACCATTGCCGAAGGTATCTCAGTCAAGAATCCTGGCGATTTAACACTACCGTTAATTTATCGCTATGTAGATGATGTGATTACGGTGAGTGAACAAGAAATCGCGGACGCTATTTTCTTTTTAATGGAACGTAATAAACTCGTAGTTGAAGGGGCGGGTGCCACCACCGTTGCCGCTATTTTAAACGGCAAAATTAATGCTACTCATAAAAAAGTTGTGTGTGTTTTAAGTGGCGGTAATATTGACTTTACCTTTATTAATACACTCCTCGAAAAAGCGATGTATAGCCATAACCGCCGGGTGAAATTATTTGTGTTACTTCCTAATGATACCCGCACCATTAACTCTTTCTATCAACTCTTAATGAAGACTAACATTAATATCTTAAATTTACGCGTTGATACGTCGAGCGCCTTTGGTTCAATTGGGGAGACTCAACTAACTATCCTTTGCGAAATCGCAGATGCAAAACATAAACAGAAAGTGATTAAAACCCTACAAGAACATGGTTACCAAATTGTGACTGAAAAAGAGTCTGGTGACTTCTATTTATATGTGAGCCCCAAAGGTCGAAGGGTTTACTTCACTAACGATCCCATTAAGAAATAAATATGCTCTTCGTTAATTTTGACTTTAACGATTTGGCCAACTAATTTTTTATTGCCTTTAAAATTAACAATTTTATTATTCGCTAAACGCCCCGTTAACATTGTTTTGTTGGTCTTAGAAACATCATCAACAAGTACGGGGAAAACATGATTAATTAGTGACTCATTATTTTTACTCATTTGTTGTTTTAATAGTTCGTTTAATTGTTTAAATCTTTTTACTTTATCTTGATAAGAAACATTGTCTTTCATTTTCGCAGCGGGCGTTCCACTTCTTGGACTATAAATAAACGTAAAAGCGGAATCATATTTCGCTGCTTTAACGAGTTTTAAAGTATTACGAAATTGCGCTTCCGTTTCATTAGGAAAACCCACGATAATATCAGTCGATATCGCGATTTTTGGCATGGCTGTTTTTACCGCTTTAATAATGTTTAAATACTCTTTACTTGTGTATTTCCGCCCCATGATTTTAAGGATCCTATCATCACCCGCTTGAACTGGTAAATGAAGATAGGGCATGATGTTTTTATGGCGTTTCATCACCTTAATAATATCGAGGGAAAAATCATGTGGATGACTCGTTAAAAAGGAGAGGCGCGGCATATCTAGTTTTGCGACTTCATCTAAGAGGGTCGCGAACCGAATTTTTCTTTTTAAATCAAGACCATAACTATCAACGTTTTGGCCTAACAAAGTAATCTCTTGATAACCCGCTTTTACTAAAGCTTTACATTCCGCTAAAATGTCCTTCATATCACGGCTTCTCTGGCGACCACGGGTGTAAGGAACAATACAATAAGTGCAGAAATTATCACACCCATAAGTGATATTCACAAACGCCTTAAATTTAGATGCTCTGAGACTTGGTAAACGTTCATGAATATTAAAGACGTCACTATGAATTTCTACAATCCGGTTATGCGTTTTTAAATGTTCCTCTAACGCATTAGGTAAATGAACAATGTCATCCGTTCCTAAAAGAATGTCAACTTGGGGATAAGTTTTAAGAATTTCATTAGTTAACTTTTCTTCCATTACCATACAACCAGTAACAATTAAGGTGAGATGTTTCTTTGCCTTAAATCCTTTTAAATTACCAATTTCCCCTAACGCTTTATTCTCAGCGTTTTCTCGTACTGCACAGGTATTAATTAAAACTAAATCGGCTTGATTAATATCCTCGGTTTTCTTAAAACCAATCTTAGTTAAAATGCCCGCATAGTGCTCACTATCGCGGTGATTAGCCTGGCAACCATGTGTATAAATATAATAATGTTTGCCTTTTGCGTAACGTTTTAAAAAACTAGTTATCTTAATTTCATCATAAAAAGTCTTCGCGTCACGATGTAAACGCGCCATCTTCAACGATGGTAAAGAATGGACAATGGCTTTATGCATTAACTGATATAACTTCTAACGACGCTGCCTCAAGGTGAATATAAGATTTAGGATTTTCAAAATGTGGCCACGCCATATCATCATGATCGCCTGCCTTTGGTACATAACCCGTTGGATTATTGCCCTCCCAATGGTACCAATCAGTCTTTTTATAATTAAGATTTGGGGCAATACCAAAAGGAGAAGCGGCTTTAAAATTATATTCATATTTGCTTCCATTCCAAGTCGCAATTGCCGTGTAAGGGACGTAGAGCATCGCAAAATCGCGATTGGTGTAATAACGCACACCTTTCTCATACACTGTACCGTCTAAATAATTAGTTTCACCTTTAAACGGTGTTGTGTAATCTTCAGGCCAAGAACGCTTGACTTCGTAGTTTGAAACCATTCCGAAACGGTTAATATCACGGTCAACTTCAGTTTTATTATAACCACTGATTTTAGCGTCTAAGAAAACGTTAGCTATAAGACTATCTTCTAAGAAATAAGTATTCATATCAGAGTTAATCATTTTCGCTAAGAAATAAATGCCAGTATCATATGTATCATTCTCACTGCCACTACCACGTTTAGCGACTTTAAAATAATAACCATGGTTAAGGTTATAGCCGACTTTGCCTAAAATGGTTTTTTCTTTGGAGCCTTCTACATGAGCGAAACGCCAATTGCCACTAGGTGTAGTATCCCAAGTTAATGTTTCACCATTTGCAGTAAATACGGAATCGGCCGCTAACGGAGCGTCATCCGAATTATCTGTTGAAGCAAACGCCTCGTTTTTTTTGTTAATACGGATATAAGATAATTCATTAGCTTTGCTCATCGTATGGCCAAAAATCCGACATTTACCTAATGGCTGTTCAAGATTAACGTCTTCGCCTTGGAAATAAATGCCAAAGACATCTTCTTTATTCATCTTTGGATAGTTATACGGAATAAATACTTCCATATGGTATGGGCTATCACAAGTAAATTTGGTTTTGTCCTTATATGTATCATCGAAAGCGCCACCGTAATGTTCTTGTTGTTCCCCGACAAAGCCATCTTTATTAAACGAAATATCGAAATCGTTTGAATCTTCTTCAACACTTTCTTCGCCATGATTTGGTATTGACGGTTTTGTAGTGCCAGCATCAACACAAATCGTAAACTTGTTGCTATCATTAAAGGCGTCAAAGTTAGCGTTAAAATCAAACCAGATGCCGTCTTCTCCATCAATCGTCTTACGATAAACATGCCCAATAATCATCGCATTATCGCGGTAAGTCATTTCCTTATCGCCTTGTAAGAAAATCATATCTTCCTGATAACGGTCTAAATCAAGATCTGCTTCTAAGGTATCGCCACTCACTTCAAAAGTTTTGGCGTATGGATTATGAAAACTATTATAGGCAGTGATGGTAACTTCAGAGCCAACTAAAATTTTCTTACTAAACTCGTATTTACCTTCTTTGTTAGTGGAGGCGGTTGAAAATTTATCACCTTGTTTAATACTTAATGTCACGGCACCTTCTTTTTCATAATCAATTTTTTCTCTGTTTAATTCTGTTACCGTGCCACTAATCTTGATCCACTTTCCAACCGATTTAGGCTCTAATGTGACATTCAAAGAATGGGTGCCATTAGTCATGTGAAAATCAAGGACCGATTGTTTAGTTAAATATCCATCTTTCTCAAAATAGATAACTGCATCATGTTCGACCTGGATTTCGTATTCACCCTTGCCATTAGTATAGGTTTCGCGCGAAGAAGTTTGATCAGAAACATAGACATCTTTTAAGGGGTTACCTTTTACATCTTTTACAACGCCTTTTACATATGCGTCCGCAATAGTTAAATTAAAGGAAGTAGCAATTTTGGTGTCTTTTGAAGAGGCAACAGTGATAGTCGCTTTACCAATTGCGACGCCAGTAATTAAGCCTTCGTCATCAACGCTAGCAACGGTTGCATCGCTTGAAGTGTATAGAAGCGGAACATCATCAGCAATACCTACCTTTTTGCACTTTAATTGGTGGGTTGCGTGTGTCTCTAATATAGAAATTGGATTAGTAATTTCAATATGCGGACCACTATTGCAACTGCCTAACAAAGGTAGAGCAATGGCAAAAACTAATAATTGTTTTTTCATAATTAGCGACCCTCCTTAAGATTATAAGTAATCACAATTTGGTGACCTTTACGGACCGAACTAGCTGGCACATCAATTGTGGTAATGTCATCATTAAAAGCTACATTAACACCAAACGGCATTTGTTTGTCTTTCGTTGCTGTGATTGTTGAGTGAGAAGCTGCTTTGCCGTCGATTGTCACTTGTGTAATGTTTTCATCTTTAAATTGATTATTCACATTATGAATTTGTAAATGATAAGCACGACTTATCACCTCATCATCACCATCAAAGTGACCCTTAGCGGCGCCTAAATCAATCACTACTTGATAAGTATCGCCAACTTTCTCAACCTTATATTGATATGGACTCTTCCGATACTCGTTATTTTTATAACCTGTCGTATCGTAATCGTCTTCATATAGATACGAACTAGTTGAAGCATCTAAATCAGTCGATGGATAAATATCATAATAGATATCATTCCAGTTAATGTCTTTAGTCGTTGGCGCATTTTCCACTAACGGAATCATACTACCTAAACGAATAAAGATTGGTGTCTCGTCAACATCATAATCAACAGTAACTGTCTGACCTCCATTGTGAACCTTTGAATGGAATGGGTCATACCATGTACCCGCGGGTAGATAAACTTGTTTTGACTCAATTGTTTCTTCAAGAGGAGGCAACGTCTTAGCCTTTTCGTTCATCCGTAATGAACCACCTTCGGTATTTTGATAATAATAAGCAGTGAAATTATACGTTTCGCCTTCTTTAAGAGAAAGACCGGTGTCTTTACGACGCTCTGAACCAGTTACCCAATCTTTATTCCATGTGCCGATAGATGTCCCATCAGTTTTTTCTAACTTTTCAATGCGCAAGGCATCATCATACGCCACCGATAATGTTGAATCTCTTTCGGCCGTAAAACTACCTTCGAGTTGTAACATATAATGTTCGTTGTTAATACCTTCAGGATGGCGAGTTGCCATGTCATCAAAATTAATTGGTGTTCCTGCCGGAATTTTCATTGTTGTGGCCTTTTTCCAATCAAGACTATCGGGTTCAGGAATAACTTTATCTTCCCCAAGTGAACAATTTAAATAGGAAGCCGTTAAGCCAGAATCTCCTGCCACAAGAGGATGCAAATCTTTATCCATTGAAAGAGGTGCGAATAAAATATTTGGACCAATCATCCATTCGTTTTCCATTCCTTTAACTTTCTCATCATTAGGATAATTAAACGCAAGAGCGCGAGCGATTGGTAAACCAGTTTCATAATTTTCTCTCGCTAATTGATAGAATAACGGCATTAAACGATACCGCATATCAATCGAACGTTTGAAACGATTATCGATATCTTCATCGCCAACATCAACATCATTATCAACTAAGCGATACCATGGTTGACAATGGATAGGTAAATTATTCGTACAGTGAATCCGGAAGATAGGTGATAAGGCGCCATATTGAATCCACCGTGAATAATAATAGTTATTAGCGACTTGGCCTGTATGACCCGCTAAATCGCTACTCATATAAGGCATAGCGTTATTACCAGAACGAACGACGTTTTGAATCTCGGATGGTAATTGTTCCGGGACAGTATCACCCGTCCATTGGAAAGAATAACGATGCGTCGCACTATCTTTCGTGCCATTCCAGCGTCCGTTTTGCACATCCACTAAGTTAGTCATTGTTACCGGACGACGATATTTATTGCCGCCACCAGCTTTCGCTTGATAGAACTGACGAGTAATATCATTAAAGAGATATTGACCCCAAGTTTCGTGACGAATAATATCTTCTTCCTCTTCGCCCACTTTCCGCCGGGTTGGAGAAATTAAACTCGTTGACCAGTTCCGGTCATACCACCAGGTATCAAGACCCATATTCAAAATCTTTTGTAAATTGTAATTGCGGTTAGCGACTTCAGGTACTTGAAGCACATCAATGTCTTTTCCAACCGGTTCAGGGTGGTCGTTAAAGGCGACTTCTAAGTTTTGGTCATGGAGACTCTTTAAAGTCCGTGGCATATTTGGGAATAAATCGGTATTAACGTTATAGCCAGTTCCTGAGACCGCAAACCGCCAATCGGTATCAATCACAAAGTTATCAAGCGGTAAATTATATTGATGATACTTATCGACTTCGAGTTGAACACTCCGTTCGTTATAAGCGTAATAACGAGAATCCCAAGCACCTAAAGTCGCTAAGCGCACCATATCGGCTGGACCAGCGAGTTTATTGTAAACCGCCCGTAAATCCGTCGCATCATCATAAAGCATGACATATAAGTCTCTTTGATCTTGAATTTGGTAACCACAACTGTTAGCAAATTGGGGGTGAAGTTCAGCTGATAAAGTGGTGTAACCAGTATCCGGAATTAGTACACGCGGATAATCAATTAAGGATAAAGCGTTACCTTCTTCAGAAGAACCTGGCGCTGGTAAATCACCGGTATTAAATTTGTAATCTGGGCCATGTTCACCATCCTGACTGCTGTCATAGACTCGCCTATTATTACGAAGAACTTCGATATTCGCGAAATTTTGATTACGCCGGTTTAAATGAATAACAATCTCGCCATTATTATAATCAAGTTCAGTATCATAGTTTTTCCCTTGCGCTTGATAATTTTCGTTAACTTTCACTAATGTCGGATCGACTCCGTTATAAAGATGCCGTTGGGGAATTAAGAAAGTATTAACATCAAGCCAATACGCTGTCTTTTTGTCATCAGGATCAATATATTTTTTTTCAAACCGAATGGTGTTTTTGTCTAAAAATTGAACGCGGAGATTTGAATCATGTAGTTCATAGGTTGAGGCCACTACTTTTTTAGGACCATACCCATCCATAATGCTAGAATAACCACGTCCGGGAATACCTGAAGCTAGACCAATTGTTGCTGGCAAAACGATTAGACTAAATATTTGACTTTTATACATACACTTTCCCCCACACAAAAACACTCATTTTTATTATAAATAAAAGATGCTTTTAATGCAAAATATAATTAGCCAAAAAAAATGCTTTTTTTATATATAAAAAGATACTATAATACTTAATCATGGAAAATTACATCCTTGAGTTACATAACATTGTGAAAACTTTCGGTACGGTCCGGGCGCTTAATAGCGTCAGTTTTAAACTAAAACCAGGCGAAATTCATTGCTTAATGGGTGAAAACGGCGCTGGTAAGTCAACCTTTATCAAAATTATTACCGGTGTTTTACAGCCTGATTCGGGCGAAATCTTCTACCGTGGACAAGAAGTTCACTTTGAAAACACTATTCAATCTAGTAAAGCGGGTATTGCGTGTATTTATCAACACCCCGCGAACTTTCCTAGTTTAAGTGTGACCGAAAATATCTTTATGTCACAAGAGATTTTAACGAAATTACATACTTATAATTGGTCGGCCATGAGAAAAGCCTCCAAGAAGCTACTAGAAAGTTTAGGTTCAAAGATTGATCCAAACGCGAGTATGTCTTCGCTTGGTGTTGCTGAACAACAAATCGTCGAAATTGCTAAAGCCTTATCAAGAAACGCCAAAATCTTAATCCTTGACGAGCCAACTGCCTCCTTAACTAAATTTGAATGTGAAAAACTCTATGCCTTGCTTGATATTTTAAAACAACGTGGTGTCTCAATGATTTTCATTACCCACCGGTTTGAAGATATGTATCGCTTAGCGGACCGGATTACGGTTTTCCGTGATGCGACCTATATTGGTACCTACGAAATGAAAGGGATTAAAGAATCCGAATTAATTAAAGCCATGGTTGGCCGGGAATTAAAACACTTATATCCTTCCCGTAATGTTAATATCGGTAACGAGGTCTTACGGGTCGAGCACGTTTCCCGCACTGGTTTCTTTAAAGATATTAGTTTTAATGTTAAAAAAGGTGAAGTCCTAGCGTTAACGGGTCTAGTTGGTAGTGGTCGGAGTGAAGTGTGTGAAGCGATTTTTGGCATTAACCACTTTGACCATGGAAAAGTGTTCCTTGAAGGTAAAGAAATTCATGTTAAAAATCCAAAGCACGCGCTTGAACTTGGTATTGGTTTATTACCTGAGGACCGGCAATTAACTGGATTATTACTTGATTTACCAATTTACCAAAACGTCTCCGCGATGGCTTTAAATAAATTCGAAAAAACTTTAACTATCATGGATAAAAATAAAGAAATTGAAGCCGCGGAACGGATTTGCAAAAATCTTCGCCTTAAGGCTGAAAGCGTGATTGCTCCACCCAGTTCACTCTCTGGTGGTAACCAACAAAAAGTTGTTTTCGCTAAACTATTAAACCGCGATTTAAAAGTATTGATTCTTGATGAACCAACTAAAGGTATTGATATCTTAGCGAAGAACTCCATTTACGAAATTATTAATGAATTAGCCGCTCAAGGTCACGCGATCATTATGATCTCTTCGGAAATGCCCGAAGTGTTAGGGGTAGCTGACCGAATTGTGGTGATGCGTTCAGGGCATATCGCGGCCGAAATGCTCACAAAAGACGCTACGCAAGAAAAGATTATGGAGGCGTCAGTAAAGAGTTAATTTATGAAACAGTTTTTTACGAATATCGGCCAAAAATTTAAATTCGCTTTTACCAAAGAAGGCGCTAAGGCAAACGGAAAGAGAATTATTAACTATCCCGGTTTTGGTCTTGGCTGCACCATTGTCATTATCCTTGTTTTATTAGCCTTCTTTGATAAAAACGCTGAGAACCCATTCTTCTCTTGGAACGGATTCACTTTGACCTTAGGTGATAACGCTATCTATGCGTTACTAGCAACCGGCATTATGTGCGTCCTCTTAACCGGTGGAATGGATATCTCCGTTGGTTCAACCTTGGCAGTCACGGCTTGCACTACTTCATTATTAGCGGTTAATAATCCAAGTGTGCCAGTTGTTATTTGGATTTTTGTTGCTATTGTTATCGGTGCCGCATGTGGTTTTGTTAACGGCTTCTTAATTGGCAAATTAAAAGTTGTTCCATTAATTGCCACCTTAGGCACAATGTTTGCTTATCGTGGTCTTGCTTATGTTATTACTGGTGGTGACTGGATTAAACCAACCGATTTTGAAAAAGTTCCGGAGTTTGCTAAATTAAGTAACTCAACCTTACTTGGCATTTATTCCGTTTCTTGGATTGCTTTCTTCTTACTTATCGTTATGGGTCTATTCCTTGTTTATACTCGTCCTGGTCGTCGTCTATACGCAGTTGGTACGAACGAAGAATCGGTCATTGTGGCTGGTAATAATCCCGCGAACATTAAGATTATGGCCTACACCATTTGCGGAGCTTTAGCAGGCTTAGCAGGTGTCTTATACGCAAGTAAACTCCAACAAGTAAACTCCGAAGTCGGCATGAACTACGAAATGACCGCTATCGCCATTTGCGTCATTGGTGGCGTGAGTAATACTGGTGGTAAAGGTCGGGCTGACTGTTTACTCCTTGGTATTTTATTTATGACCTTCTTAACTCGTTTACTTAACGTTATCGAAGGTTTCGCTGTTTGGGAAGAATTATTTAAAGGTGTAATTATCTTAATTGCCGTTGGCATTAACATTACTAACGATGCAATTAAAGCGCGAAGAGAAGTGCTCGCGCTGGGGAGACGATTATGAGTTCAGCAATTGCGCGTCGCCCACGTTTAAATAAAGCCTTCTTCCGTAGTTGGGAGATGATTCTTGTTTACATCCTTGTTGCGATTAACCTTTTATTAATGATCTTTGTAGGCCAAGTTTATTTTGCCCAAGGTTCACTCCAAACCATTATCCGTTCCGGAATGGAAATTTCCATCATGGTCTTAGGAATGACATTTATCTTGATACTTGGCGAAATCGACGTCTCAGTCGCTTCTATCATGATTCTTTCGTGTACCGTTATGGGCTATTGTTCAGGTGCTGGTATGCCCACCTTCTTTGTCATCTTCTTTGGTGTTTTAGCTGGCGGTGCGTGTGGAGCGATTAACGGTTTACTCGTGACCAAAGCGAGAATGCCTTCGGTTATTGCCACAATCGCTACTAGTATGTTCTTCCGTGGCATTGTTCACGCGACCTTAAAGAATGGTTATCTTGAATCATTCCCGACTTTCTTTAGTGATATTGCTTGGACCGATGTTGGTGGCTTCTTACCACTTTCCTTAATCATCTTTGTTCTCTTTGCCATCTTATTTATGGTAGTTTTACACCGGACTAAGTTTGGTCGTCAATTATACATTATTGGTAATAATAAGCGGACCGCTAACTATTCAGGCATCCGCGTTGATCGAACAAAGATTTTAGCCTTTGTTATTATGGGTATGACCGCTGCCCTTAGTGGTTGTATCTTTGTTGGCCGTCTCTCTGGTATTACTTACACCATGGCGACTGGCTATGAATTAAAAGTTATCGCCATCGTTGTCTTAGGTGGTGTCTCAACGCTTGGCGGCAAAGGTAAACTTTATGGCCCAGTCATTGCGACCTTCATTATGGCTTTCTTATCGAAGACTCTCGATTTATTAGAAGTACAAACCAACGCCCAAAAGGTGGCAACGGGTTTAATCTTAATTATCGCGGTCTTAATCCCACGGATTAATAAAGACACACTCTTACGCTTTAAGTTACTCTTTAAACGGAAGAATCTCCGCACCGTTGAAGGCGTTGATATGGTCCAAAACGTTTTAGGCGCTCAACGAAGAATTACTACTGGTGAAAAGTTAATGAATAAGAAAGAATTTATGACTTTCTTAAAAGACTTCCAAATCACTAGTGAAATGATTGATTATAACTATCCGAAAGAAAACGTGATAAAAGCTCGCCGGATGTATCGTACGATTTTAAAGAAATATCACAAGATTCCGTTCTGGCATCGGAAAGAAAGAGATGACTATGAACAGACCCTCGTAGACGCGAAGGATATTTACGATTTAACCCTTGACCGTTATCACTTGAAGCTTGACGCCATTGCGGCTGCCAAACGCGCTCGGAAGTCCTTCATCCGGATTAACGCGAATAAGCGTAAAGAAATTGTGCGGAACGCTTATACTCAAGCGATTGCTAACTTTAAGAAACGCGACACACCGTATCTTAACGAAAACGACGCGGTCTCTTACGTTGAAGCCGTTAATACTGGCAACTGGTCATTTGAAATCCATCTCACTGGTACCTATCTTGATCAATTACAAGAAAGATATCATTTATCGGAAAAAGCGGAACGCGAAACCAACTTCATGAAATTCTATTTTGCGAAATACGAATATTACATCGCTCAATACTATTTAAGAAAACGGGCGTGGTGTGTGAACAAGATTAAGTCTTATAACCGGACTTTATTACTTGAAGCCAAGAAAGCGGAGGAAAGAAAAAATGCACAAAAATAAGTTTTTGTTAGCGCTCGCTGTCATTCCGATGGCATTAGCAAGTACTTCGTGTGGCTCGCGTTTAAAAGGCGGCGTGGGCTTTATGCATAAACAAAGCGGTAACTCCTATGGTCAAGCCTTATGGACTGGTCTAGATGCCTATTATGCCGAAAAGAAACCAAATGTCGTTCGGGCGGACAAGAGTCCAAGTGAACAATCAGTCGCGAACCAAGTTCAAATGATTGAATCACTCACCATGATGGGTGTTAAAGGTATGGTCATCTCTAGTAGTGGCGTTACCGGTTACGATAATATTCTAAAATGGACTGTCGAAGAAAAAGGTATCAAAGTGGTCTCGGTTGACTCACCGATTTCACCAAAATATCGTTCCATTCATATTGACCACTGCGATCCCCAAGTCGTTGGTACCTTTATGGCACGTTCCGCCACTTTAATTGGTATCAGTCAAAAACTCAAAGGGACTGCTTATTACACCAAGCACAAAGACGAGGTTGATAGCTTTGCCACATATGAACCGGCTGAAGAAAATCCTACAACACATGAAGATTATCACGATGACCCTGATCCTAGTGTTACTGATCACAAAAACGACCAATTATATGACAAAATGCAAAAAGCTATTAAAGCGTTCGGAGATGCCGGCTTAACGGATAAAGACCGAGTTACTTTTGGTATTATCTCTTCCACCAGTGACTCACCATCGCAAAACGAGTGGACTGATTGCTTCTTTCATGAACTTAATAATGATGGATTAGATGAAGATAAAACCAAACATCCTAACTTTACAAAAGTGGCGGTTTTTAATGAAACCACTAAACCGCTAGAAGAACGTATACCTAACATGAAATACGGAATGGATGACGCGCAGACGAGCGAACAAATTGCTAACACTTTAGCGGGTACTGTTGACGTAATCGTTGCCCCGACGTCCGTGGCAATGATGGCGACTGGGAACGCTCTTAAAAAGATTGCTGAAAAAGGTCCGGCCAGTAAAACTAAGGTTACGGGATTAGGGATGCCAAGCGAAATGGCAACCTATATGCCTGATAGCAATAATCCTGATCCTAAATGGCCAAAGCCAATTGAAGCTATTTGCCCATATATGATGCTTTGGGATGTTGTGGACTTTGGTTATGTGGCCGCTCAAGCACTTGAAGATTCGATTGCTAACACTCAAGATTGGAAAAATCCTGATGACCCATGGGAATATTATCATATGAATGATTCAAAAAAGAAGGTTTCTAAAAACATAGTCCCAACGCTTAAAGCTGATGGAACACCCGACGGTGGTTATAAGATTATCGCTCTTGATCCATATCCATTCCACGAAGGCAATATCGCCGAATGGAAGATCAAACTATAATTTAACGATTAAAACAAAACGAGCGGGACATCCGCTCGTTTTTATTTATCGTTGGGCTTTGACGTTACCAATCGCGGTAGCTTCAATCGGCCTCGCTATTACTTCACGCTTCGTAATTTCTTGAGTAAAAGTATTAAGCGCGTGGTTCTTTGCTCCCCCACCAACAATATAAATCTTGTTAAATTTCTGCTTTAAAATCGTTTCAAAGGCATCGGCGGCCTTTTGATAAGCAGTGGCTAAGGAACGGAAGATTGTGCGGTAGAGATCACCGATTTGACGGGGTGGGTTATGTTTTAGAAGCGTTTGAATGGCGTCCGCCATATCAGCTGGCGCTAATAGACTTGGGTCATTAACATCAAAGACTTCGTTATAGGTTGACGCTAAGGCTAACTTAGTTACTTCATCATAAGATTCGTGTCTTTTTCTTAACACTTCATTAAATAACCACATACCCATAATGTTTTTTAAGAAGCAGACCGCGTCTTTAGTGGTTTCATTAGTGAAACCTGACTTCATACTTAAAGATGAATTATTGCCTTGCGGTAATTTCACCCCAATTAATGACCAAGTGCCACTCGAGATAATCATCGCGTCACTTGGTGCATCGATTTCGTAAAACACACTCGCAGTGTCATGGCTCGCACACATCTTCACTTCCATATCAACACCTAACTCTTTAATGATTTCTGGTTTTAATCCACCAACCACATAGCCAGGTGTCACTAATGGTTTAAATAAATGAGCTGGATAATTAAGTTTCTTAATTAAACCCATATGATATTCATGGGTATTTAAATCTAAAAGACCAGAAGTAGACGCCATTGTTTGTTCATGAACTTTTTTACCAGTTAGACGGTAAGTAAAATATTCCGGAATAAACAAGAAATCAGTCGCTTCTTTTAGGCGACCTTTCTTTAAATCATCCATTAATTGATGAATCGTATTGATTGGATTATTTTGGGTACCAGTTAATTGATATAGTTCATCTTCACTAATGAGTTTTAGTGTTTCTTTAACCGAGGTTTGTGTCCGTGCGTCACGGTAGGCATAAACCGGTTTAATTAACTCATCACCCTTTAATAAAGCGTAGTCAACACCCCAGGAATCAATTGCGAGAGACTTAATCGTGTGATATTTTTTGACCGCAAGTTTTAAACCCGTAAGAATATGGTGAAAAATCGCATCAACATCCCACACTAAAGAATTATTCTCGTTCTGAAGATAATCTTTAAAACGATAAATTTCGTCCACGTGATTTTCGCTAATAACGATCACGCGACCACTCGTGGCGCCTAAGTCAATTGCAATATAATTATTTGATGACATCGAGTTCTTTAAACACTCCGTGCATGGGGTGTAAGTGCCAAAGCTTACATAAGCCAACTAACACTTTTGGTGGAATCACATTGACGACGTGACCAAGCGAGATCATATACACCATCGCAGTCTTCTCCACCGTTTCAATTAAGCCAAAGGCTTCATCCATATCGTTACCACAACCATAGATACCGTGGTTAGTCCAACTCACGATTCTAAACTTCCGCATCTTCTTCGCGGTTTCTTCACCAATGAGATTCGTGCCACAGACCATACAAGGAAGCACCCCAATACCTTCGGGGAAAACAACAATCGCTTCGGTATTACTCGTCCATAAACGTTTAGTAAATTCTTTTTCGCTGACTGGAGTTGAGGCACCCATACACATTGTGTAGGTTGGGTGAGTATGCATAATGATCCGGTTATTGGGATTCACTTTTAAGCGCTCTGTATGGCACATAATGTGGGCGGGGAACTCACTTGTGAATTTGCCTCCACCTTTATAACCCCATAATAAATGAGCAACTTTACCGTTTTTCGCAATCCGAACTAAACCAAGGTTAGTTTCTGGATCTTTCATAACGTTTTTAAAATATTTACCAGTGCCAGTGACGAGGAAACATTTGTTCCGCACGATTGGGTCAGCGGCAAAGGTCATTGGAATATCCCGAATGACTTTTTCTTTGGGGAAATATTGCTTGATGTACTTATCATCAATAAGATAAGAGATATTGCCACCATTACGTTCATCCCAGCCTTGGCGGTACATATTCGCCGTGACTTCGCTCATGGCCTTTACAAAAGGCGAATCGATAAATTTCTTCATAAGTTGCTCCTAAATTGAGTATTACATTAATGATTTATAAAGTTTAATAATATCCGCTTTACTTGGCTTCCGTGGATTACCTGGTGTACAAGCATCCTTCATCGCGTTAGACGCTAAGAAGTCTAAGTCTTTTGCTTTCGCAATCTGCTTTAAGTTAGTTGGAATGCCAACGTCTTTACTTAATTTACTGACTGCATCAATCGCCGCTTTTTGGTATTGAGCTTTATTCATCTTATCGACGTTTTTAACACCCATCGCGCGGGCAATTTCGCGGTATCTTTCACCCGTTGCCGGTGCATTATATTTCATAATGGTTGGAAGTAAGATCGCATTAGCGACACCGTGTGGGGTATCATAAACCGCTCCTAAGGCGTGTGCCATACTATGGACAATTCCTAAGCCAACGTTACTAAAGCCCATACCGGCAATATATTGACCTAACGCCATGCCGCGCCGGCCCTCTTTTGTATTCTTCACGGCCGCTCTTAGATATTGGCTAATTAAACGAATGGCTTCAAGATGGAACATATCACTTAATTCCCAAGCGCCTTTAGTAATATAACCTTCAATCGCGTGAGTTAAAGCATCCATACCTGTTGCGGCGGTTAAGCCTTTTGGCATCGTCGACATCATGATTGGATCAATAATGGCGACAACTGGGATATCGTGAACATCCGCGCACACGAATTTCCGTTTCTTCTTGGTATCGGTAATAACATAGTTAATCGTTACTTCGGCAGCGGTTCCAGCGGTGGTTGGGATCGCAATGATTGGTAAAGCTTTCTTCTTAGTAACATCCGCACCTTCAAGGCTTCTCACATCAATGTGTTTAGGATTGGCCATAATGATACCAACCCCTTTTGAGGTATCAATCGCACTACCACCACCAATCGCAATTAAGTAATCGGCCTTGGCTTTCTTAAAAGCTTTTACCCCACCTTGGACGTTTTCAATCGTCGGATTAGGTTTAATGTTGCTATAGATTTCGTAAGGCAGTTTGGCTTTCTTAAGTAAATCGGTTACTTTGCTCACCACTTTGAATTTAATTAATTCAGGAGTGGTACAAATAAGGGCTTTCTTTAAACCACGGTTCTTCACTTCGGTAACGACATTACTAATCGCGCCTTCACCATGGTAACTAGTTTCGTTTAAGACAAATCTTGGCATAAATATTCTCCTTACTTTCTAATATTTTTATACATTGGACCATAAGCTTCGCAAGCGCGATAGTCTTGACCTTCTTTACACATCCCAAAAGCATTCCACGCGGCAGGACGATAAATCTTATCTTCGTCGCAGTTATGATAGGCCACCGGGATTCTTAAGATTGAACACATCGTGATTAAATCTTGACCAATGTGACCATAAGAAATGGCACCATGGTTCGCGCCCCAGTTATTCATCACATCGTAAGCGGATTTAGCCGGGCCACTCTTAGTGACTCTTGGTGTGAACCAAGTGCAGGGCCAGGTATAGTCAGTCCGTTTATAAAGGATATCACTCACTTTATCCGGTAATTTAACGGTCCAACCTTCCACAATCTGCATCACCGGGCCTAAACCTTTCACAATGTTTAAGCGCGCCATCGTAGCAGGCATTTCGGCTCTTGTCACAAAACGCGAAGAGAAGCCACCGCCTCTAAAGGAACCCATATCGGCTTCGGGCCAAGAGACATGTGACATAATCGTCGCAATATCTTTTTGGGTTGTTTCCCACCATCTTTTCATGACAGGCTTACCATTCTTATCTTTCACTTCACCGCACGCATCAACACAGCACGCACCGGAGTTAATTAAGTGGATAATCCCATCCGCGTCATGAGCGTGGCCTTCTAAGGTATAACCAGTCACCCGTTTCACGGCTTTACTCGACCAATAGGTTCTCACGTCCGCAAACATTTGAGCGCGGCCAGTTAATAGTTTCATAAATAACATTGTCGTGCCGTTTAAGGTATCGTTTTCGGTCGCTAAGATATAGGGTTCACGCGCCCCATTCCAGTCAAATGTTGAGTTAAGAATAGATTCTGGGAAGTCACAATTAGGATAGAAGTCGGTCCATTGTCTTTGTCCTTGGAAGCCACCAACAATCGCGTTATGGCCCACCATTTCTTCTTCCCAACCTTTCGGGAGTTTCTTATTACCATTAAAGAGATCTTCAATAATGCACGCCATCTTGACGGTAAATTCCCAGTCTTTCTTCTTTTCGGCCGCACTCTTTTGATATTGTTTGGGGTTCTTATCAAAGTCCGGACGACAATATTTCTTCACCCACGCTAAGGCTTTCTTATATTCTTCCTTATCGTAGATGCCTTGTTCAATCCGACGAATGATTTCCACTTCATCAATTGATTCAACGCGCATTCCTAAATACTCTTCAAAGAAATTATGGTCAATGATGGAACCACCAATACCCATCGTGACGCTACCAATTTGTAAATAACTCTTACCGCGCATGGTCGCTGCAGCGACGGCACAACGAGCGAAGCGTAAAATCTTTTCCGCGACGTCACTTGGAATGGATGTATCATCTTTATCTTGGACTTCGTGACCATAGATACCAAAGGCCGGTAAACCTTTTTGGGCGTGAGTGGCTAAGACGCTAGCTAAGAAAACCGCACCCGGTCTTTCCGTTCCGTTAAATCCCCAAACCGCTTTAATCGTCATTGGATCCATATCCATGACTTCCGCGCCATAACACCAACAAGGTGTCACGGTTAAAGTGATATCAACACCGGCTTTCTTAAACTTATCCGCACAAGCCGCGGCTTCCGCCACTCGACCAATAGTTGTGTCAGCGATAATGACTTTCACTTTTTCGCCATTAGAATAACGAACATTATCCTCAATTAATTTCTTTGCGGCTTTCGCCATATTCATCGTTTGGTCTTCAAGGGTTTCTCTTACTTTAATTTTGCCCCGACGACCATCAATGGTTGGACGAATTCCAATCACTGGATAATTACCAATTAATCTCGATTTTGCCATAGAAAATCTCCTTATATGTACACTAAAAATATAGCACAATTAAATAGATTTATCTATTTATATGCAATTAATTAAGGTGACCAATAAATTTTTGGTCATAGTGCATATACATGGAATATCTTTCGTAACAAATATCCATGAATGGACGGAAAGTTAAAGCACCTTGATTTTGTGTTGTAAAGGTAAAGGCAATACCACTATGGTAGTGACATAAATCAGTCGAAGTCGCTTTGCTCATTGTGATATATTGATCAAAATCACCGGTCGCCGCTTTAATGAGTTGAGTAAGAGGGCCTGAATAATCAACTTGACCGCTTTGGAAAGAACCAGTACCGTTATGAAGATAAACTTCATTATCTAAACTAACGCCGCCCATGTCTAACGCTAACATATATGGACCATAATGAAGCGCATAAGAATATGGATCGGTTGATGGAGGATTATCTAGTTCATAACAACGTTGTTCAGTCGCAGTAATTGACATTGGTAGATTAATAATTAATGCCTTATCCTTTGGCAAAGTAGCGAATGATGTCATATAGTCGTTACCAGTGTATTCAATCGCTTTACCATCAATAGACATAGTAGGATCACTTGCGACCCAGTATGGTCTAATAAAATGGATTTTATTTAACGAGATGTCTTTACCAGTATTATTAGTGACTTTGACATATTCGCCACCTTTAGTTATCGGATCACTAGTTAAAAATCCACTAAAGGAAAGTTTTAAATCATCGCGAAGAATCGAGGCGTTATTATACATATTGACATAAATTTCACCCTTATCATCGGTATAAAAATTACCATATGTTAAATGGGAGAAGGTTTGACTACCCGTCCCAACACAGCACCAGAAAGAATCATCTGGAGAAGAATAAACTTTATGATGGCCGAAGTCGGTTGAGGTCGTATAAGTTTTACCCGCTAATTGTTTTTCATCGTAGTAATAATAAGGTTTAGTTAAATTATCATCCGCCGCCGCTTTTGAACCAACCGTATCAAATGAAGCCATAATATGGTTATAGAAAACTTTTTCGAAATAATGCGCGTATTTTACGTTCCCGGTAATCCGATAAAGATGATCGGTAAAGCGCAGCATATTATATGAACAACAAGTTTCTTCACCAAATTTATTTAAAGTAATATGATCAGGTTTTTCGTAGTGCTCATCAATGGAAAGACCGCCATTGGCTAAGGTCATATGATTCACCATCATATCCCAAGCGTTTTCGGCTGCCGTTAAATAGAATGGATCACCTAACACTTCATAAGCGGCACAATAAGAAATAATCTTCGGCAAAGTAGTGTTGGTGTGAATACCTGGTAATAAATTACTATTGCTATGTAATCCTTCAAGTAAACCATCTTCTTCAAAGAAGCGTGCTGCTTTTAAGAAATCAGGATCATGATTAGGATCAGCTTGATATGCAAGGTAGAAGGTTTCCGCGCAACCACCCCATTCAACTCCCAACGCTTGCTCTTTTTGCTTTTCGTTAAGTTTCAGTACGCGATGAGCTAACCATTTATTAGCTGCTAAAAACATTGTTTTCGCCTTTTCACGGATAGCGTTAGTCGCCTTCGTTTCACCCATGTCAGCATACGTCATGACGTCATATAACATCATTAATTGCTTGTGATACATGTAGTATGGTACCCAAATGGTAATTTCGTAAGGAACGTTGTAACCCATATCCTTATTAACATGCCCAGTACCACTATGACCAACATAAGAACATTCGCCTTCTTCTAATCCACGCATTACATCATGAGCAAAGCCATTTAAGTAACCAAATTCTTCACCTTGCCCATATTCATGTTTTGGGTATTCGTTTTGGCATATGGATAATTCATCAATGAAATATTGCAAACGCTCACGTGCTTCTTTCATTCGTTCAGCATCACCAAGGGCGTCACCAATCGCGGTAACATGCGCTAAAGCACTGACATATTGACCTTGGAATTGGCCTTCACCACCACAACCTTGGCGAATCCAGGAACCATAAGGTTCGGCTCCTTTCGTGTCAACGCCTGATACCAAACGATAATGATAGAGTAGACGATCTTTATCTAAGCCGAGCATCCAATCTAAATTTTCACTTTCCATTAATAGCTGGTAAGATGCAGTGTTATAAGCTTCTTTAGACAAATCATTGTTTTTACGAGCGATACTTGGAACTAAAGTAGGAGTAGTTAGTGTATAGCTCTTTTTAATTGAATAAGTACCACGCGAGAAAGTCATCGTGTAATCACATTTTTTACCTTGAGCAAGGAAGTTACCTTCTTGATCAATTAAATCCAAATTTTTAGAAGTGAAATCTACTTTTACACCATCATCTAAATGGCGACTTGGATAAATACGACCGCCGCCATCGCGAAGACATTGATTGATGTTAAATGATCTAACCGCTTGTTCAACCGCCGCTTTATCATCATTACTATGAACATGTCCTAAAGAGTCTTGGATATCTGAATCACTTAACGCCGTTGAATACATTTTAAAATCATCTATATAACAATGTAATGGTTTATCACCATAAAAATTCGTACGCCCAACATAGAAACCACAATTTTTGTTATCATACAAGAAAGATGGATAATATTGAGCTTCTTCATTACTAGTAATTAATTCACCATCAACATATACCTTACATCCATGACCGGTCATAACCATCGTGAGGTTTAACCAACGACGGATTGGCATAATATAATCAGGATTGGTAATAACCGGTTGTTGTTGCTCTTTGTCCTCATCAGGCACAATACGCAATACGCAACGGTTCGTATCATATAAATTATATTTAAAGCTCATATGACGCATTCCGTCATTAGACGAAAAATCAAAAACTCGCAAATGCGTATCGTGCTCATTGCGTGGTTCAATGTAAATATTAGTTGCAATGGTTAATTCGTTATGGCCCATTAAAACCTGTTTTGGTAAATAGAAACCAGAACGATCATCGCCAGTATCATCACCTTTACCATTTAAATACACAACGTCGCGATTATCTTTGTTAACGAAACTAACGTTTTCGCGCGCTTCTTCGTGAATAGTGCCGTTATAACCACGGACACTATCATCTAAATTTCGGTTATTAAAATTTAAATTTAAGGTATTAAAATCTTTATAATTAGCGTCGAAATCATGGTAATAATCATCTTCGCTAATCTCTGTATTATAAACACGAACATCAGCAATAGAACCAACAAAATCATTGGTGGTTGAATGAGTAGAAGTACCGATTGTAAAGGAAGAAACGTTTTTATTTTTAAAAGAATAATTGCCATCATACGACAATAGTCTCTTTCCGTTTTGGTACACATGTAAACTAGTTGAGGAAAAAGAGAATCCAATTAATTGCCACGCATCGGGCGTTGATTCTAATGTTCCGCCAAATGGCGCTATTGTACCATGTACTTTTTCAGATTTTGGCACATCGGTTAAATTTTGCTCTTCGCGACCATTTAATTTTGAGTATAAAGCATAACCATTCCACGAATTCGTTGAGTAAGGTGAAGCATAAAAATATTCATCGCCACAATCTACTCCGAAAAGCGGTCGATCTGACATCGATGAAAGATTATTAGGTATACGAACCCACATAGCGACCGTAGTTATATCGTTGTTTAAAACGTTGGATGGTATACTGATGAAATTTGTGCCATGATCAGCATCGCCAAAAGTTAAAACAGAAGAGTCTTTGAACGCC
This sequence comes from Bacilli bacterium, assembly GCA_024408565.1. GTDB lineage: Bacteria > Bacillota_I > Bacilli_A > RFN20 > CAG-826 > UB1719. The sequence goes on from JAKSUW010000001.1 coordinate 30,282, forward strand.
CCAGTAACTCCCATATTGGCATTTTCAATAGTGGCGTCATCATAATGGCCAACATTACCTGTATTCTTGCCTAGATTTTCTTCATCATTAAAAGCTAATCGATAAAGCAAATGTTGATAAACTGGCGGATTAGGAGAACCACCGCAACTCGCCAACGCGCAAAGTGATGCCATCGGCACTAAAAATTTTAAAATTCTTTTCATATTGTTATTATATAACAAAAAAAGGCGAGATGTCTTTCTCGCCCTTTGACTAAGTGTGATATTTGCCTTTCTATTTATAACTTAATTCTTTTGTTATACAATTACTTTCGTATGATTCCTGATTCATTGTGGGTAATGCTTCTATTGTTAGTCATATCGATTGTTTTGGCTATTGCTTTAAAAGAACAAAAAAACAGAATTTACGTTATTTTTGGCACCTTATTTGGTTTAACGGGTGATGTTTTCTTAGGAATTCACGGCATTTCGTGGCGGGCGTTCGCTGGTGGCGCAGCTTTTTTAGTAGAGCATATTATTTATATTGTGATGTTGTTTTCGTTAATTAAAAAAGAGAAACTGAAGATATTTAATATTGGATTTTATATTGGAATTATTTTCTTTGTTATTACTACAATCACAATTGAGGCGCTCGCCTTTACGGTCGTAAAAGATCAAAATATTGCTTTAGGATGCTTAGTGCCTTTTTATATATTAGGATTAAGCTTAAATTTAGCCTTAAATTTCTCTTATTCATACCAAAAAAAAGGCACTTACTATTTCTTTGCATTAGGCATGTTAATTTTCTTTGTTACGGATATTTGGGTTTTCTTAAATGTTCTCCACATCAATGGAGATTTAAGTAAATTTATATGGTACTTCTACCAAATCGGTCAACTCTTGCTTATAATCTTCAATAACGAATTAGATTTTAAAAGTAAAAAAGTTAGCTAATTTTTTTATTTAATAACGCCTTTTTTAATAATGATGTTACCGTAGATTCTTTCTTCGCCGGTCTCAATCACTAGATAGGCTTTCTTGCTTCTTTCATAGAAGGCAAAACGTTCAATCATCTTTTTCTTCACGTTCTTATCAAGACTATTAGCAATCTTATCGTATTCAGTCCAAATATCTGGAGTGGGGTCGCCATTGGTCGTTTCCATTAACATGAAGTTTTCACTCGCATAGGTATCAAGTGGGATGACCGTTAAAATCGCTTTTAACATATCCGTACCAGAAATGCCATCCGCCCGAATAACATGCGCGTTCATACTGTGGGCGGGAAAGTTTGCGTCCGCGATGACAAGTTCATCGCCATGCCCCATTTCGCTTAACGCTTTGAGTAATTCTGGACTTAAGAGTTTCGGAGTGTTTTTTAACATAATGCTTCCCCTTATTTAGCGGTTTCGCTCGCCCGGTATTCCCGGATAACGTTAATCTTAATTTCGCCTGGATAGGTGACACCGGCTTCAATCTTTTCTTTGAGTTTTCTGGCTAATTTAAAGGCCGCATCATCGTTAATTTCTTCTGGCACCACCATAACACGAACCTCACGTCCAGATTGCATCGCAAAGGCTTTGGCGACACCTGGTTCTTCCGTACAAACTTTCTCTAACGCTTCAATCCGTTGGATATAAGTTTCCATGGTTTCGCTTCTTGCGCCTGGACGCGCTGCACTTAAAGTATCAGCGGTGGCAACTAAGGTCGCAATCACGAACTTACTTTCACTATCACCATGGTGCGAAGCAATCGCGTTCACGACCACATCGGGTTCACCATATTTTTTCGCTAAGCGAGCACCAAGTTCTACGTGAGTGCCATCAACTTCGTAGTCAATCGCTTTGCCAATATCGTGTAATAAACCAGCGCGCTTGGCAGCGACTTGGTCTAAGCCTAATTCTGCGGCCATAATACCCGCTAAATAAGCAACGTCCATTGAGTGATCATAAGCGTTTTGACCATAGGAACTTCTAAATTTTAACCGACCGACATAGTCAAGTAATTCGGGAGCAATGTGGGGTAAGCCTAATTTAAAGGCGGCTTCTTGTCCCGCTTTATGGATTTGTTCATTCATTTCTTCCGCCGCTTTCTTCGCGTACTCTTCAATTCTTGAAGGTTGGATTCTTCCGTCTTTCATTAAATATTCGAGTGTCCGACGAGCAATCTCACGCCGTAAGGGGTTAAAGGAACTCACGGTAATGACTTCAGGGGTATCGTCGATAATTAAATCAACACCGAGCAATTGTTCAAGGGTATGAATGTTACGACCTTCACGACCAATAATCCGCCCTTTCATTTCATCACTTGGTAGTTGAACGGTGGTGACACTATGCATCGTGATTTCGTCTTGCGCATATTTATTAGTGGCTAAAGCAATGAGGTTACGCGCTTTATCCGCGGCTTTTTCTTCCGCTTCTTCTAAGCGTTTCTTCATATAACCCGTAATTTCGTTATCCATCTTATCCTTCACTTGGGCTAAGACTTCTTTCCGGGCTTCTTCTTTGCTCATCTTGGCGACTTTTTCAAGTTCGACAATGATAGAATCAATCTTCTTTTGAAGTTCGGCTTGTTTACTTTCGGTGACTTTTAATTCACTATCAAGCTTTGCTTGCTTGGCGTCTAAGATCTTTTCCTTTTCGTTTAGATTAACATCGCGACGTTCGATGTTATTCTCCCGTTGATTAAGTTTGTTTTCTAAGCTCACCACTTCGGCTTTTCTTTCCTTAATCTCTTTGTCCGCTTCTTGTTTCATTTCGTAAGCGGTTTGTTTGGCCTCGACCTGCGCGGTATGAAGTATTTTGTTACTTCTTTCTTCGGCAGCGGCAATAATTTTTTCGGCCTTCTTGTTCGCATTAGTACCTTTTTTATTTTGGATAATTAAAAAGATGACTAAACCAATGCACGCTAAAATAGCGACAACGGCAATCGCGAGAAAGGCTCCTGCTAAACCTGTCATAAGGTTTCCTCCTAAAAAATCGTAATAGTTACTAAAAGAAATATGATTTATATATAACTTTAAGAAATATTAACTGGGATACGAACGCTCGTATCGCATAACTATTATATATAATAATTGTTAATAAAAAATAAAAAATAAAAAGAGACCCTATGGGTCTCTCTTGGTTTACTTTAGCAAACTTTTTACTTTCTTTTTGTAATCATCAATGTGATTGAAGAAGATTTCTTTCATTTCGTTCGCGGTTAAAGCGGGGTCTTCTTTCTCTTTTCGGTTATCAACACTAATAAAAGCTTCATAAATCTCTGCGAAGGTTGGTAAAACATCTAAAAGGCGGTTCCGTTTACTTAACCGATTCACCACTTGGAAGGCTTTCATCATCCGGACACGAATGGGTTCAATATATTCAAAGATACAAGTTTTAAAATAAAGAACATCTTCAGGCGTTTGGTCCGGCAACATTAAATAAGTGCATTTAAACCGCTTATCGTTCTTTTTAAGAGTGTCCGCTAAATAGTGATCAAGCCGTAATTCAAAATCACCAATATCAGCAATATATAGCATTTCTAAATACGACACTTTTTCATTTGAAGTACCAACATCTAATAAAGAATATTGTAAAAGTTCATTGAAGTCCTTCCGCATATTCTTAAAACCCATTGAATCGGGCGAATCGTTTAATTTCTTACTTTTATCGTTAAATAACTCTTTTCGCGCGGTTAAGGGTAAAACACAATAAAGTTTAAATAAATGTTGAATCATTTCTTCATAGGCGACTTTTCCACGCCGGAAGATATCAGGGATTTGTTCCATAAATTACCTCACTCTGGGGTGATTATAGCAAAACGCCACTAGTGATTTCAAATAATTTAAAAAAGCACCCCATAGGGGTGCTTATTTTTAACTTATCTTTTTATTTTTTTAGGATTTGTCTAGCTAATTTATTAGCGGTAGCTTGGTTCGCCACGATGTTCCGGTAATGGATCCGTGAACGATACGCTAAGATAAGACCCACCACATATAATGGATTAAGCCAAATAAGCATATAATAAATAACTTTTTGACCAACCGTGTAACTAGCGAAAGTATCAAGTGTATAGATTGTCATTAAGATACCAATTGTCACTGAGACAACTAAAGCAACTAATAAATAGATACCAGTTAATTTCTTGTTAGTTAAGCGTTGGGCAGCGCCAAACACCATTACTGCGACAATCGCGTCCGCCACAGCACAAATCGTACCAACCACAAACTTTTCGCCCAAAACATCCACATTATAACAATCAGCGGCAATCGAAATAATCGCTAGTAAGGTGATTGTGTAAAACGGTATATATAGGAAAGCGTGGGAGCGTTTATGACCAAAAATCGTGTAAATACAAAGTGAGAGCCCTGCTAAAATAGAAGCTGCTCCTGCTATGTAAGTCATCCAAATATTATAAGGAGCAAAGCCTTCTTCTTTCGCGTAGTGAAAAGCGAAACCGCCAACGACTAAGCCGGCCGCAAGAATGGCGAAGTTAAAAATCCATTCAGCTAAGATGCCTAAGCCATTCGAGAATTTGTGTTCACTCGGCATTTTTAAATGAGTGAGGGCTTCAACCCGGGCCGCTTGTTGACTCTTAGCAGTTAATTTTGTTATTCGTTTTTTTGCCATAGAAAATCTCCCTACTTCTCTACATTATAGCAAATTATCTAATCTTTTGTTGTTTTCGTCTTATCGTCGTTTTTCTCGTCTTTAATACGCGCTAAAAGGTCATCGATTAAGGCTGGATGGTCTTTTAAATAGTCTTTCGCGGTTTCGCGCCCTTGACCAATCTTCTCACCATCAAGTTCATACCAAGAACCAGCTTTTTTAATAAAGCCTTTCGCAATGGCCATATCTAAAATTTCGCTTTGGATCGAAATGCCTTGGCCATAAATAATATCGATTAAACAACTCTTAAATGGTGGCGCAACTTTGTTCTTCACCACTTTTACTTTCACGGTGTTACCGATAATGTCGTTACCATCTTTAATGGCTTCGCTCCGCCGGATATCTAAACGAACCGTCGCATAGAATTTTAGTGCGCGGCCACCCGTAGTGGTTTCGGGGTTACCATACATCACCCCCACCTTTTCTCTTAATTGGTTAATAAAGATGACTGTGGTGTGAGTTTTATTTAAAACGCCCGCTAATTTACGCATCGCTTTGCTCATTAAACGTGCTTGTAAACCAACTTGGTTATCACTCATGACGCCATCAATTTCCGCTTGGGGAACTAAGGCGGCTACCGAGTCAACCACAATAATCGAAATTTCTCCTGATTGAGCTAACATTTCAGTAATTTCTAGTGCCTCTTCACCACTATCAGGTTGCGATAAGATTAATTCATCAATATCAACCCCTAAGTGTTTCGCGTACACTGGATCAATTGAATGCTCAGCGTCGACAAACGCCGCTTTCCCGCCTTTCTTTTGGGCTTCGGCAATCGCGTGTAAGGCTAAAGTGGTTTTACCACTACTTTCGGGTCCGTAGATTTCAATAATCCGACCTTTTGGATAACCACCAACACCTAAAGTGTTATCAAGTAATAAGGAACCAGTGGAAATCGTATCAACATCCACGGGTGGACGGTCACCTAAGCGCATCACGCTTCCTTTCCCATAAATCTTCTCAATACTTTTTAAAGCATTTTCGAGATTAACATTTTTTTCTTCTTTTGACATATCTTGTCCTCCTACTTATAAATACGGAAAATTACTTCTTCAGTTGACGCACAATTTTTAAAGTTTCCTCAATCATCGTGGTCACAACCTTCGCTCTAATCGTGTTTCTCGAACCATGATAGACATGATAAATATTTTTTATTAAACCACGCTTTGGTTTACATAATATAGCGATATGAACTCCTCCTACGGGAGCACCACCGGGTTCTTTACTTGGCCCCGCGTTACCCGTACAAGTGACCACTAAATCAGTTTTTAATAACTTCTCGCCTTCTTGTGCCATTGCGGTAGCAATCTCTTTGCTCACAACACCATATTTTTTGATTGTCGTAGATTTAATACCGAGTAAAGCAGTTTTAAAATTACTTTGATATGTTACAAGTCCACCACGAACAACTTTAGAAGCACCTGGGACTTCGGCTAAAGTGGCCACAAATAAACCCGCGGTTAACGATTCAACACTACCAATGGTTAAATGATGCTTAGTTAATAATCTAACTAACTTAGTGGCGTTTTCCATGACTTAATCCTTTAATTAATTTATTTAAATCAACGGGTGCGTATTTAGTTTTCTCAACACAAACGCAACAACAATTCTTCACCTTATCTAATGGGGTCTTTTTGTGATGGGTATGTCCATAAATATAAAGAAAATCTTTACTGACATCCGTTAGTTTTGGTGGTTCATGCATTAAAATCACGTGAGGATTGTAGAGAATAGGTTTCCTTACTGCTTCTAGAAATCCAAGGTCTAGATAATATTGTGGCTTTTTCGCATCGTGATTACCCATAATTAAAATCTTTTGGCCTTTCAGCATATGGGTTAAATTTAATAGTTTTTGTTTATCTTTATGTTTTAAAGCGTAATCGCCTAAGACATAAACGATGTCATTATCTTTTACTACTTTATTCCATCTTTGCATTAACACTTTGTGCATTTCTTTTAGTGATTTAAAAGGCCGATGACACGCTTTAACGATTTCCCAATGAAAGAAATGGGGATCAGCAATGACAAAAACGTGCTTGGCCTTTTGTTCAATATTTTGCATTTGTTGATTATTCATATTTATTTACTTGGTTTTAAAACCTTACGGTTTTGGATGACATAGATTACACCACTTATAAGGGAAAGAGCCGTGGTTAAATAAACAAAGATGGCGACAATTCGACTCGCTTGAGGCCAAGTGTAGTCAAAATAGCTAAACGGCCAGCCGTTAAGTAACACTAATGGGATAGTAATCATTTGGGCAACCGTTTTGGCTTTACCAAAGATGTTAGCCGCAATCACAATCTTCTTTTGGGCAGCGATAAATCTTAAAGCGTCAACCACAATATCGCGTCCCACCATTAAGATGACGCAATACGCAGGGATGATATATTGTTTTCCAACCGGCCAAGAAGCAAATTCGTTATAAATCGCTAAGAAGATTAATAAAGAATTGACCAATAATTTATCGGCAATCGGATCTAAGAACTTGCCTAAATCAGTCACTTGGTTATTTTTTCTTGCTAGATAACCATCTAAGGCATCGGTTGAAGCCGCGATGATAAAGATAATGCACACCACAAAATAAACAACATTAATTGGGGTATCGCCTAGTGAGATGGAAAAGATCGGAAGAAAGAAATCACGATTCACCGCACACAAGATTTCAATCGTCGCTAAACCTAAGATCATTAAAACGACTAGGATAATGCGCGAAAAAGTAATTTTTGTTGGCGTATTCATAGACAAAAATATTATACAATAATATTTTGTAATTAACACAAAAGTTAATGTCAATTTATATCAAACATTATCTTATAAATAAAAATCTACCTCGCGGTAGATTGTTAATTGGTCTCCGACCCGATAAGCCATGTTTTGTCGTGGGTGACAATTTATCTAAGCATTGCTTATAGGTCCTCACTTCAGTTCGTGGTTCCTATTTCCCTTACCATTATTTAGGTTTCTCGCTTGTGGGGTTTACCAACGTTTCACTCTGCTAATTCCTTAGCAGCTCGTCTCTGTGGCACTTTCAGGAGCTTATTGTCCTTTAGGGATGCGGCTCCGCCGTTATACACCGCTATACCTAGCGTTATTTTTTCCGCTAGCACAATCACTACTAACATCTCAGTTAGTGCGAGCATGGACTTTCCTCTAGTTAACTAGTAGTCACCTAGGTCGGAGTGTAGATATATTACATTCTTGATGATAATTTTGCAAATCAGCCATATTTATCAGTTAGGTTCTTGTTAGTTATTTTATATAATTATTGCTAATATATTAGCGTTTTACTTGCTTTTTATCTATAAAATGATAATATATTAACAATTATGAAAGAACAAACACGCTTAATCGATATTGGTGATTTTATTAGCATTACTACACCAGAAAAAATGAAATTAATCATTTTACGTAATGTTATTGCGCGGAGAAAAGAAAGAAAGATATCGCAAATAGCTTTAGCCGAAAAAGCCAAAGTCAGCTATGGATCGATTCGTCGTTTCGAAAAAACGGGCGAAATATCATTAAATTCATTACTAAAAATCGCTTTGGCCTTAGATTGCATTGAAGATTTTCGCGAAGTCTTTTCTCACGCGATTATTACTAATCTTAAGGACTATCAACCATGATAAAAGAAATCGATAAGGTTACCGTTAAATATCAAGATCGCGTTGTTGGTTATTTAGTAAGAAATAAGGACCAACGCATTAGTTTTCAGTACGATGATGAATGGATACAAAATGGTTTTTCAATTTCTCCGTTATCTTTAAAATTAAGTAATCAAATATATATCAACACCAAAGACCCATATAGTTTATTCGGCGTGTTTAATGATTCTTTACCAGATGGATGGGGCGAACTATTAGTCGCTCGCTATTTAGCAAGACAAGGAATCGATTATGATAAATTATCACCATTGACGAAACTAACCTTAATATCTAATAACGGCTTAGGCGGATTAAAATACGAGCCGACCCAAGGAGTTAGTCTACCTAATGATAAAAATTATGATTTTGATAAAATGGCGCAGGCAATCAAGGAACTTTTAAATGACGACTACCAAAAGAAAACCTTAGATGAGATATATCAATTAGGCGGATCAAGTGGTGGCGCGCGCCCAAAAGCGCATATCAAAATTAAGCAGGAAGACTGGATTGTTAAATTCCCATCGCATATCGATTCGAAAAATATTGGGCAAGAAGAATACCACGCTAATTTATTAGCCAAAGAGTGCGGAATTAATGTCCCAGAAATTAAATTATTTCCTTCAAAAAAATGCCATGGATATTTCGGTGTGAAACGATTTGATCGGCAAAGTAACAAACCAATTCATATGATTTCGTTAGCCGCCATATTAGAAACGAGCCACCGCTTAGCTAATCTAGATTATATTCATCTTTTCCAAGTAATTTCTATCATCGGTACAACCAATGATTTATATGAAGCGTTCCGGCGAATGTGCTTCAACGTTTATTACATGAATAAAGATGATCATAGTAAAAATTTTTCATTTATCTATGATGAAAAAACGAATCATTACTATTTATCTCCCGCCTACGATCTCACGAAAACGAAAGATAAATTAGAACACGAAATGACCATTAACGGATCGCCTGACCCAAGCGACGATGATATATTAGCGGTGGCTCGTCGTTTTAAACTTGATATAAAGGTTTGCCAGGAAATCATACAAACGATAAAAGAGGTGGTTCAATATGATTAAATATCCAAACGGTGGCAGTTTCTCGCCAACGAGCAAAAAGAGTAAACCCCATAAACATATCGCGAGTGCCGCTAACCGCGGGATGAGTTTTGAAGACGCGATTAACCAAAGTAATGAGTTTTATCTTGAACGCGATATTGCGGTCATTACTAAACGCCCCACTCCGATTAATGTGGTGAAAGTGGATTATTCGCACGGAGCGAAAATCACCCACGCCTATTTTGAAAAACAATCAACGACTGACTATAACGGCGTGTATAAAGGTCGTTATCTAGATTTTGAAGCTAAGAGTAGTAAAAATCCTACCTCATTCCCACTTAATAACATTACCCCACACCAAATTAAGCATCTAGAACGGGTGTTAAAGCACGGCGGAATTGCGTTCTTTTTAATCGAACTCACAAGTTTACACGAAGTATATTATTTATCCGCGGAGTACGTGATTAACTTTTATCATCACGCTAAACGGAAATCCATCCCAATTAAAGACATTAAAAAAAGTGGGTATTTAATTAAGCCCACTCTTTTACCCCGCTACCACTATTTAGCGGTGGTCGATAAACTCTTATAACTTTTTAAAATTAAATAATAAAGATAGTTAAATTGATCATTCATTGCGCTGGAATAAAACATGATGCTTTGGTGAGGTGTCGTAAAGCACTTATTAATTAATTGATCTTTAATCTTTAAGATTTGTTTAATTTCAGCGTTTGCTTTCTTCTTACTACTCTTATAAAGTTTCATCCAACGCTGCAAGATAATCATGGTTTCGCCATAGGCGAGTAAAACTTCACTCGCGTTTTTAAAAGGTTTAAATTTCTTTTGGTAATCTTTTGGGAATTTAATACTTTTTGGATCCACAAAATAAAAGGGAACTAGATACATATCACAAAAGATCCCATGGTGTTTAATTTTACTTTTCATCGTTCTTCCCCCACTTCTTTTCAACAATATCTAAAGTTTGGTTAATGTTCTTCTTCCAATTCCCGCTAATGGCGGTGTGCCCCACGTTTTCCATATCATCTCGCGCTTGCCATTTCATTAAAATCTTATCGACCGCTTTTAAGGAGTTCTTCCGTTTACTAAGCGCTTCGTGTAAGGCTTCAACGCACACTTCTTCGCTATAACCATTCATGACCCATTCATCAATTAAGGATAATTCCACCGGTGATAAAGTACGACCAAGTTCCCGTTCAAAGACTTCATAGATATTCTTCATCGCTTTGAGATTAGCTTCGTTAAAACGTTGACTCGCGTCTTTGGCGATTTCCATTTGATACATTTCGCTTAACTTCTCCTCTAGAGGATGAAGGGAAGTGACTAAGCCTTTAGAAGATTTATTGTAGGCTAAATACTTTTTATGCATTAAATTTACTAAGATTTGGTCAATCTCACTAACGGGCAGGTTCATTTTAATCGCTAATAAATCCGCCGTAATTAAACTATTATTTTGTTCTAATAAATGCTTAATCATGAATAACACCGCAACATCATTTTCGCTTAAAGAAAGTTTTTTATAAAACTCCATTAAAGCGTATTCGAAGTTAATGGCTAAGATTGTATTGTTATTCATAGGGAGAAATATATTACCACATATTTATTAAATATGAGAACTTTTCTCTTTCGCGAGTTCTTGCTTAATTTTGTTCGTGTTAATTTTATCGATTAATTTATAAAGTTTTTTCATCGCTAAATACGCGTTTTCTTCAATTTGAAAGCCTAAAGTTTTGGCGAAGCGTTCTGCGCGTAAGATCCGGAGTGGATCTTCTTTAATCCGGGTAGTTGGATCACCAATAAAACGAATAATCTTCGCTTTTAAATCATCTAATCCGTGACAAAAGTCATAAACTTTTTCATTAATATCAATATATAAAGCGTTAATAGTAAAGTCACGCCGCGAATAATCTTTTTCGATTTGACGTGTAAACACTACTTTTCGTGGATGGCGATAATCACTATAATCTTCCTCTTCGCGGAAAGTCGTAATATCGATATGTTTTAAATGAACATTACCAAAACGTGCGAAGGTAAAATCGGCATCGGGTAAGAATTCTTTTATCTCACTAGGCGTGGCGTCACTTGCTAAGTCTAAATCAAAGAAAGGACGTTTAAGTAAATAATCACGCGCACTTCCACCAACTAAATATAATTGATAGCCATTACGCTTAAATAGTTTGGCGAGTTTAATAAATTCTTTTGGTAGCATAACAGTAGTATATACCAAAAAAAGAACCGCCGAAGCGGTCCTTTTTAGTAAACTATTAATTCCTAGAATTAAAGTTTAGCTTTTAAAGCTTTAGAAACTTTGAAAGCAACAGTCTTGCTGGCAGGAATCTTAATTGGCTTACGAGTGGCTGGGTTAATACCAGTCCGGGCCTTTCTACTCTTACGAGCAAAAGTGCCAAAGCCAGTTAATCTGACTTCGTCGCCCTTCTTAAGAGCACCTTCTGTCGCACAAATGACGGCATTGAGTGCAGCTTCTGCGTCCGCTTTGCTAAGTTTAGCTTTTGCGGCAACAGCTTCAACTAATTCTGCTTTGTTCATTAAATTTCTCCTTTGCTTATTCAGCACTACTAAATTAGCACATATCATCGGCATTTTGCAAGTTTTTTCGCACAAAAAGAAAAATGATGGAAAAATCCTTAATCGCTAGATATGATGCGATGAATACTATTTTTTCTTCCGAAAAAGGATTTTTAACGGTACGTTATAGAAGCTAAAAGCGTCCCGTAAACGGTTCTCTAAATAGCGGACATACGAGAAGTGCGCATACGCTGGATTATTAGTAAAGAAAACAAAGGTTGGCGGTGCACTATTAATTTCTTCCGCGTAATAAATTTTTAATCGTCCACCGTTAAAATCCGGTGCTTCATTCATTTGAATCGCTTCTAACACCACGTCGTTTAAAGTACTAGTCTTAATCCGCGTATGGTACGCTTCATGCGTCGCTAGTAATTCTTGGTAGACTTGATCAAGATGTTGTTTTTTAAGCGCACTAATAAAAAGAATATGCACATAATCTAAGAATTTAAATTCGCGGCGAATATCTTTAGTAAAAGAAGCGATATTAAATTCTTTTCTCTTGTTATCCCATTTATTAACTAAGAAGATAATCGCCTTATTGGCATCATGGGCATAACCAACAACATGTTTATCTTGTTCAGTGAGACCTTCACTAGCGTCCACTAAAAATAAAGCAATTTCCGCGCGGTCAATCGCTTTTAAGGTTCTTAAAGCGGAATATTTATCAATGCTTTCAAAGATCTTACCCCGCTTCTTTAAACCCGCGGTATCAATCGCCACATAATTTTGTCCATCATGCGTAAAAGGGGTATCCGTCGCATCGCGCGTCGTACCCGCAATACTAGAAACAATTGCCCGTTTCTCATTTAAAAGTGCGTTTAATAAGGTTGATTTACCAACATTCGGTCGGCCAATTAAGGCAAAGCTAATCGCGTTTGGATAATCAACGTAACGTTTCTTTGGCAAAGTCTTAACAATCTTATCAAGTAGGTCACCTACCCCAATGCCGTGTTCACTTGAAATCGGTAGTGGATCGCCTAAACCTAACGCATAAAATTCACTCGCTTCATCAAGTTTTTCTACACTATCGACTTTATTAACCGCTAAGATAATTGGCTTATGACATTTATAAAGCATCCGGGCAACTAACTTATCATCATCGGTTAAACCAATCTTTGCGTCGGTGACAAACACAATTAAATCCGCTTCCGTAATAGCAATCTCTGCTTGGGCGCGTATTTCTTCTTGAAAGGGCCGTTTATGAAGTTCAATCCCACCGGTATCAATTAAATAAAAGTCTTTAGTAAGCCAAGTGGCCTTCGCGTATAAGCGGTCACGGGTAATCCCAGGCGTATTATCAACAATCGCTCTTCGTTCCCCAACGATACGATTAAAAAGCGTGGACTTACCAACGTTAGGTGAACCAATAATTGCCACCGTGCCTAAAGCCATACTAGGCTCCTAATTTATCATTAATAATCTTCATCATTGCCGTAACGACTTCCGGAATCGTTAAAGGCGAAGTATCAAGTTCAATCGCGTCATCGGCTTTCTTTAAAGGTGCAAAGTCGCGGTGCGAATCGATATAGTCTCTTTTCTTAACGTCTTCACGAATTTCTTCGATTGTACAAGGAATCTTCTTTTCCATGTTTTCCTTGTAACGTCGTTGTGCGCGACATTCAACACTCGCAATCATGAAGATCTTCACTTCCGCGTCAGGAATAACGTAGGTACCAATATCGCGTCCATCCATGACCACGTTATGGGTTTTCGCAAATTCCTTTTGCATACCGGATAAGACTAAACGAATACCTTTCATCGCCGCGATATAGGAAACATTCGCATTCACAATCGGCGTGCGAATCTCGCGAGTAACATCTATATCTCCACAATAAACCGTGTTATCAGGTCTTAAATCAATCTTAATATCATTAATTACTGCCACACACGCTTTCTCGTCTTGGCAATTAATGCCGTGTTTTAAACAATACCAAGTGACAACTCGATACATCGCACCGGTATCCATATAGGTATAATTAAGTTTCTTTGCGATAATTTTCGCAATGGTTGATTTACCAGCGGCCGCTGGTCCATCAATCGCTATTCTTACTAATTTCTTTTCCATAACAGCAATATTCTATTATATTTATTAAACATTGTGTTTAATTTATCACTACATATGTATACATAAAGGGCAAAATGATAAAGTGTCCCCATAAGACTAGATTGGTGTGTTATCATTAGTGTAGAGGGGGGGACTTTTGCCCCTTTTTTATTTCCATAATTATGAAATTAATAAACATTAAAAAAGAGAAAGATGCCTTAAAGGAATTATCAAAATTAAAAAGAAGGGAATATGTCTATAGTGAAATTCGAATAGACAACATCCACCTCAAACATTTAAACCTTCTTGTGAAAGACTACATTTTCACTAAAAACGCAATATATGTCAGACCGAGTACATTATGGGCAACTATGAAAAGTGGAGGAAGAAATAATTCACATAATTTCCATGCACTGTCTATTGAAGAAGCATTTAAAACCCTTAATGCTATAGATCATCCTAAAGAAATATATGAATCCTTAAAAAGAAGCAAAAGATACATTATCGTAACCGATGTTTTGTTTAAGAACAAAATAAATATTATTGTAATAATCGAAAAGGATGTTGCATTAATCAATAAAATAGATGCTAACATTAACAAAATCATTACTATTTATCCAAAAGATAAGATATCTTTGCTAAACAATAAGTTACTTTACAAAAGATAAAAGAAAAAGAGAGCCGAACGGTGCTCCAATTGCATTCCATGGACTCTCAATTCAATTATCATTATATATTAGTATTTAATAAAAACAAGATGGTAATAAAGAAAAACCTTTTTTAGGCACTATTTTAACGAAAAGTTCAATTTGCCATTTATATAATAAATAAGGTATAATCTTACTACTGTTGGAGGTAGTAACTATGGCAGTTAAATTAAAAGTAAATAAAGACGTATGCATCGGTTGTGGTGCGTGTGTCGGCGCATTCCCAGATGCTTTCACCTTCGATAACGATGGCAAAGCCGAATGCATTAAAGAAGTCGACAAGGCTGACGAAGTCAAAGCCAATTGCCCTGTTAGTGCGATTTCTGAATAACACTAAAAGCAATAAAGAGGCCGCCCGTGTGGCGGCTTTTTTAATGATTAAAGTATTAAACTTTATATTTATTATATAAATATATTAATAAATTCGCGTCTTTTAACGCTCTTCCTACATATATATAAGTAGGAGGAATTTTATGGATAAATATCAAAGTGAATTCATGAATGCATTAGAGGTGATGGAGGTTTTAAAAAAATGTCCACTAGATATATTTCTTAAGGTGTATCATAAAATTAAAGGAACACCCGGTAAGATAGTAATGAAAAAGAAAACGCACAAAGTTACATTAGAACAAGTCGTTAATATGATGAACGACGGTTTTAAGAAGATGGACGCGAAAATGGACGCTGGGTTTAAACAAGTTAACACGCGGATTGACGGTATTGAAGCGCGTCTAGACTATAACGGTCTTAAAAAGTTACCCACCAATTACAAATAAAAAGACCTCCAACATTGATGGGAGGTCTTTTAAGCTGATAGATTGATTAACGCTTGCTGAATTGTGGCGCGCGTCGAGCACCTTTTAAGCCGTACTTCTTTCTTTCCTTGGCACGAGCGTTACGAGTTAACATCCCCGCATCCTTTAAAGTCGCACGGTCCGCTCCACTATCAAGTAAGGCCCGCGCAATCCCTAAACGGATCGCACCCGCTTGACCCGTAAAGCCACCACCATAGACATTAACATTAACATCATACTTTTCGGTATTACCGGTTAAAGTTAATGGTTGTTTTAAATCGATGACTAAAGTCTCGTAAGGCATATAGTCTTTGACATCTTTGCCATTGACAGTAATTTTGCCTTTACCTTTTGTAATCACGACCCGGGCGACGCTACTTTTCCGTCGACCAGTACCGCGAAATTGTTCTTTCGCCATTATCGTTTACCTCCGTATTTTAATTCATACTTAACTGGTTTTTGCGCTTCATGATCATGTTTATCTTCTGGATAGACAAATAATTTCTTAATCATTTGACGACCTAATGGGCCTTTTGGGATCATACCCCAGACCGCTCTTTGCATCATTTCTTCGGGATAGTGTTCTAACATTTCCCCAGCGGTTCTCGTTCTTAAACCACCTGCAAACCCAGACACATTATAGTACTTCTTATTATGAATCTTATCTCCGCTTAAAGCGACGTGCTTCGCGTTAATAACAATCACATTGTCACCACAATCGGTATTTGGGGTATAGGTTGGTTTATGCTTGCCCATGAGTAAAATAGCGACTTGACTCGCTAGGCGTCCTAATGGTTGATCTTTAGCGTCAACGACATACCAGGCGCGTTTAATGTCTTGGCTTTTCGCTAGACTTGTTTGACGTTGCATAAATAACTCTCCTTTACTAACGTAATTTATTCTTACCGGGACTAAATTAAGGTTTAGTAATTTTAAGCCGTGCTATATATAATAGGTAGTTTATAAGATGGTGTCAAGCATTTATCAAAGTAAAACTAGTTTTAATTTACTTTGGTTCATCGCCGTTTGGACGATAAGAATTAGGGTAGGCGATATCGCTGGCGACTTCACGCGTCACCTTTTCGATTATTTTATAAACTTCGTAGGGGTTTTCGATATCAATAATGCCGCCCGTTGGAGTTTGGGTACCGTTTCGCGAAATAACAATATCCCCAACCTTGGTAAGACGGTCGATTAACCCAATGTGAATCGTAATCGCGTTAATTTCTTGATAATAGAAAGAGGTATAGCCCGCTGCAATTACACCACTTTTAACAAGAATTCTGCGATCAGTGACCGCGTATTCGGTGAATTTATATTCACGAGCAGCCATCACAATCCGACTAACCCAAATCCATACCGGTGCCAAATGAAATAAAAAGAAGATCACAATAAAGGCGATAAATACAGGTGGGATTTGATCAATGATAAAACGAAAGAAAGCGAAAATGAAAAGTCCATCAAGCGCAAGCCAAAGCAAGGCAAACGGCATCATCGTGATAATTCGATTTAAAATAAATGCATTCTTTTTGGGCCGACCTTGCCAAATAATTTTTTCGTTGGGCGAAATAAGGTTTTCAATCTTTTCGTTCAACCGATATTGATTTTTATACTTGTTCATATCCTTATTTATTATCCCATTTATTGCGTTTTGATTCTACGCCAATTACCAATTACATAAACAAAAGTTAATTGATGTAAGCACTTTCACAAGTTTAACGCTTGCTTATTATGTAATAATAAATACGTTGATAGAAACCAAACGGAATTTATCAATTTTCTTTTTTTGGGGGATTATAAAATGAAGAAACAATTTAAATTTATTGCTCCATTAGCGTTAGCCGCTATTATGGCAACTAGCTGCGGAGGTAGTAATCATACACGTTACGTTCCTGGAACCAAACTAAAAGTTGGTTTAATTTGTCTAGAAAGCTCTGCTTCAACTTATGATGACAACTTTATCAAAGCCTTTGAATCAGCTTGTGGAAAAGCTACGGAAAAAGGGCAAATGGATAAAAATGGTTATGAAATTGAAACCGACATTCCAGAATCTCAAGAATGCAGTCAAGCTGCTCAACGTTTAATTGATAAAGGCTGCAATGTTATTTTCTCTGATAGCTACGGTCACCATGCTTTTATGAAACAAATGGCAATTGAAAATCCTGAAGTTATTTTTTCTAGTGCGACTGGCGATGACGCTTATGCTTCAGGTGTTCAAAATTATCACAATGCATTCGCATCAATCTATGATGGGCGCTATTTAGCAGGTTTTGCAGCAGGTAAATATCTAGAAAAAAAATGCTCAGAAAAAGTAACTACACCCTTCAAAATAGGCTATGTTGGAGCACACCCATACGCCGAAGTCATTTCTGGGTACACCGCTTGGTATTTAGGAGTTAAAGCCGGGCTTGCAGATGCACATAGGGATAATTGCAAAATGGTGGTTAGTTATACAGGATCATGGTATGACGAAGACAAAGAGTATACGACTGCCAATTCTCTTATAAAAGATGATAAATGTATTCTCATCTCACAACACGCAGATTCCAAGGGCGCGCCGAGAGCTTGCAAAGACAATAACAATACACCCAACGTTTCATATAATATATTTGAAGACCCTGAAGAGTTCAAAGATTCGTACGTAGCATCTTCTAGAATTAATTGGGAACCGTACTTTGAACAAGTTATAGATAGCACATATCAAGGTCGCACAATCGCTGGTGAAATAGACCGAAACTGGACAGGCGGTTTAGGCACTGCTCCTGCGAGTGGATCAGTTAATTATGATGTAAATGATAGTTTTGTAAGCGAAATCTTAACAGAAATGCTAACCAAAGCAAGCAATTTAAAAAGTGGCATAGAATTTGTGTTTGATACCAAAAACTTTACGGTGAAAGACCACCCTAGTACAGAAGAAGGCGGACCAAATGAGGGTAAAGACTTTTTAACTAACAATGAAGGCTACCTCACTCATTTTAAACCCGACATTACTGGTGATTTCATTCCAGATAAAGAAGAAGCTGTACTTTCTAACGGAGGCACCGGTACGCATGTTGCAGAATCATACTATCGTAGTGCTCCGTATTTTGATTTACTCATCGACGGAATTACAATTAAATCTACCACTAAATAGATTAAAAAGCCCGGAGATAACCGGGTTTTTTACATATTCAATCTATGAAAGAAGCCATTAGGTTTACAAATGTAACAAAAACATTTGGCAAGACAATTGCCAATAAAAATGTTTCTTTCAGTGTCGAAAAAGGAAAAATTTACGCAATTTTAGGAGAAAATGGAAGTGGCAAAACCACTTTAATGAATGTCGTTGCTGGCATTTATCGCCAAGATACTGGAAAGGTTTACATCAACGGAAAAGAAGCCGATATCAAATCGCCGCTTGATGCTTACAAATATCAAGTTGGAATGATTCATCAACACTTTAAATTGGTTGATGCTTTTACGGCTGTCGAAAATTTAGCGCAAGGCGTTAAAAGATCTGACACTCCAGAATATCGGTTACTCAAAAACGAAGAAAAAGAATTAGGAACATTGCGACAAATTAAAAAGAAAATCAAGAAATTAGAGCAAATGGTTGCTAATGAAAAGTTGATCGATAGAGAATTACTCAGTCGTAAACTTAAAGCGGCAAGAGAAGACTATGACACCATTAAATCGCTTAAAAAAAGTGAAAGAAAAGTGAAATTTTACAATTTAAAAACAACTGAAAAACGGATGAATACACTTTGTAAGCGTTATGGATTTGTGATTGACCCACGAAAGCATGTTTATGATATGTCCGTTTCTGAGAAACAAACATTGGAAATTGTTAAAGCTATTAATCGTGGCGCAGATATTTTAATTCTTGATGAACCAACTGCTGTTCTTACCCCTCAAGAAACTAGACATTTATTTGATGCACTGCGTAGTATGAAAGAACACGGGCATACAATCATTATCATTACCCACAAGTTAAATGAAGTTAAAGAAATTTCGGACAAAGTCGTTATTTTACGACAAGGGGAATATGTTGGTGAAATTGAAACCAAAAAAGCGACTATCTCGCAATTAACCGAAATGATGGTTGGGCATAAAGTTAATTTGGCAATTAAACGTGACAAGCCAGTGAATCCACAAGATCGTTTAATTGTTAAAAATTTAAAGGTGGTTAACAACGAAAATCATGTTGTTGTTGATAATGTAAGTTTCGTGGCACATTCAGGCGAAATACTTGGTGTTGCTGGCATTTCTGGCAATGGACAAAAAGAATTATTAGAAGCTATATCTGGCTTATACCCAATTAGTAGCGGCAGCATAACTTTAATTAACCCCAAAAAGAATAAACCACTTACTATCCTTCATAAAACAATGAAAGAAGTTAGAAAGCTCGCTCATGATGGCGCCTTCCATTATAGTGACGGCAAAAGAGTTGATTTAACTAAAGTATCCAATCAAAAGATTAGAGAATTAGTTAAAGAGAAGAAAATTGTTTTTAACGATAACGAAATTGTTGACTTAGGTACAAAAGATCCTTTACAAATTCGTGAATCAGGCATCCATCTAGCGTTTGTTCCAGAAGACCGACTTGGTATGGGTCTTGTTGGTGAAATGGACATTACTGATAATATGATGCTTAGAACCTATAAACACGGCAAAGGCTTATTTGTTAGAAGAGAGAAACCTGGTCAATTAGCAGATAAAGTTATTAAAGATTTGAGTGTTGTTACTCCTAGTAAAAATACTAGAATTCGCTTTTTATCCGGCGGAAATATTCAAAAAGTTTTGGTTGGGAGAGAGATTGCATTCGCGCCAAAAGTGTTTATGACCGCTTATCCAGTTCGTGGGTTAGATATTAACTCTTCTTACGCTATTTATAATTTATTACAAAAACAAAAACAAAATGATGTAGCGGTAATTTATGTTGGTGAAGATCTCGATGTTTTATTAGATTTATGCGACCGGATTATGGTGCTTTGCCAAGGCAAAGTCGCTGGTATTTTTGATGCTAATAAAGTCACCAAGGACAAAATTGGTTTGTTAATGACGAATGGAGGGAAGGGCAATGAAGCCAGCAAAAATTAATTTCCCATTTCGCATTGCCAAACGCGCTAATATTACAAACACAAAGGCCTGGATTATTCGTGGCATCTCAATTGTTGCTGCTCTTCTAGTTAGCGGTATTGTTTGTACATTATTTAAACCTGGATCTTTTTTAGATTTCTATAAAGGTCTCGTAGTTGGTTGCTTTGGTACCACTAATTATATTTTTGAATTATTATGCTGTATCAGCATTTTCTTGTTATTGTCCATTGCTGTAACCCCGGCATTTAAAATGAAATTTTGGAATATTGGTGTAGAAGGACAAGCAATGATTGGCTGTATTTTAACTGCTGTTATTTTGTTGCTTATGCCATCGGCAATTCCTGGACCGTTAGTCATTATCATTGCACTACTTGCTTCTGTAACTGGCGGAATGATTTGGGCAATTATTCCTACTATTTTTAAAATTAGATTTAACACTAATGAAACTTTATTCACGCTGATGATGAATTATGTGGCTACAATCCTTGCTGCTGTTACAATCGCTATAGTGTCTCCTGGTGGCAGCCAAACATTTCCACTTATTACTGATCCATCACGCCTATTAATAAACATCGGCACCATTAAATATATTCCTTTTATTATTGTAACAATTCTCTTCACAGTTATGATGTATTTCTATTTAAGAAAAACGAAAGAAGGGTTTGAATTATCCGTGATGGGCGATTCTATTAACACAGCGCGTTATGTCGGTATCAAACCGCATTGGATTATGTTTAGAACTATGTTAATTAGCGGCGGTCTCGCTGGATTGTGTGGGTTCTTAATTGTTTGTGGCAAAGAAGCAACTTTATCTAAAACGCTTGTGGGCGGTCGAGGTTTTACTGCCGTCCTAATTGCATGGCTTGGCCATTTCAATCCCGCTGAAATTACGATTTTCGCTTCTTTAGTCGGAATCTTGGAACAGGGAGCCACATATACTGCTGGATTAATTAAAATTTCTTCGAAGAAATATTTTTCCGGTGTCATTATCGGTTTGTTTATTTTAATTGTCATCGTTTCTGAATTCTTTGTTAATTACCAAGTCAGATTTAAATCAAAAAATAAATTGATATCAAACAATAAACCAAAGGAGGCTAAATAAATATGGTAACTTTAATTCCTTTAGCACTCCGCGCTATGGCTGTTTATATTTTTGGTGCAACCGGTGATACCATCATTGAAAAGGGTGGACATCTTAATATGGGCGTCCCTGGTATCATGTTCATCGGTGCGCTTGGAGCAATTGTTGGAGAATCTCTATACGCTAATAATATTCCTGCTGACCAAATTAACGTAGTGCTAGCAATCATTGTTCCAATGATTTTTGCGATGATTTTTGCTGGTCTAGCAGGATTGTTATATTGTTTCCTTACTGTCACTTTAAAATGCAATCAAAATGTTGTCGGATTATCTTTAACTACCTTCGGTGTTGGTTTTTCGCGTTACTTTATCGCTATATTCGCCGAAATGGCTGATTCCAACATTCCGGTTGCTGGTGATATGATTCAACATTTATTTCCAAACTATGCTCAAGCAGGTGCCTTCGGTGAGATGTTCCTTTCTGGAAGTTTTTTCACTTACTTCTCAATTCTCCTAGCTATTTTAATTTCTATTTTATTTGTGAAAACGAAAGTTGGGCTTAATTTAAGAGCGGTTGGCGAAAATCCTGCTTCAGCCGACGCCGCCGGCATCAATGTTACTGCCTATCGCTATATTGCCACCATTATCGGTTCGATGGTAGTCGGAATTGGTGGCTTAACTTATGTGTTAGACCTTAAATCTGGAAGTTTTGCTGCAACTAATGATGTTGATGCGTTCGGCTGGCTCTGCTTATCGATCGTTATCTTGTCTGCATGGAGAAGTTGGATTACCATTCCTGTTAGTTTTGCAATCGGTCTATTAGATAGATTACCAGCTGCTCTCGGATTAGGGGCTGGACCTTTAGGCCAATTCATTGGTATCCTCCCATATATCGCAACTATTGTTGTTCTTATTATTTCAAGTGCGATTAGTAGCAAAAAGATGCAACCACCAGCGGGCTTAGGCCAAAACTATTTCCGTGAAGATCGTTAGTCAAAGACGCCGTTAACAAGCAAGATTGAAATAATCACAATCGCAAGAAAAATAATTACACAAAAGATAAATAAGCCATTCACTGTGCGTTTATGTCTTTTCGCCTCTTCGGGTGTCATTTCTGGTTCTAAATCAGGAACTTTCTTCTTCATAGTTACTCTCTTATTTTAATCGTTTTACTCGCTAAGAAACATAAATAAGTAACAATCACTGTGTTCGCAGGGATATAAATAAACGCTAAGAAGAGAGAGGGAAAGAAGATAATTTCAAAATTCTTCACTTCCATGAGCCACATCTTGGCAAAGACGTTAATAAATAAAGTAAATACTACCTCCACCACTACGACAATAAAGGAAACTTGATATGGCGAAGGAAGATTAGGTAATTCTTCTCGTCTTTTCTTAAAGCGTTTATTAAGGAAATAGGTAAATACACCAAATAGACTCATGATGATTAACGCGATAATCGGGACAAGGATACGTGCTACTAAATTAATCGTAAATTCATGGTCAAATAAAGTAATACTAGGAGCGATACTCATATAAATAGTTAGGGAAATAACAATTACACTGAGTAAGGTAAAAAAGAAAATGGAATAGATAAAATCTTTCTTTTTAAACTTTCTAAACAAGATCATGATTAACGCTGGTGTTGCCCCCATTAAACCATAAGAAATTGTCATAAACGGATTAATTACCACATTACCCATATAAGGCATAATCACCGCCCCAAGTAAATCACCGGCAACACCAACTACTGCACCCGCAATCGGGCCTAACATAATGGATGAAAAAATTAAAATAGCAATCCCTGCGCTTAAACGAACATATGGTGTGACTGGTACCATTACAAAACGAGTTGCCACCGTATAAAGCGCAAGCATTAGGGCAGTTAATACCATGCGTTGAAGAACGCTCATCTTATAAACATTCATCTTAATAAACCGCCTTCCCTTTGTTCTTTAACACTTTCCGAATTTCGCGTTGTTGATCTTTCTTCTTAATCACTTCCCGCTTATCATATAGTTTCTTGGGTTTACCTAAGGCAATCTCTAATTTTGCGCGCCCTTTCTTAAAATACATCTTGGTCGGGATTAAGACTTGATTCGTGGTCTCGACGGCGACTTGATAACGCATGATTTCTTTCTTATGCATTAATAAACGACGCGTACGAAGTGGTTCATGATTAAAGATATTGCCTTTCTCGTAAGGCGCGATATGCATGTTAATAACATAGGCTTCGCCTTTTTTAAAAACAACATAAGCGTCGTTAAGCGTTACTCCGTGGACTCGGAGTGATTTAATCTCCGTCCCTTTTAGTTCTAGTCCACATTCAATAAACTCACTTAAAAAATAGTTAAAGTGCGCTTTCCGGTTACTAGCAATTAGATGTGTATTACTCTTTTTCTTTTCCATCTTCATTTCCTTGATTCATTACTTCCGCATGGGTGTCTTTAACATTCCGTGACTTACTAGGTACTTTAAGTAAGGCCGCCGCGGTATCACTCTGACTTAAGACGGAATGAGACATATATTTAAATGCGTGACCAATCTTAATAAGAATAAGTTTCGTATAGTTAAAGAAATATTCATCCCGTAACGCTAATAAGACAACATAATAAATCGCGGCGCCCATCCCCATTAAGATTAATAGATTCGCGAGATTATTCACATATCGCGCTTCGTCTAATAGTAAATAGTAAAGAAGCATACACGCTAAAAGCATCACGCCACCAGCGACAAGATACCGCCACACTAACTTACCAATCTCTTTAAGGGATAGATATTCATGGAGATAGATATATTCCACAAAGAGAATGGCAAACTCAGAAATAAGGGTACCAATAATCGCCCCAACGGAACCAAAGAAGGGGATTAAGATACAGTTAAACACTAAGTTAGTGATAAAACCAATACCAACGGAAATCGCGTATTGTTTATCACGCTTAATCGGTAACATATATTGAGCACCTAAGATATTACTACAACCCGCAATCACAATAACGGGAGCGTAAATCATTAAAAGTAACGCCACCTTATCATAGCCTTCCCCAAAGAAGAGGGGGACAAAGGAGTTAGCGACCGCCATTGCGCCTAAGGCCATCGGAACACCAATCGCGAAAACAAACCGGAAGGAACGATAAACGTTTTGACGGATTAAATCTGGACGTTTGGAAGAATATTCAATCGCGTTCTTGGTGCTCATTACCGTGCCAAAGGCTAAGATAATGGAAAGAATAGCCTTAATAATTCGATCGGCCTGGAAATAGTAACCATTCTCGAGGTCACTAATATTCACAATAACCGAAATATAACCAATCTTTTGAATGGTTTGACCATGCACTAATATACCAATTAATGTTTTATCTAAAATCGCGTAGATAGAAACGGCCGCTACGGGAATAAAGAGGGCTAAAGTTGATTTCATGTGTTTCTTAAAATCAAGATTCTTGAGTTTTACCCGGGCAAGGTTAAAAGGTAGCCCAATCCAAGTGGATAAATAGCTCCCGAACACCATTAACGAATATAAAAGAATGTATAAATCAAGATCATAAGGGGTACGAACAAAGGCAAAGATTGAGATTAAGAAACCTACACGAATGATGAGGTTAATAATCATCACTAAGAAGAAGTTTTCTTTCCCATGGAAATAGAAATTAATATCAAAAGCGGATCCAGCAACGAGGATTGAGAAGATTAAAACAAGCGAAGAATATTCACCAAAGACATTACAAGCATAAAGAATAAAAAGAATGCCTAAACTTAACGCGACCGGAACAAGCCGCACAATAACAATCTGCCAAAAGACTTTACTTTGATCTTCCCGGTTCGCTTTCTTTTCCGCAATCGCTCGTTGAGCGTATTGGGTAAAGCCTAAGGAAGCGGCGATGACAAAATAACAAACGATTGTATTGGCAAACGAGAATTGACCAATATTACTAGGGCCAAGAATCCGCGCTACATAGGGAGCGGTAATTAGTGGCGTGATTACCACTAAGATTTGGTAAATAACGTTAAAGACGAAGTTTAGATAATCATGGTTTTTATGTTGTTTCTTATCAAATGATTGGCTAATAGTTTCAGCGATTTTTTGGTTATCGTATTTTTTTACCATCGCGGGAGTAATTGGCGCAGCAATCACTGGCGAAGTAACGGCCTTAGCCATCTCTTTTAAGCGATAAGGACTAAAGAAGATGGCTTCATCTTCATCAGCGAGTTCGCGGTTAGCAGCGATGTTAGAAAGAATTAACGGAGTGTTCGTAAACCGCGCATCAAGGACCGCGCTAGCAAAGCCCTCGTAGAAAGCTGGGTTCACTAATGCGTAAGCGTGCTTTAACTCATTCACATACGCTTCATCGGATAAGTCGTATTGAACAAGGATATGAGGATTTTTTTCTAGTTTTTTAAAGCGCCGGGCTTCGCGGAAGGTTAATACCTTCTTTTGGACCACCACGTGTAAATCATGCGGCCATTTACTTTCTTCTAAGGCCGTAATTAGGCGACGTAAGTTCCGGTGTGGAAGATCACGACCAACATAAAGTAAATAATTATCACGCTTAACAGGTTCACCGATATATTGTTGGAAGGATTTAGTAACACCCGGATGAATAACCGTAATCTCTTTTTTTGTTCCAAAATAGTTTTCAATTCGTTTCTTAGTGAATTCCGAAACGGTAAAGATTTTACTCGCAATTCGGTAACTCCGTTTCACAATTCGGCGTTTAATCCAATCCGTATAAAAACGATGATTCCGTCTGGTATAATCGGTAAAGAGCATGTCATGGATAATAAAATAACTATTGATTTTTATGCCCCGTGGAATCATGTAGTTAGTGGTTAAATAACAATCATAGTCATTAATCACTTTCGCGAGGTTATGGTTTAGATAACCAAAGAAGGAGTGAGGCCGCGCTTTAGCGTGGATAATCTTACATGGTAGGTTTAATGGTTCGAGTAGATTTCGATCACCAATCACCGCGTATTCATGATGTTGATAATCAAGGTTTTCAAGTAAGCCTAAAAGAAGGCTACCAATACTGCCCTGATTTAAACTACGCGCATCGATGATGATATGCATACTACGGTTATAATTCTACAAGAATTAAACAAGATAGTATATAAAACTTATTTTGCGTCTTTACCCGATAAAACAACCACAATCGTTTTAAAGAAAATTTTGATATCAAGAGCGAGGGAACGGTGATAGACATAATAGATTTCCATCTTCACACGGTCTTCATAACGAACATTACTCCGACCATGGGCGCCCCAATAACCAGTTAAACCGGGTTTAACATAAAACAAATCTTCGTGACCCTGCCAAAGGAGTTGATACTCTTTTTCTTTAATCGGCCGTGGACCAATTAATGACATTTGACCAAAGAGAATATTAAATAGTTGAGGTAATTCATCTAACGATGTTTTCCGTAACACTTTCCCCACTTTCGTAATCCGTGGATCGTTATCTAATTTATATTCTTTAAGGTATTCCTTATAATCTTCGGGCGATAAAATTTCTTCAATTGGTCGGTCATCTTTTTTCATCGAACGAAATTTAATCACTTTAAATGGTTTATGGTTCTTACCTAACCGGGTGTCTAGATAAAATGGACCGCCCGGTGAAGTTAATACAATCACTAGGGAAAGAATGATAAGAAGTGGCGATAAAATTAATAACGAAATAAGTGCCACAAAAATATCAAACAAGCGTTTAATAAATTGATATATCAATTTTCTTTTAAAATTATTGGGCGTATCCATTGGGATTTAATTTTTGCCAATGATAGGCATCCTTACACATATCTTCGATGGTATAAAGCGCGGACCAACCAAGTTCTTTTTTCGCTAATTTAACATCCGCGTAATTTTCTGCGACATCACCCGCACGACGGGGGCCAAATTGGTAATTAACTTTGACATTATTCACCCGGGCAAAGGTCGTCACTAATTCTAAAACGCTAGTGCCTTTTCCAGTCCCAAGATTATAAATTTTTAAACCCCATTTTTCTTTAATCGCTTTTAAGGCAGCGACATGCCCCAACGCTAAATCAACCACGTGAATATAATCACGCACACCAGTGCCGTCTTTTGTTGGATAATCCTTACCAAAGATGGTGAGTTCTTTCCGTCGCCCAACCGCGGTTTGGGTGATATAAGGCATTAAATTATTGGGTGTTCCCCATGGATCTTCACCCATGAGTCCACTTTGGTGCGCACCCACTGGATTAAAGTAACGAAGTAAAACAATATTCATACTAGGATCTTGCTTAGCTTCCGCCATCAAAAGCTTTTCAATTTCAATTTTTGTTTGGCCGTATGGATTAGTGGCTTGACCAATTGGATCAGTTTCTAGTAAAGGGACGTGTTTTGGTGTTCCATAGACAGTGGCGCTACTAGAAAAGATAATGTTTTTTACTTGGTACTTTTTCATCACCTTAATTAAGGTCTTACTCGAACCCACGTTATTATCAAAATAGAGCTTTGGTTTTTCGACTGACTCACCCACCGCTTTTAAACCCGCAAAGTGGATTACGGCGTCAAATTTTTCTGACGCAAAACAAGCATCAAGCTTCGCTTCATCCCGGACATCAAACTCATAGAAGGCTGGTTTAACACCGGTAATTTTTTGAATGCGGTTAAGCACTTCTTTATTGGAATTAACCAGGTTATCAATAATCACTGGGGTGTGCCCCGTTTTAATTAATTCGACGCAAGTATGGGAACCAATATAACCCATCCCACCTGTCACACAAATCTTCATTATTTCTTCCTCCGATTTAATTCTTCAATCATAATTTTACTCGTTAATGCAGGATTAACTTTTCCGCCACTCTTTTTCATTACTTGACCAATTAAAAAGCCAAGCGCGCGGTCTTTACCATGATGATAATCGCTAATTGATTGAGCGTTATTATCTAATACTTCAATGACTAACTGACGAATCGTTATATCACTACTATCTTGGTTAACAATACCAAGTTTTTCTTTGGCGTTCTTCACATCAAGATGCTCTTTTAACATACAGGCGAACACTTCACGGCCCTGTTTATTAGAGATATGACCTAACTCAATCTCGTTAATGAGTTCAACTAGTTGATTAGGCGTAATGGTTAACTCTTTAATACTTAAACCCGCTTTATTTAAATAGGCAGTAATGTCCACCATTAACCAGTTAGCAATCGCCTTATAATGTTTCGATAATTTTGCGCAATCATCAAAATAAGAAGTGATATCTAAACTCGCTAAAAGGATATTCGTATCATATTCACTTAAACCAAATTGTTTTTGGTAACGTTCCCGTTTTTCACTCGCTAATTCGTGACTAGTTTTAATCGCGTCATTAATAAACTCGTCACTTAATTTAATGGGGATCAAATTATCTTCGGTAAAGTATTTATAATCAACCGAATCCGTCTTCACCCGCATCGCTTTAGTGGCTTTATGTTCTTCATCATAGCGGCGAGTTTCTTGGATAATTTTTTCACCACTTTCAATCGCCTTAATTTGTCGAGCAATCTCGTAATCAAGCGCAATCTTGATGTGGTTAAAGGAGTTAATGTTTTTGACTTCGACTTTTGTTCCTAAGGTTTTACTATCCGCGCGTTTCACTGAGACGTTAACGTCACAACGTAATTGTCCTTCTTCCATCTTGCCATCACTCACGCCTAAGAAGAGCACAATCTCACGGATTGTTTCCACATATTTAGCGGCGACTTCGGCACTATGAATACATGGTTTCGTAACAATTTCCATTAATGGAATACCTGCCCGGTTATAGTCCACTAAAGTGAACTTCGGGAAGTGCAATTGTTTCGCTGTATCTTCTTCTAGATGTAGCCGTTCAATTAAAACTTTTTCTTTGCCAATCATTAAATAACCATCATGACCAAGTGGGCGTTTATCTTGGGTGATTTGATAACCTTTTGGTAAGTCACTATAAAAATAATTCTTGCGGTCAAAATGAAGTTCATGATCAATTTCCATATGTAAAGCGTGAGCGACTTGAATCGCGTTAATCACCGCTTGTTTATTAGGGATTGGCATCGTGCCCGGGAAGGCTAAATCATACGCACTCGTTAAGGTATTAGGTTCTTGCATAAAGCCAACCGGCGAAGAAGAGAACATCTTCGACTTCGTCTTCATTTCAACGTGGATTTCTAGCCCAATAGTGACATCGTAATTCATTTTTTATTCCTCGCGCTGAGATTAAAATAACCTAATTTATCTTCGAGAGCTTTAGCGATATTAAAAAGTTTAGCTTCCATAAAGGGCTTCGCGGTTAAGTTAAACCCAAAGGGCATATTATCTTTAAAACCAACTGGAAGGGTTAAGGAAGGATAACCACCAAAGTTACCAATACACATATAGTTATCGGCAATTAAATATTCATCCTGTAATTGGTTAGTGACGCTATCAAAACGTGGTGCAATTGAAGGCGAAGCAGGCGCATAAATCACATCATAATCTTTGAAGATCTTATTTATCTCATCGACAATCTTATGACGGTTCTTCGCGGCCCGTAAAAAGAGCTCGTTTTGGTTTTCTTTCATTAAAGCAAAACTACCTAAGACAAACCGGCGTTTAATTCTTTCTGAGAAACCAGCGGTCCGCGCTTTCTTCATTACTTCAATATAATTATCCGCATCGTAATAAGGACCAAATTTAATGCCATCAAGATTCGCGTTATTACTTGTCGCTTCCGCGCAAGAAATAATGTAATAGGTTGGGAAAAGGGTCATAAGTAAATGTTTATCCAGATGGACATAATCTACTTTCGCGCCAAGGCTTTGATAAATCTTAATCGTTTCGTTAAAGCGTTTAATAATATCTTGATCAGTAAACGAATCAATAATCTCTTGGATAACAGCAATTTTCACTCCCTTTAACGGGTTATTTAGCTCTTTCGTATAATCGTCAACTTGAACAAGGCTTGAAGTATAATCCGCTTCATCATGACCCGCTAAAACGTTTAATAAAATCGCTGCGTCTTCCACGCTCCGGGTAAAGAAACCTAAAGCGTCTAAACTGGGGACAAAGGGGAATAAACCGAAACGGGAAATCCGGCCCCAGGTGGGTTTAAAACCAACTAGTCCCGCAAAACTAGCGGGTTTACGAATGGAGTCACCGGTGTCACTTCCTAACGCAAAGGGAACAATACTAGAACTAACCACGCTTGCTGAACCACAAGAAGAACCCGCAATCATCCTAGTATGTGATGGATCATAGGGGTTATAAGTTTTGCCTAAATGACCAGTCGTACCAGAGCCACCCATCGCTAATGAATCAAGGGTGGTTTTCGCAATCATGACCGCTTTCTTCGCTTTTAATTTACTGATAGCGGTCGCATCAAAAATTGGGACATAACCATTTAAGATATCGGCACTTGCGGTAGTAGGAATATCTTTCGTTGAAATATTATCTTTAACTGCGAAAGGGATTCCCCATAAAGGATTATCTTTTTCAGGTGTAGTAAGAGTTTTAGCAAATGCTAAAGCTTCTTGTTCACAAAGATATTCAATCGCGTTATTCTTGTCTTCCTTGATGCGTTTAATCGCTTCGCTAGTTAATTCAAGTGGCGTTACTTGTTTCTTTACTAACGCTTCATGCATCGCGGTGATGGTTAAATCTAAATAGTTCATGAGACCACCTTAGGGAGTTTAATTTGTCCCGCCATTTTATTTTTTGCGTTCTTTAAAATCGTTTCACGACTTTCGGGTTTACAAGGAATGTCTTCACGAAGAGAATCAGTCGCAACCGGGAACGGATAAATCATTGGTGAATAATTATCAACGCTTTTATCTTCCGCGATTAACGCCATTTGTTTACTGACCGTTTTAAATTCTTCAAGCAGGGTTTTATATTCCGCTTCCGACATATCAAAAAGAAGACGATTCGCCGCTTCTTTAAGACTCGCTAACGTTACTTCTTTCATCGCAAATATTATATGCTTATTTCTTATTTTCTAAAATAGAAATAAACTCCTCTTCATCCATAACTTTAATGCCTAAGGCTTTCGCTTTATCAAGTTTACTGCCTGCTTCTACACCGACAATCACAATATCGGTAGATTTCGAAACGGCGCTAGTGACTTTCGCCCCTAAGTTTTCTAATAAGACAGTGGCCTCTTTTCGTCCATAACGCGATAAGGTACCGGTAAGGACAATGGTTTTTCCCGCAAACGGGGAAGAATAATCGACCTTTGGACCAAGATAGGTCATATTCACACCAAGACGCGCTAAATCATCTAACAGCCGTAAACGATTTTCGTCGTGGAAGAATTGATAAATACTTTCCGCGACTACTGGACCAATGTCAGGCAAAGACAATAATTCCATTAACTCTAATTGTTTCCACTGGTTGATATCGGGATAGCGTTTCACAAGGGTTCTCGCCATCTTACTACCCACTTCGTTAATACCTAAACCGGTAATTAATTTTTCTAATGAATTATGTTTTGATTTTTCAATCGCCGCCATTAAGTTATTGAATGATTTATGCGACCAGCCTTCGAGTTCAAGAATTGTTTGTTCATGATCTTTGAGGCGGTAGATATCCGCAACGGAATGGATTAAACCTAAGTTAAAGAATTCTTCTAAAACTGCTGGACCCATCCCATCAATTTCCATCGCTTCGCGACTTGCAAAGTGGATTAAATATTCAATATTGCGTGCTTCGCAGTTCGGGTTCGTACAATAATGCATTGCTTCAATTTTCTTTAAGGGCTGACCACAAATTGGGCAAGCGGTAATCATTTGGTATGGCTTTTCATTACCATCACGTCTTTCTTTTAATACCCGGACGACTTCCGGAATAATGTCCCCCGCTTTCCGAATAACAATGGTGTCCCCTACCATTAAACCTTTTTCTTTCACAAAGTCTTCGTTATGAAGGGTCGCGCGACTCACAAGTGAACCGGCTACCCGCACTGGATCAAGCACAGCATTAGGTGTAATTTTTCCCGTCCGCCCAACGGTATAAACAATGTCACGGAGTTTAGTAATAACCTCTTCTGGTGGGAATTTATAAGCGATGGCCCACTTGGGGGTTTTTGCGGTATAACCAAGTTGGTCATAATACTTAAATTCATCCACTTTAATCACGATGCCATCGATATCATAAGATAAACTCGACCGTTTGTTAGTGTATTCGTTAATATAATTAATTACTTCTTCAATACCATGACATATACGACGTTCGGGGTTCGTTTTAAAACCGAGTGTTTCAATATAATTAAGAGCGTCACTATGACGAGTAATGCCATATTCTTCCGCGTTTACAAAATAGTACCAAAAGCCTTCTAGACCACGACTCGCGGCCACACTAGTATCGAGTTGTCTAATGGATCCAGCTGCGGCGTTTCGAGCGTTTGCTAATAATGGTTCGTTCTTACTTGCTCGTTCTTGGTTTAATTTCTCTAAGCTCTTTTTCGGCATAAAGATTTCGCCCCGTACTTCAAAAGGTTTATTAACCGCAATATGAGTAGGAATTGATTTCACCGTGATAACATTACTTGTCACATTTTCACCGATATTACCATCGCCCCGAGTGGCAGCGTAATTTAAACTACCATCAACATAATCAAGCGACATCGCAAGACCATCAATTTTCATTTCGGCCATATAGTCAATGGTGTCTAAATTTAAAGCTTCTCGTACTTTCCGGTCAAAGTCGCGAACTTCTTCTTCGTTAAAAACATCCGCAAGCGATAACATTAAACGCTTATGCTTAACTTTACTAAAACCTTCAAGGATTTTGCCACCTACGCGTTGAGTTGGTGAATACTTACTTTTTAATTCAGGATAGTTAGTCTCAAGGTGGATTAATTCATCCATTAAATTATCGTATTCAGCGTCAGTCACCGTTGGGTTATCTTTGACGTAATATTCGTAATTATATTTTTCTAAAAGAGCGGTTAATTCAGCTACTCGTTGTTTCGGATCACTCATTAGTCCATCTCCTCAATCTTGCTCACGCGTTTTAGCATCTTATGATTCGCTAACATCGTTTTTAGACCATGCGCTTTAAAGTCAATGACAATTGCCGACTCATCGATGACTTTTTTGACTACGCCGGAACCAAACTTTTCGTGTTCGACGCGGTCACCAACTGACCAATTGTTCACGTGGTTATGTTCTTCCTCTACTTGGATGACGGGAACTTGGGAGAATTCGGCTTCATCTCCGCCAGTATTAAAGTCACCAAAGAGATCATTATTATTATGATATATTTTGCGAATCCGTGGGTAATTTTCTCTTCTAGAGAAATATGGGTCATTCGGCATCTTTAATCCAGCTTCTTCGATAAACTGTGATTCCACTAAATTGCTTTCGTTAACAAATGAATAACCACTATTCATGGAGAGGTAAAGTTTTTCTTTGGCACGCGTAAAAGCAACGTAGGCTAAGCGCCTCTCTTCTTCTAGGCCATCACGACCTTCATCGTTAATCGCGCGTTGATTGGGGAAGACGCCTTCGGCTAAACCAATGACAAAAACATGATTAAACTCTAAACCTTTCGCGGTGTGCACTGTCATTAAGGAAATATAATTATCGTCATTCATATCGTCTTGACTCGTCGCGAGGGTGCAATTTTCGAGCCACAAGGAGAAACCATCATCGGGATTCTTCTTAATAAAATCAAACATATCGGCGAATAAAGTTTTTAAGTTAGCGAGTCTTTCTTCGCCATCATCGTCTTCTTCTAAATATTTAAAGTAACCAATGTTCACTAAGAAGTCCTCTAAGATTTTCGAATAGATTTCGTCGTTCTCACTCAGTTTCTTTTTAACCCCTTCAATTTCATTTACTAAGAAAGATAGGGCCATCACAACTTTAGTGGATAAATTGGTTTCAGGATGGTTTTGAATATCTTTAATATATTCGTAATAAGATACATGGAGCGCGTGCGCCTCGTGTTTTAAATCTTCTACACTCTTTCCACCAATCTTCCGCCGGGGCACATTAATAATGCGGTCAAAAGAGACATCATCTTTCGGATTAAGAATTAAACGGAAATAGGCGAGTGCGTCTTTAATTTCTTTTCGTTGGTAGAACCGCACTCCACCAAACACCCGGTAACGAAGACGCGCTTTCGTGAGTTCTTTTTCTAGAGGGAGAGTAAGATAACTACTTCGATATAAAATCGCAATTTCACGATTTGAACTGACTTGTTTTTTATTAATAAGTTGCTTAATCGTTGTCACGACGTGTTGGGCTTCAACTTCCTTGGTATAGCCTTTAAAGAGTTCGATTTTGTCGCCGTGGAGATTCTCGGTGTAAAGATTTTTCTCTACCCGTTTTTTATTGTTCGCGATTAGTTTATTTGCCGCTTCAAGAATCGTTTTCGTGGAACGATAGTTACGGTCAAGAATGATTGTTTTCGCGCCTCGATAAGTCTTTTCAAAATCAAGAATAATCTTTTGGTTTGCACCCCGCCAAGTATAGATTGTTTGGTCAGGATCACCAACCACATAGATTGATGTATCAGGATTAGAAAGCAGCTTCACTAAAGTAAATTGAACATCATTGGTGTCTTGGAATTCATCAATTAGAATATAGGGTAATTTCTTTTGCCACTTCGCTTGGACTTCCGGGAAATTCTCTAAGATAATAATGGGTTTAAGTAATAAATCATCAAAATCTAACGCGATCATTTCGTCTTTCTTTTGTTCGTATTCTTTAAAGATTTCTAAACATTCTTTTTCGTTATAATAATGCGATAACTTAACGTTCTCGGGATATTCACCTTTACATTTCTTCGTGTAGATATAGTTAGTGGCGATTTTAATCATATCGTCTTTCTTTTGGTAGCCATGACTCACACAAATATCGCGGATCAGGCGTTCGGTATCATCATCGTCAAAGATAGTAAAAGAATTAGAAAAGCCTAAGTGTTGAATTTCTTGCCGCAAAAACTTGACTCCAAAAGAATGGAAAGTGGAGACATGTAAAAACTGCGCTACATCAGGTAATAATTTCACCACTCTTTCTTTCATTTCGTTCGCGACTTTGTTAGTAAAGGCAATGGCTAAAATTTTGCTCGGATCAACCTGCATCTCACTAATTAAATAGGCAATGCGGTAGGTTAAAACCCGCGTCTTTCCTGAACCCGCGCCAGCAATGACACGGGTGTATTGACTAGTAGTAGAAACGGCCGCTAATTGGGCACTATTTAATAGATGCGAATAATCCATTAAGTAATATTATACAATATTACTTCCGTCTTCGCTTTTAATTATTTCCAGGACCGTTTGGCCCCCCGCTCCGTTATTTAAAATGACCCCATTTTTGACTTCTAAAATCGATGGCGTGCCAATAATAAACACATCCATAATATCGGTTTTTCCTAATGTCTCTTCTACGTCACCATCTGGATAAACAACATAGCCTTCTGCACAAAAATAAATGGTCTTGTTGCCATGTAAGGCATACTCAATCACTTCGTTTTTAATTTTGTGGCATGAACGACAATGAACACCATAGCAATATAGGTAATAGTGATCTTCTGGCTGGCTAAATAATGTCTCCCATTTTCGCTCAAGATGTTCGACCTCGCTATAATCGTGAACCGGAATCACCGGATCACTACCTCCACCTCCACTATTAGCACACGCAACTAATGTTAGAGGGGTTAATAAAGTTAAAAATATTTTTCGCATCATTTGTCCTCCTATAAGAACATACGGAAAAAACGATTAAATGACGCGAATATTTACTTATATTTATTTATAAATATAATTTTTATTACTTAGCGCTCGCACTAGGGAGGTCTTTAAGACTATTGGCTTTAACAATATAATCAAGGCGATTTTCTAATTTATCAATTCGGGCGTTAACTTGTTTAAAACCTTTATCAACTGTTTCTGCTAAAACCATAACAGTAGTGGTTAATTGATCCACGCGCTTACTTAGTTTATCCACTGTACAACTAATTTGATCAACCCGCTTACCGAGCTTATCAACTGTATAACCAATTTGATCAACCCGCTTACCGAGCTTATCAACTGTATAACCAATTTGATCAACACGCTTGCCTAAGTTATCGACAGTATTGCTTAGTTGATCAACCTTCTCACCTACTTGATTGAGTGTATATTTTTTCTTTCGTTTCGGATTTTTAGGTTTCACTAGTTTGTCTCCTTTTTCATCATACACCGGAATTTTGTATAGATGGGATAAATTATCGGGAATTTTTCTTATTTCTCCGACGGTCATCAATTTTTTCTTTTCCATATCAATACCTCTTATTTATAAATGTGCTAAAAACGCATTAATTGACGCGAATATCTTTTTATATTTATAGAATAAATATAGATTTTAGGGCTATAATAACAATAACGATGTTTAAAGAGAAAGAAACCTTACTCCAAAATATGGCCTTCATGGCAATTATTGCGGCGATTGATATTGTTATGGCTATCTTATCCGCGCTTTTTCCGGTGGCGGGTGTTTTTATCATGATTCTGCTACCGTTTTTTAGTGCGGTTGTGGCGTTATTATGTAAGTGGCGTTATTACCCTATCTACGCGATTGCTGCGATTGGCGTCTCGTTTATTGCAATGGCCTGGAACGCTAGTTACACGGTCTTTTATTTACTGCCAAGTTTATTAACGGGCTTTCTTTTTGGTGTTAGTTTTCGTAAGAAAATGCACCCTACCTACGCTTTACTCATGACCTCGATTGTTCAATGCGCGATGACATTTGTGTTCATTCCGTTAATTGACTTTCTTTACGAAGTGAACACAATTGAACAATTCCTTTTTTGGTTTAAAGTCAGTGATATTCCATACATTCATGAGATTGTTTTGCCATTTGTCTATTTCATTAGTTTAGTGCAAATGGTGTTCTCCTATATCGTCCTTACTAATGAGTTAAAAAAGTTCCATTATGAGGAAAATTATTTATGGGAAACGTTCTTACCCACCTTTGGTTTTGTTTTCACTTTATTAGTGATTCCTTGTAGCTTTATTAGCACCGCTTTTGCTTACTTCTTTATGATGCTTGCTCTTTTTATTGGTGTTCATGAATTAGTCCAGATAATTAGTAAAAAAGAAAAAGTGATCGCGATCATTAGTGGAGCCGGAATCTTCTTATCCATTGTTTTAGTCTTTTCGCTTTACCAAGTGGTTAAAATGCCCCATACTTTACTTTTATTTAACAGCGCGAATCTTATTATCTTTGTTACGCGCATCGTATATAATTTAAGAAGAAAACAAATATGTTAGAGTTTTTAAAACGCTTCGGCCTTGGCATCCTCTACATTATCATTTCCCCTTTTTTAGTCGCCTTTTTAGCACTATGGCTAGCTTACAACATTATTACTTATTTTATTGAAGTGATAAGAGGCATCAAACATTTCTTTAAGGGCGAAAAATTCTTCGCTCCGTTTCCTGAAGAAGTACAAGCGAAAGCGATTTTAAATACCTATACCGCAACTGGCGCCACTACTAAAGAAACACCAGCTGAACAAACCGCGCCTGCAGCAACGTCAACACCAGAAGTAGCGCCAGCGGTAAACCCAACACCAGGAGACAACCAACATGTTTGATAGTAAGTTTCCTATACTAACTTTAAGCGAAAACGAAAGACGGGTGCTAATCACTTTAGTCGTGTTGATTCTTTTAGTGTTTGTAATTGTTGGTTATATCGGTTTGCTCGTTGAGAAAACTATGAAAAAACAAGGGAAACGAGCGAGCACGATGATGTATGATGTCGTGACCGCAAAGGTGATCACCACCGAAAAAGGTTTCCGTCGTTTAGGTCACAAAAAGAACAATCAATTATTTGCCCGCCAAGCGACGCCAGCGTTCTTAATTTTAACGCTCGCGGGTATCATTTACATTATTCATGGAGCAATTAGTAAGCTTTGGCTTTTTAATCTTTTTGATAAAGACACGGGCTTTGGTAGCATCATGTGGCTTTGGGATTTCGCTCATGTTAAACGAGTTCAGGTTTTTGGGATGTGGATTATTGCTGATTGGCCCCCACTTTTAAACACACCCCACTTTGTCGCCGCCGCGTGGGCTAGTTATATTATTGTCCCGTGTTTATTTGTTGGTGGTACCTGGTTATTAGTTGCCACTCAAGCTCACATTGCTCGCGCGTTTAAACTTAGACATTTAGCAAACACCGTGTTTAATCCATCACTAGAAGCACCAGAATTAAACCAAAATAAAAATAATGCCCCAACGACACCAACTAAAGGTTCATAAAGAGCATAATTAACGCGTAAATTAAATACGCAAAAAGTCCGATATCGATTATTAAGAAAGCGAAAAATAAACGACGATGCGAACGTTTGGTAATCAGCGCACGCTTTTCTTCATCAGGTAATAAATTAAAATTCTCTTCGTTTTCCATTGTTATTAATATTTTACACTGCCAGGTGTCCGCGGGAAGGGTTGCACATCGCGGATATTACCCATTCCAGTGACATACATTAAGAGTCGATCAAAGCCGATGCCAAAGCCAGCGTGTGGACAACCACCGTATTTCCGTAAATCAAGATACCATTCTAGACCTTTGGTGTTACCAATTTCGTCCATCTTTTTCTTGAGATAGTCATACCGTTCTTCGCGTTGACTACCACCAACGAGTTCACCAATTTGGGGCACTAATAAGTCACAAGCGGCAACCGTCTTTTGATCATCGTTAAGCCGCATATAGAACGCTTTAATATCTTTTGGATAGTTAATGATGAAGACTGGACCTTTCACCACTTGTTCAGTGATATAACGTTCGTGTTCGGTTTGTAAATCCATTCCCCACTTAATATTCTTGTTTTCAAATTTATGACCATTCTTCACAGCCTCTTCAAGTAACTTAATCGCATCCGTATAATCTAAGCGTTTAAATTCACTGTTAAGGACATGCTTTAAACGATCTAATAAAGTCTTATCAATCATGCTGTTAAAGAAGTTCATTTCATCGGGACAATGCTTTAAGACATAATCGATGCAGAATTTTAAAGATGCCTCAATGACTTTCATATCATCGTTTAAATCCGCAAAGGCAATTTCTGGTTCGACCATCCAGAACTCTGAAGCGTGAGTCGTTGTATGACTCTCTTCCGCTCGAAAGGTTGGACCGAAAGTATAAACATCGCGGAAGGCCATCGCAAAGGTTTCGACGTGGAGTTGACCAGAGACAGTTAAGCACACTGGACGACCAAAGAATTTATCGGGACTTTTACCAGTATAAACGTTAAATGTTTCACCCGCGCCTTCCGCATCGTTAGCGGTAAAGATTGGTGTATGGACCCACATAAAGCCTTCACCTTGGAAATAAGTGTGAATCGCCATCGCGAGAGCATTCCGCACCCGGTTCACCGCGTTAAAGGTGTTAGCCCGTGGACGAAGGTGAGCAATGTCTCTTAAGAATTCAAAACTATGTCTTTTCTTTTGTAGTGGATAGTCTTCTAAGCATGTGCCAATAGATTTAATTTCTTTCGCCGCGATTTCAAAAGGTTGTTTCGCGTTTGGCGTGAAGACAAAATTACCTACCACCGCGATTGCTTCACCGGTAGCGAGTTTACTAATCTTCGCAAAATCTTTGACTTTCGCTTGATCATAAACGATCTGAACATTTTTAAAACAAGTGCCATCATTAAATTCGATGAAACCAATTGAACCATTGTTGCGATTAGTTCTCACCCAGCCTTCAAGAGCAACTTCTGCTCCGTTAAAACCGTTTTCGGCGGTCTTAGATTTTTTGTCATACGCAATCGCGTATAACTGACGAACTAAAAATTTATCCATAACAAAAAAATTATAGCAATTTTTTTAGATTGTTTTACTTATTTCGCTAAATAACTTAGTAAAAGCGTTCGCAAATTGTTGGTAATTAAATAGCTCTTTAGCCCGTGCCATACCATTCTCCGCATAACGATTTCTTAATGCCTTATTCGATCTTAAAACATTGATCGCATCACGGAAGGCGGTGACATCTTTATTGGGGCATTCAATCCCGGTTTCTTCGCCCTTAGAAATATAGTTCACACCACTTCCAGGGATAGTAAAAGTAATTGGCGATTTACCTAACGCTATCACTTCGATAAGGGTAATCGGGAAAGCTTCGTTTTTGGCAATTGAAGGGAAAAGATAAAAATCACAAGCGTGGAGATATTTAATATATTGTTCGCGGTCTAATTGGCCAAGATAAATAACATTAGGTCCACCCCGATCAATCGCGTGTTCAAGATGGCGATTAATTTCGCCTACCCGTCCCACTAAGAAGAGAACATTATCCATATTCTTCACGGCTTTAAGAGCGAGATTTAATCCCTTGGTAGGGGTATGGCGACCCGAAAAGAATAACAAGGTTTTACCCCGATAACGTTTTTTAATCTTTGCGACTTCTTCTTGCAGTTTTTCGTCTAAAACAAAATCACTCTCTTTATAGCAAAGAGGAATAATTTTTATCTTCTCTTTAAAGTGTTGAAGTTCTTTACTACCATCAACGTATTGTTGGGAATGACATAAGATGACATCCGCCCGACGCTTCGTCCGATATTCAATCGGTTTAACTAAGTGTTTTAAAATCTTTTGCCGCCAGATATCAAGGTGGTGATAAACAATTACTTTGCCACGAAAATCAATGTGTTGAAAATAAAATTCCACTAAGGGATTAGGCGTATGGATTAAAACAATCTCCGGCGCAAACTTAGCGACTAATTCGCGTAATTTACGGCGATAGCTAAGCGAAATCGGTTGCGAACGAAATTTAAAAGCGTACGGAACGCGGGTAACGCGAACATCATCAACAATGTGTGGACCATCACCAAAACAAATCACACGTTGTTCATATTGACCACTACTTTTAAGTGCGTTCACTATATCGCGAGTCGCAGTTTCAATCCCACCAACGTGTGGATAGTAATAATTAGTGATGTGTAATACCTTCACCATACTTATTAAAATACCTTATATTGATCAATTTTCCAATTTGGATCGACCGCGAGAGTAAGCGGAGCGAAAAGTTTCTTTTGATATAAATGTTCAGCTAGTTTAGCAATCATGGCGGCATTATCAGTCGTACACCAAATCGGTGGTAAAACTATTTCAATCCCACTCGCTTTTAGGCGTCTTACTATCTCTTCGCGTAAATAAGAGTTAGCGGATACTCCACCCGCTAAAACAATTTGTTTAACCTTATATTGCTTAGCGGCTTTAATCGTTTTAGCAATAACCATCTCAACCGCGGTATCTTCGAATGAACGGCACATATCTTTGACATTAATCTTATGCTTCTTCATCTTCTCTTGGTTCACTAAATTAATGACTGCTGTCTTTAAACCTGAATAAGAAAAATCATAACCCTTCTTCGCTAGGGGCGAAGGTAACTGATAAGTATGTTTTCCTTCTTTCGCTAATTTATCGATCGGGATACCACCCGGATAAGGTAAGCCTAAGACACGTGCGACTTTATCAAAGCATTCACCAATCGCATCGTCTTTCGTCTCGCCAACAATCTTAAAATCCAAATGTTTCTTCATATACACAAGTTCCGTATTGCCACCACTTACCACCAGCGAAAGTAGTGGGAATTTGAGTTTCGCGACGTATTCACTCGCGTAAATATGGGCGGCTAAGTGATGAACGGGAATTAACGGAATATCATAAAGCATCGCGATAGTTTTGGCGGCTTGTAAACCAACATGAAGCGCTCCAATTAGACCTGGGCCACGCGTCACCGCAACAGCATCAAGATCAGTTAATTTAATCTTGGCTTCTTTAAGCGCCGCATCTAAGACAATCGTAATGTTTTCGTTATGGAGACGCGAAGCGATTTCAGGCATTACTCCACCATATAAACGGTGCATTGCGATTTGGGTAGAAACAGCATTACTTAAAAGATGACCATCTTTAATAACGGCAACACTTGTCTCATCACAACTACTTTCAATTGCTAAAATTAATGCCATTAGAGTAACACCTTCATCATATAAACTGCGTCATCACCATTATGGTAATAACCTTTTTTTACACAAACATCTTGATAACCATTCTTCGCGTAAAGAGCGTACGCACCTTTATTCTTCTTTCTTACTTCTAGCGTTACATTCTCAATCACACCATAGCCTGGTTTTAATAATTCTTTTTCCATCGCCTTCAATAAATTCGTGGCGATACCTTGTCGTTGATATTCTGGATGCACTGCAATTTGCACAATCGTCGCACTATTAAAAGTCACCATATAAATCAAAAACCCACGGATTATCTCTTCTTCATCCACTAAAATCTTTGCGAATGGGTTATCACGATATTCATAGGTTAACTGTTCTAAAGAATAATGACCATCGCTAAAAGTCTTGTCTTCAATGGTTGATAATGCCACTAAATCTTCATTCTTCGCCAAGCGAATCATAGATAAGACTCCTTTAGATACATTGGCTTTACTTGATTAACATCACGCACCGGTTTAACTGTTTTTAATAATGCGTTCATATTAGCTAAAACATCGACTTGTTCACCAGTTAAATTAAGATACTTTAAATCACCAACTAGGTGATAATGATAGTGCTTTTTAATAAGTTTTTTAACTTCTTCATTGGGTAATGCTTGTTCTTTTAACAAGGTTTTATTTTTGTTAAAAATCGCGATATAACTCCGATTACTCCGAGCGTTAAATAAGACAATCGAAGGAGCGTTTAAGACACCATTTACTTTAAGCGTAGAAATAGGATAAAGCGGAATCTTTAAAGCAAACGCCATAACTTTAGCGATAGTTAAAGCAATCCGTAAACCTGTATAAGAGCCCGGGCCAATCGTAACCATGATACCCGTTAACTCAGTCGGTTTAAGTTTATTACGCTTCATGAGTTTTTTAATCTCGGGCACCATCGACTCGCTTTGCCGCTGGAAGCATGGATAAGTGATTTGATCAACGAGTCGCCCTTGTTTAGAAAGGCCAACGTTTAACGTGACAGACGAACTATCGAGCAATAAATAATTCATGCTAACTCCTTAAGTTTCTTTTGGTAGTAGCTATCTTTAGCTTTTAAAGTAAATGCCCGTTTGGTGCCACCTAAATTTTTAATATCAATTTCTAAATGCGGAATCTTTAGTAAGCCCGCGATAAAGTTTGGCCATTCAATAAAAGCAATACCATCACCTTCAATATATTCTTCTAAACCAATGTCCTTGTTACTATCTTCTAAGCGATATGCATCAATATGATAAAGCGGGACTCGTGCGTCAAAATAACATTTCAAAATATTAAACGTTGGTGAGATGACATCTTCTTTCACTCCTAAGGTATGGAGCACACCACTTACAAATGTTGTCTTGCCCGCGCCTAGGTCACCAGTCAGAGTCACGACATCATGGGCACATAAAAGCTTCGCGAGTGTTTTCGCTAAGCGTAAAGTGTCCTTTTGATTTCGGCTCATGAATTTGTAATTCATAACGCGAAAAGTATAGCACACTATAACAATTTTGTTATAATACTTGATATGAAAAAGATTGCCGTTATTGGGGGCGGACCCATCGGTTTATATTTTGCTAGTTTATGCGAAAAAG
Source organism: Bacilli bacterium (assembly GCA_024408565.1). Taxonomy (GTDB): domain Bacteria; phylum Bacillota_I; class Bacilli_A; order RFN20; family CAG-826; genus UB1719. Next base: position 74,428 of record JAKSUW010000001.1, read on the forward strand.
CACACCTAGATTACACCGTTTTTGAAGCGAGTGAAAAGGTGGGTGGACAAATCCATTTATACCCCGCCAAAAAATTCCTCGATGTTGAGGGCTTTATGAACCAGGAAGCGATAAAATTCGTGGAAGCATTAACTTTACAAATTTGTAAAGATAATATTAAGTTAAACACGAAGGTTAACGATATTAAAGAAAGCGCTGATAAAGTAACCCTCATTACGACCGCTGGTAATTTTGATTTTGACTATGCGGTGATTGCGATTGGTTTAGGTAGTTATACTCCACGTCCATTAGGAGTGGAACACGAAGCAGAATGCAAGAATATTATTTACACCATTTCTGACTTTAGTTTTTTAGCCAATAAACGGGTGGCGATCTTTGGCGGTGGCGACTCTGCGCTTGACTGGGCGAAAGAGATTTCGATGCACTCCGATGATGTTCATTTAGTTCACCGTCGGACTGAATTTAGAGGTAACCCTGACACCATTAAAGATTGTAAGACTTTAAAAGTTCATCTCCCCTATGTTCCTCATCATATTGCTTTAACGGGTGATCATTGTACAAGTATCACCATTAAAAATGTGAATAGTGAAGAGATGATTGAAATCCCGGTTGACTATGTGATTGTTAACTATGGCAGCATCCCCACGATGACACCTTTTAATTATCCCCACGAAGGCAACTTCCTTAAGGGTAACGAAAAGCACGCGTTAAGCGCGCGTGTCTACGCGATTGGTGATTGCTTAACTTACCAAGATAAAAAACGTCGGATTGAACCAGGCAAAGCGGAAGCTAATCTTGTCCTCGCGGCTTTAACTCAACTTGCTTAATTACATAATTATCGAAATTAGCAATGTATTGATCAATTAATTCTTTTTGGTATGGTGGTTCGTGATTTTCTAGGCGCGCAAGATTTACTTCTAGAGTGTATTTAAGAATGCTTTTTAAGTCTTCAGAATAACCATACTTGCGGCAATGCGCATTAAATTCATTAATATCGAGTACTTTATTAAAGCCGCTAGGGAAACTTTTTATATCTAAATCGTAATCAATAAATTTAATCATCCCTTGGTCAATAATAGCGGGCGAAGCAATATTGACATAAAAGTGAATGCCATCTTCACGTAAAGTGGCAATCGTATTAAACCATTCATTTTTTGCAAAGATAAAAGCTGCTTTTTCTTTCGTGTGCCACCGGTGTTCATTACTTTCAATCACCCGAGCGCGATTACTCACGACCACAATAAAATCTTCGTCATCACGCACGACAAAAGCGTGACTCCAAAGCCGGTGGAAGCTCCCATCGTGCTTGTACGCTTGAATCTGAACAAAGCGGTGATAAAGCGACATATTAATTTAATTCAGCAATAATATCCGCGACGATATCCATGTCTTTTTTAAACCGCTCTAAGGGGATTGGATTAAATTTATCTTGGAGGGGTAAAACCATTAAGCAATCATCATAGCCTAACGCAAAATAAGTATGGCCTTTACAAATAGAGATAGAGCAGTCCACTAAAATGTTATTAGTAATTAAACTTGTGACTAAGTTTCTTACTTTGTTCGTAAAAACAGAGCCATAGTTTTTCGCATTTGAATACACCACTAGTTTTTTTGTCGTCACCACTTTTTCGACACCATCAAAGTTATTTGGCGGTAAAGAACGACTATTACCTGGTAGATAAATAAAGACTGGATCTTCGCCCGTATACTTATTATCGGCGATTAAATATTTGCCAATAAAAAGTGGCTCTAATTGTTTAAGCGTGGTTTTTTGTGCGGCTAAATCACAAATCTTCGCGTTCGCGTCTTTCACTTTAAATTTCACCACGTTCCGGCTACCAATCGTGGAAACATCTTTATAAAGTTTCGCATTATTAAACTCATCATTATCAATCTTACCCGCGACATCACCATGCACATCAGAGAATTTGGGGTTTGCAAAGACAGAAGCGTTAGTTTCACCATAGAAGATTTTTAAATAATTGCCCATCTTCTTATCATTGAACTTTTTACCAATAAAGTAATAGGCAACAATGATGGCCACACAAACGCCGGTTAAGACAAAGCCAAGCCATTTTAAGAAATCACGTTGGATAAAATAAATCCAAGAGAAAATAAGTAAACCAATCGCTAAAGCGGCCACAATCCATTTCACAATATTCTGTTTCCGGACAATCTTTAAAAACGCTTTCCGCCCGTCTTCGATTTTCTTTACATGCTCATCGTTATATTCGATGGGCGCTTTTAAATCAACATCATCAGGATTCTTTTCTTCTTCCACTTTTTTCGCGGTTAAAGGTTGGCCTTTATCATCTACAAAACCCGCGTTTTTATCTTTGTTTTCATTCGCTTGTTTAAACATGAGACTACCTCGCTATGCGTTTTCTATTTTACCCTAATTACAATATTTATTGTATTTCTTTTATCTTTGGATACTTTTGGTTAATAATTTTTAATGGTTTTAAAAGTAATAAAGATATAGTAATCGCAATTGCTCCTGATATAAAAATATACGGGGCGTTATAAATAAGCGCAGGTACAAACGCTAAATCATAAATAAAAATACTTGATAAGGTCGAAGCGATGTAGCGGAGTAAAACCGCTAATAAAGAAGTGAGGAATAGATAAACATAACTCATTTTGTTCTCCGCTAAAATCTTTTTATTCATAAGTGAAATAAAAACGACACCACTATAAGCTAACGCGTAATCAAGTGGATAAGTAATAATGCCGTGTCCACTAGTTAAACAAGCAATAAGACCATAAACCACGCTACTAGCGATTAAGCTTTTCCACCAACTATGACGAATCGCAATAATAAATAAAGGAACCATTGTAAAAGAAATCGAACCCGCGTCCGAAGCAATATGAATTTTAAAGACGGGTAAATTTAAAACAATCGCGATGGCACTGAAGATAGCGATTTCGGTAATATCTCGAATTGTGTATTTATTCATTTTTCCCTCCGCTAGCATTACCTAGATCAGGTATGGTCGGCTTCACGCCCTCTCAGCCAGTTTCCTAGCTCCCAAAAAGTATTATAAAATTAGTGATTTATCCAGTCAATGGTGTTAACACCATTCTTCGCCAAATATTCGTTCGCGCGTTTAAAATGTTGATGATGAAACCAGCCACCCCGATTCGCACTTAAAGGTGATGGGTGTACGCTTTCTAAAATAAGGCGATGAGGATTATGAATGTACTGTTTATATTTTTTCGCGTGGCCACCCCAAAGCATAAAAACAATCGGTTGATTTAAAGTGTCGATGTATTTTAAAACATCCGCAATAAAAGATGCGTATTCTTTAATGTCGTGACTTAAGGGCTGGTGAGCTCGAACGGACAAGATAGTGTTAAGTAATAAACAACCTTGTTTCGCTAAATAGGTAAGATCACCATCTTCTTTCATCTTTTCACCATATTCATTTTCAATTTCCTTATAGATGTTTTGTAAACTAGGTGGTAAGGTTACCCCACTAGGAACTGAAAATGATAAGCCCATGGCCTGTTGTGGTTCATGATAAGGATCTTGCCCAAGAATCACCACTTTTAATGTAGCAGGATTAGTTTGGTTAAACGCGTTATGCATTAAAGCGCGTGGTGGATAAACAGTGTAACGGGCATACTCCTCATCAAGAAACGCCCGTAACTTATGAGCGTATGGTTCTACTTTAATTTTATCGAACAATGAATTCCAGTCTTTCAGCATGCTTTTATTATATGCTAGCTAATCATTCGCTGCACTTTAACTAGAATGATTCATTGAAATAATTGTCGATTATATTTATTTAATGTATATTGAGGGTAAGGAAATAGGTTTTATGCAAAAAATTAAATTATTAATTGTACCCTTTGTAGCGATATCGCTTTTCGCCGGTTGTAACAAAGGGCCAACCCATCCGATTAACGAAGAAATTACTAAAATCGAAGACGGACTTTACTCAATGACCTTAAGAGATGATTATGTGGAAAAATATATCAATGCTGGCGGCGGAGATACTGATGGAGACATCTTGGATTTTGCTAAGAAAAATATTTCGGATGACCCGATTTTAGATAAATATCATCCATGGGCTGCTTGCTATGGAGATGCTTGCTCTTCTTTTGTTTGCTTAAATAACGATAACGAATATATTCATGGTCGTAATTTAGATTTAATACCCGCTGCTTTATTACCTAATACGCCATCTCTAATTATGCATAACATCCCAAAAAGCGGTTACGAAAGCATTTCGTTCTCGACTTTTGGTCTATTAAGTTTAGACGCTGGAGACATTCCTAGCGAACACGCACAAGCTTTTAAAATTTTTGAATTTGTTCCACTAGATGGTATTAATTCGGCAGGGCTAGCCGTCAACGTTAATGTCCTTCATAAATCAGAGTCTCGCGTCCAGCAAGATACTATAGGAAAAACCGATATCACTACAACCGTTTTAATTAGATTGATTCTTAACAAGGCCAAAAATGTTGACGAAGCCGTCAAAATAATTAATAAATACAACATCCATGATAGTAATACTTTACCTATGCCCTATCATTTTATGATTTCCGATCAAAGTGGTGCTTCTTGTGTAGTTGAATTTTATAACAACGAAATCCAAATTATTAATAAACGTCAAGATGAAAAAATCCTCGCAATGACCAACACCGAAATGAATGAACATTTTGGCGAAGAGTGGAAAGAATGCGAGAGGTACAAAGCCATCATCCAAACCTTTAACCAATATGGCGGCGAAAAATTAACGCAAGAACAAGCGATGGAAGCTTTAAAAGCCGCAAAACAAAACCACACAACTCATTCGATTATTTATAACTTAAAAAAGAAATCGGTTTATTTCTGTCGTGGTATGCAATGGGAACAAATGCACTTTTTTGATATGTAATAGTCTAATTAAAAACTATTTTGCATCGTTTTTATTATGCTATAGAGTTAACAATTTATTTGCTTAATAAGCAAAAATAATATATCTTATTTTAGTAACGATTGGAGTTAGTTATGAAGAAGTATGTTACGTTCACTAGCCTATTAGCCGTCCTTGGTTTTGTATTTTTAATGCTTTGGTTTACCCCAGCAGTTCAATTTGTTTCGCACGATGACAGCTATAAACAATTATTAAATTTTTTCCAAAGCGCTTTTGGTACTGGTATTAATATGCCTGGCGTTCAACCCGCCGTCAGTTCGGTGGCATGTGCTGGTTTAATCGTTGCCTTTATCTTTATGATCTTCGGCATCATTCTTAACTTTATCAGTAACAAAAATAAGTTATTTAACTTGCTAGCTGGTGGTTTCTATATCGCTAGTGGCGCGTTAGTCTTATGTGCTTTAGCCATGGTTAATTACGTTAATATTAACGTTGAAGGTAGAATCGGCACAATGGGAGAGTTCGTTGCTTACGAAGGCTTTATCATTGCGGTTGGCACTTTAACCATCATCTTAGGTGCCTTCTCACTTATTAATGGCATCACTGGTTTTGTTAAACCAAAAGCGCCAGAAGTTTATTAATCAATCACTATCATAAAAGAGATCCGGAAGGATCTTTTTTTATAAACCAATATAATGCGAAGCCACTACCCAAATCGCTAAACCAATCAATATTACTCCACCAATGATTTGGGAGATTTCGTATTTGCCTTTGAAGAGGCGATTAAAGAAATTACCTAAGAAAACACCTAAACACGAAATAATAAAAGTGCAAACTAAAACAATCGCGACATGGAGCCAAATAGTTTGATCTGTAGAAATATTATGGCCATGTAAGGCAAACCCAACCGCTAAAGCATCAATGGAGGTTAATAAGCCAAAGAAGAGAACTTCCTTTACCGTAAAATGTTTAGGTTTTCTTTTCTCTGGGTGAGTAACCGCCCGAATCCCATCAAAACCCATCTTTAAGCCAACGATTAATAATAAAGCAAAAGCAACCCAAGAAACGACCGTACAAGTAATCTCAATGGCTTTTTCGGCGTATTGTTTAACCGCTAACTCGACCGCCGCCACAATCCAATAGCCAATTAATGGCATCAGGGCTTGCATAAAGCCAAAGACACCCGCGATAAAAAAGCCCCGGCGTTTATTCATATCTTGATAGACTAAACCATCAGTAATAGCGATAGCGAAAGCATCCATACTGAGTGCTAAGCCAAAGAGGAAGACTTGAAGAATAATTGATGCTTCCATACTGCTATCTTAGATAAAATCTAAGATGGTGTCAAATCATTCGTTAAGTTAACTAAAGTTAACTTAAATAGCGAAGTTTAACCAGTAAAGAAAAAAAGGGACTTGCGCCCCTTTTTTCTTTAAAAATAAACTAATTAAAAGAAAGTGCCACGCGCTTGCTTTTTGGTTTCGGTATCCACGCTGAATGGAATCCGAGTGGTATAGCCTTTCTTCGCGGCTACCATCTTCTTGGTGGGCCAAGCAAAGATCGCTGCGTTCCATTCTAAGACAGTGTCATTATAAACTTCACGCGCTGCGGTAATTTCTTTTTGTAAGTAGGCGTTTTGTTGCATCGCATCTTCAAGCTCTTGGTGGGCCTTTAAGTTAGGATAATTTTCAATCGCCACATTGATTTTCTTGTTCACTTCTTCAATCGCCCGAGCTTGTTCATTACGACCAGCATCAGGATTGTTGCCACTTCTTAACGCGGCAATCTTCGTGAAGGTGCTCTTATCAAAATCAACCGCTTTGTCTAAGAGTTTCGCGGTGTTCTTAAGAATTTGCACTCTTTGTTCAAGATAGTTATCGATTTGTGAAGCATCGTGGTTCACTTTTTGTTGTAATGCATTTAAGTAGTTAGTGGCGCTCATTCTGACGAGTAAGAAAATTAAACCCGGAATGATGCCTAACACAAAGAGGACGACAACAAAAATAACGCTACCCGCTCCTGTCTTGGGTGCGATTTGTTTTTCAATAACATGAACGTCCCGGCCTTGTTCGTTCACCGGAGCAGTCATCTCATCTAGTTCATTTGCCATAAATTATTCTCCTTATTTATTGGTATTATTGGTGTTAATGGCGGTAAATAAAGCGCTCACTAATCCCTTTTGATAGTATACATCCTTAACGGATGAATTCGCAAACAATTTTTCATGTTTTTCGCTGATAAACTTTTTACGGTCATCATTAGTTGTTCCAACCATAAGTGGTGTCTTTTTGGAAACCGGTAAATATTGATACCAAGTAACTGGCACCATGTAGGTACGACCATTACCAGCAACACGTGGAACCATTTCCACTTGGGGAATTGATTTAAAGGCATGCGCAACAATGTTCACTAAGTCATGATCTTTCTCTTTCTTCACAAGTTCTGTCTTAAGAATTGCTTCAGTGGCACTATCTTTAGGCATAAAATGAGTTACATCATAAGCATTCGCCAAGGATTCAGTTTCAAAAGCTGTCACATTGCTATCAGCGTGGTTATCTTTATAAATATATTCTTTGGCTTTGTAGTTTTGGTAAAGTGGAACACACATTAAAGGCGCCATATCAAAATAGAAATTCTTAAAGTATTCATCACAACGGGTGATAAATTTCTCTCGCGCCTTCGCTAAATCAAAATCAAGGAAATCAAGCGGATTACCACGGTAATCGTGAGTTTGCGCATGACGAGTCTTAATGTAGTTTAATGGTCCCCGTTTCACAAAACAGAAATCATCACCATAAGGGGTTGGTGTCTTAATTAAATGGAGCATGTTCCGTTGGGCAAGGGGTGTAAAGAGTAAACGGAATTCAACTTCGTTATCACGGTCGGTCGCGTTAAATAACGCTTCAAATTCACTATTACCCATTTTGGTAAATTCGTGATCTTTCTTACTCCGCTTCGCTAACTCTTTATTGCTCTTTTTCACTAACTTCGCAATTTCGCGAGCGCTTAAATCTTTAGTAGCGCCTGGCATCCGGGTGAAATTTAATTTTGGCGCGGCGTCATTACCATAAATTAGCCAAGTATCAACATAATAGTAAGGTGCCGGTTTCACTATTTCCGCGTGTAAAATTTCGGTTCGCGTTGTAGTAACAGTCCGACCATTAACATTAGTACGGACTGTGTAAGTGACGGTTAAACTACCAAAATAGGTCCGGGGCACCATTTCTTGCACCCGGTTCATTTCAATCACGAACGGATTACCAAAGATTGAGCCGGATTGAACGTATAAAGTAGAAATATCATTACCCGCGTGGACACCATAACCATATTTATCATGGAGTTGATAATAACGTTTGTTATCAAACACGGTGTCGACTTGCATTAAAGGAATCGTCTTACCAACTAGTTCCGCTGGAAGGTTCCAAGAGTAAGCATCATTTAACGCCGCTAACTGGGCGATGGCTTGACCCTTAAGTTCTTCCGCATGCGAATTTTCTACAGCAATATCGTCATGGATTTTTTTAATCTCCGCATCAATGCCGTGTTTAATCTTTTTATAGAGTAAAACACCAACGGGAATAAGAATAATTAAAATAAAAGACACAATCATCAAAAACTTAAAGAAACTCCGCTTCCGTTTTTTCTTACGGGCTTTCTTTTCTAAAGCTTCGATCTCGGTTAACTTATGATAATAATCTTCACAAGTGGCTTTATTAGCCGCCGCATCGGTCTTCGTGTCCTTTAATAATTGATCAAAATAATCAACCACGTTTTGGTGGTGAATCTCCGCTGCGTGTTCGTAAGCACGCCGGGGTTCTGAAATGTCTTTTATTGTTTGCATACTCATATATTTTACTATAACTATATCCCGATGGATAATTATTAACAATAATTAAATTCCGCGTATAATATCTTCGTATGGCGAATGAAGAAGTAATTAAAGCCATTAAAGCCACGCTGGAGAAAGTGCGTCCTTTTTTACAACGCGATGGTGGCGACGTGGAATTTGATTCTTTTATTGACGGCACCGTTTATATCAAAATGATCGGTGCTTGCGAAGGTTGCGCCTTTATTGATAACACGATTAAAGATGGGATTGAAATTATCCTTTTAGAAGAAGTTAAAGAAGTTAAAGCGGTTAAACCGGTCAGTGAAAAACCGCAATAAATTTATATACTAACAAATAGGTTATTGGTAATTGTAGTAAGGATAGTTGCTAATGGGAAAGCGATTGCATACGCGGCCGCAACGTCTTCGGTTTTCGCTGCGTTAATTAAGCTCGCTAAAGACGGTGTCGAAGTCATTGAACCTGTAATCGCTCCTAAGTTGTTTAATAATGGCAATTTTAAAATCTTTTGGGCAATGATAAAACCAATTAAAGCGGGCAAAATCGTAATCACCGCACCAAGCACAAAGATATAAACAATGATTAATGGGCCTTGTTCGTTTTGGGAAATCCCTTTAACAATTTGGGCTCCACCGTTAACACCCGCACCAATCAAGAAGATTAATAAACCAAGTTCACGGAAAGTCTTATTCGTCTGATCACTCACTTGTAAAGAGACACGACCAAAGTGTCCGAAGTGACCCATTAATAAGCAAGAGAAGAGGACGCCACCGGTTGTCCCTAAACTAAAGCAAGGGCCGGCAAAGCCTTGCATCGTTAACGGAATTCTAATTAGGCCAACTAAAATACCAGCGATGATGGCCATAAACATTGGGAATAAGCCATAAGGGTCAAATTTATAAAGTGCCTTCATATCAATGGTACCAACAGTGCGGTCAGTTGAAGCATCGATTTTAATCGCTGCTCTTTCTTTCGCCATATCCGCATGGAGAATGCGAGGCATTAATTGAATAAATAAGACGACACCGATAACACCAAATGGATAAGTAATGGCATAACCAACCGTCACATTCGTGGCTAAAACTGGCGATATTAAACTAGCGGCGTTAAGCGCAGCTGCATACGCTGGAGTAGAAGTCAAAGCGCCAGCAAAAATACCTGCCGCATAGCCAACACCAATACCTGGTATTGGAGCAATCGCGGCTGCCATTAATTGACCAGCTAAAGATACCACTACCGCAAGGACGATATAGGCTTTCGCGTTTTGTTGGAAGCTCTTAAAGAATGTTGGACCAGCCATAAAGCCGACCGCACTAATAAAGAGAATTAAGCCAAAGTTTTGTAAGATGTTCGCGTACCAATAACCGATATTACCAAGGTCACTCGAAATCGTTGCGGGGTCAATTCTAAAATATTGGAGAATCGGTAAATCCTCCGGAATCATCGTGAAAAGGAAACCAAACAAAATAGCCACCAAGAAGGCGCCAGCGGAACCAAGCGAAACATTTTTAATCGAAATTGAACCAAGGAGTTGCCCTAATAAGGCAATCGTGAAAAGGCCAATAAACATGGCGAGCACTCTATCAATCGCGACCACTTGTTCAGGTGGGGGTGGCGAATCAGGCGAGTCTTGTTTAATGGCAAAGATTGCCCAAGTAACTAATAAAAGAACGGCTAAAACAGCTAATGTGATTCCAAGAGCCTTTAGACGTTTCTTATTTTTCATCCTTTATATTATACAATATAAAACGATGAGCTGCTAAAAGTTATTTCGCTTTTCCTTGGTTAGCCACTGCGGCCATTTTCGCTTTCAAAGCCTCTTGATCACCAAGGTAATATTTTTTCATCACATGGAAGTTATCATCAAATTCATAGACGAGTGGAACGCCTGTTGGAATATTGACTTCGGTAATCGCTTCATCACTCATTTGATCAAAATATTTCACTAACGCTCTGAGGGAATTACCATGCGCCGCAATTAAAACTTTTTTGCCTTTCATCACTTCGGGTTTAATGACTTTGTCCCAATAAGGCACTGCCCGGGCCACAGTAATTTTTAATGATTCAGTTAAAGGTAAAAGACTCTTATCAACATCACGATATAAAGGATCATTGACTGGCGCCCGTTTATCATCAAGGGCTAAAGCGGGTGGTGGTACATCGTAACTTCTCCGCCAGATTTTGACTTGTGCTTCACCGTATTTTTCCGCTGTTTCACTTTTGTTTAAACCTTGGAGTGCACCATAGTGACGTTCATTTAATTGCCAAGCTTTCACAATTGGTAAATTGGTTTTACCCATCGCTTCGAGCACTAGCGCTAAGGTGTGTTGGGCGCGTTTTAAATAAGAGGTATAGCAAAGATCAAAATCATAGCCACCATCTTTTAAAAGTTGACCGCCAGTTTTAGCTTCTTCAATCCCTTTTTCGCTTAGATCAACATCGGTCCAACCCGTGAATAGATTTAATTTGTTCCATTCACTTTCACCGTGTCGAATGAGTACTAACTTATACATATTTCTTCTCCTTATATATTTATATATTTAGTAACGCGAAGCCATGGCCGAAAACCGTGTTTCGTCTTTCTTCGCGTAACGATTTGGATCTTTATCGCTATTAAATAATTTAGCGATGTTAGCGCAGTGTGCATACACTCTTTCGTAGCAGTTTAGGATATCAACATAAACAAGGGATAAATAGCTTGCCTTCTCGACTCCTTTCTTTTTCATCTCTCGAGTAAAATAAGCATTCTGATACTTATCAAGTAATTGAACATAATCACGTCGTTCTTGAATAATCGTGAGGGCAGCTTGTTTATCCGCTGCTTCATAAATCTTCATCGTCCGCATAATAATATCAATGGCTTCTTTATGCGCTTCCGTTAATTCGGTTTTTTGGTTGGTGTCAAACTTCTCTTTTTTCTCGTACATCGATGAATAGAAATTTAATAAGTTTTCACCATAGTCACCAATCCGTTCAATATCCTTAATACCGCGCATAATGTACGCGTAGCGAGTTTGATCAGTATAAGATAAACTGCCCGGTACCGCGTGTAAAAGGAAGTCCGCTAGATGGCGGTCAATGTTATCCACCGCTCTTTCTAATTCCAGAATATAATCTTTCACTTCTTCATCATTTTCTTTCATATATTTATCTAAGCATTCAAACATCTTAACAACATAATTAAACATCTTAATTGATAAGTCATTCGCTAATGATAAACCGGTTGAAGGGAAAGATTTCATCACCTTTGGATCAAGTTCGGTGAAAGCAATTTTTTCGCCAACGCTTTTCTTTGATGGAAATACTTTTGCGCTCATCCAACAGAGGAAATTGAGCAAAGGTAAGAAAACTAATACTGAGGTAAGGTTAAAGATTAAATGGAAAATGGCGATTTGTAACCGCGCGGTGTTTTCAGTCACCCCTAATGAATTTAAGAATGGTTGAACCGCATAAAGTAAACCCATAAAGACTAAACCCGCCGTCACTTTCATAAAGCCATTAGCGAACGCGACCCGCTTCGCCATCGCGTTACCGCCAAACGCTGATAAAACCGCAGGAATCATCGCGCCAATATTCGAACCAATGACAATTGGTAGCATACCGAATAAGGTAATGGGCGAACCACTTAAAACGGCCGCCGCGAAGACACCTTGAATTACACCAATGACCGCTGAACAAGATTGGAAAATTAAAGTGACCGCTGTGCCAAATAATAAGCCAAGCCATGGATAGTTATTTAAAAATTCCATGAAGTGGGTAAACCAATCTTGAGTCGCGATTCCGTTTTTAATAAAGAATTCCATTAACCAGATACCAAAGAAAATTAAGCTAAAGCTAAAGGCAATCTGGCTCCATTGTTGTGCTTTCCGGCTATGCACTACCATCATCACAAAGGCCGCTATTAAAGCCACAAATGGCATAAATTGCGAAATACCTGGAATCGAAATTAAGAACGAAGTAATACAGGTACCGAGGTTCGCTCCAATCACAATGGCAATCGCACTGCGGTATTCAAGTGCTCCGGCTTTTACTAAGCCAATTGATAAAGCGTAGGTACCACCACTACTTTGAATAATCGTGGTAAAGCCGGTCCCGATTGCACAACTTTTAATTGGATTACTGGTGGCCTTCGAGATCATTCGACGAAAACGGTCGCCGTTCGCTAATTCTTTTAAACTATTCGACAACGAAGTAATGCCATATAAAAATAGGGCTAACCCGCCGATAATTAACGCGATTAAGGGGATTAATTCAAATTTAATTTCCATTTGTTTGTCTTTTATTCGATGTAAACGTCTATATTATACCATAAGATAATTTATGCTAAATTATGAAAGCAAAATTCTTTTTGGTGGCCCAAATTTTATCATAAATTTTTGGCTAATTTTTATTTATATAAATAAAATTTAGTGTTATAATTTCTTTAGATTTTTTATTCAAAGAAAATCAATTTTTAAAGAAGGAACAATTTATGGAAAAAATTGACTTATCTCAATACGGCATTAAAAATGCCACAGAAATTATTCGCAACCCTTCTTATGAGTTTTTATTTAGCGAAGAAACTAAACCCGAACTCACCGGTTACGAAAAAGGCGTGCTAACCGAATTAGACGCTGTAAACGTGATGACTGGTATTTATACTGGCCGTTCACCCAAAGATAAATTTATCGTGATGGATGATCGCTCCAAAGATACTGTTTGGTGGACCACTCCCGAATATAAAAATGATAACCACCCTGCGAGTCAAGCTGCGTGGGAAGTCGTGAAAAAGATTGCCATCGAAGAATTATCTAACAAGAAATTATATGTAGTTGATGCCTATTGTGGCGCTAACAAAGATACGAGAATGGCCGTCCGCTTCATTATGGAAGTTGCCTGGCAAGCTCACTTTATTAAAAATATGTTTATTCAACCAAGCGAGGCAGAATTAGCTAATTTTAAACCTGATTTCGTGGTCTATAACGCTTCCAAAGCCAAAGTCACTAACTTTAAAGAATTAGGTTTAAATAGTGAAACTGCGGTGGTCTTTAATATCTCCTCACGCGAGCAAGTCATTATTAATACTTGGTATGGTGGCGAGATGAAGAAAGGCATGTTCTCGATGATGAATTATTATCTTCCTTTAAAAGGTATCGCGAGTATGCACTGCTCAGCGAACACTGACCTTAATGGTAAAGATACTGCCATCTTCTTTGGCTTATCAGGTACTGGTAAAACTACCTTATCAACCGATCCAAAACGTTTACTCATTGGTGATGATGAACATGGTTGGGACGATAACGGCGTCTTTAACTTTGAAGGTGGTTGCTACGCCAAAGTTATTAATCTTGATAAAGATAGCGAACCCGATATCTACCGGGCAATTAAACGTAATGCGTTATTAGAAAATGTCACGGTGGACCAAAACGGGAAGATTAATTTCGCGGATAAATCCGTCACCGAAAATACACGCGTGTCTTATCCAATTAATCATATTGATAAGATTGTAAAGCCGATTAGTAGCGCACCCGCAGCGAAGAACGTCATCTTCTTAAGCGCTGATGCTTTTGGTGTCTTACCACCCGTAAGCATCTTAACCCCTGAACAAACCCAATATTATTTCTTAAGTGGCTTTACGGCGAAACTAGCTGGTACTGAAAGAGGGATTGTTGAACCAACGCCAACTTTCTCGGCCTGTTTTGGTCAAGCCTTCCTTGAATTACCACCCACTAAATACGCTGAAGAATTAGTGAAGAGAATGCAAAAAAGTGGCGCTAAAGCTTATCTTGTCAATACTGGCTGGAACGGCACTGGTAAACGGATTTCGATTAAGGATACACGTGGTATTATTGATGCCATCTTAAATGGTTCAATTAACCAAGCACCCACGAAGACGATTCCTTACTTTAATTTAGCCGTACCAACTGTTTTGCCAGGTGTTGACACTAACATCCTTGATCCACGTGACACCTATGCGAACAAAGCGGATTGGGATAAAAAAGCGATTGATTTAGCGAATCGCTTTGTCAAAAACTTTAACAAATACACCACTAATGATGCCGGCAAGGCATTAGTGAAAGCTGGACCTAAAATTTAATAAGGAGGATTTATGGGAGTAAAAATTGTCGAAACTTGCCTACGCGATGGTCATCAATCTTTGTTTGCCACGCGGATGAACACTGACGAAGTGTTAAGCGCATTACCTGAGCTTGACAAAGTCGGCTACCACGCGATTGAAATTTGGGGCGGAGCAACCTTTGATGCTTGCTTACGTTTCTTAAACGAAGATCCGTGGGAGAGATTAAGAAAGGCACGGAAGATTTGTAAACACACTAAATTACAAATGTTATTCCGGGGCCAAAATATCTTAGGGTATCGTCACTACGCAGATGACGTGGTGGATAAGTTCGTCGAGAAATCGATTAAAAATGGTATTGATATCATTCGGGTGTTTGATGCCTTAAATGATATTCGTAACTTAGAAAGAGCGGTCAAAGCCACCAAGAAATATGGCGGTGAATGCCAGATTGCTTTAAGCTACACCACTAGCCCAGTTCATACCGTTAAGTATTATGTAGACTTAGCGAAGAAAGTAGAAAAGCTTGGTGCGGATTCTTTATGTATTAAGGATATGGCGGGCGTCTTATTGCCCACCACCGCGTATGAATTAATTAGCGAACTAAAGAAAGCGGTGAAGTTACCAATTGAATTACATAGTCACTGCACTGGCGGCTTAATGGAAATGACTTACCAAAAAGCGATTGAAGCGGGCGTTGATATTATTGACTGCGCGCTTTCCCCATTAGCGAGTGGCACTTCTCAACCTTGTACCGAAGCGTTTAACTTCGCTTATCAAGGCACAAAGTATGATCCAAAACTGAACGTAGAGATGCTTAATGCTGCCGCTAAGAAGATGCAAGTTGTTCGCCAAAAATATATCGCGAACGGTTTACTAAATCCCAAAGTGTTAGGCTTTAACCCCAACATTTTAATTTATCAAGTACCAGGTGGTATGCTTTCTAACTTAATTAGTCAATTAAAGCAACAAGGTAAAGAAGATAAATTAGATGAGGTCTTAAAAGAAGTGCCTCATGTCCGGAAAGATTTAGGTTATCCACCACTTGTTACCCCACTTTCACAAATGGTTGGTACGCAAGCGGTGATGAATGTCATTACGGGTGAACGTTATAAGATGGTCCCAAAAGAGATCAATGCTTATTTACATGGTCAATATGGCCAAGCACCTGCTCCGGTTAACGAAGAAATCAGAAAGAAAATCATCGGTAACGATAAGGTCATTACCTATCGTCCAGCGGATGATTTGAAACCTGAATTTGAAAAGCTCAAGAAGCAATATAAGCACATCGCTAAGACCGATGAAGACGTGTTAAGTTTAGCACTCTTCCCCGAAGTCGCGATGAAGTTTTTCGAGCAACGGAAAGCGGATAAAAAACCGACAAGGATTAAATTAAAGGCGTAAAGGTATGTATCAAGGAATTTGGCCCGAAGGTGAATTTACCTTCTTAGACTCATTACTTGTCAGTTTAATTGCGATTCTTCTCGTCTTCTTAGTTTTAATCATTATTATTTTGGTCACTCACGGGGTGAAGCTAGGAACGGATAAAGCCGACTCCTTAACTCACATTAACCCGAAGGCCGAAAATAAATTATTAGACGAAGATCAAGACGCGGTTGTCGCAGCGTTAACCGCCACGATTGATTTCCACAAGGAAACCGGTAAAAACGCTGAATTAGTCAGTATTGAAAGGATAGATGAATAAAAGGAGAAAGTATGAAAATCTACAAAATCAAAGTGAACGGAAAGACTTACAAAGTCGAACTCCAAGCGATGGAAGAGGTGAAAACGGGGGCTGCCCCAACCGCTGTCGCAAGCAAAAAGAAGGAGGCCCCGAAAGCGGCTGCGCCAGTTTCAACTGGTGATGGCACACCGGTCTTAGCCCCAATCCAAGGCCAACTTTTAAAATTCAAAGTGAAAGTCGGCGACAAAGTGAAGAAGGGCGATGTCCTTTTACTCATCGAAGCGATGAAATTAGAAAACGAGGTTTGTGCACCTTGTGATGGAGTGATTAGTGAACTCGTTGCGACCGCTGGGAGCATGGTCACTAGTAAACAATTATTATTAAAGATTAAATAAGTATGCAACAATTCTGGGACACTATTGTCGAGTTCTTCAAAGAATCAGGAATTGCTGGCTTCTTTACCGAGCAAGAAGGCTGGAAAAATTTAATCATGATTGTGATCGCTTTAGTACTCTTATACTTAGCGATTAAAAAAGATTTCGAACCCTACCTATTACTACCTATCTCCTTCGGAATGTTACTAGTTAACCTTCCATTTGTGAAAGACCAAATCTTTAAGGAGATTGTAGACGAGGCTGGACATGTTATTGGTTATGAAGGCCTACTGGGTTACCTTTATTACGGGGTTAAATTCGAAATTTACCCATGCATTATTTTCCTTTGTATCGGAGCCACAACTGACTTTGGACCACTCATTGGCAATAAGAAAACAATGTTATTAGGTGCCGCGGCACAACTCGGTATCTTTATTACCTTCATCGGAGCGATTTTATTAAAATTTACCCCCCAAGAGGCAAGTGCAATTGGTATTATCGGTGGCGCAGATGGCCCAACGGCAATCTTAGTCACCCAACGTTTAGCACCACATCTACTCTCCTCGATTGCGGTAGCGGCTTATAGCTACATGGCTTTAGTGCCAGTCATTCAACCACCCATTATCAAATTATTAACCACCAAAAAAGAACGGCTGATTAGAATGGACAACGAAGTGGCACCCGTGAGTAAACGCGAAAAGATTCTTTTCCCGATTATTGTCACACTAGTGACGGTGTTATTAGTACCAAGCTGCGCACCACTTATTGGTTGCTTAATGCTTGGTAACCTCGTTAAAGAGTCAGGCGTTGTACCAAACATCACTCATACCTTAAGTAATGGTTTACTTTACACCGTGACCATTATCTTAGGTCTTTGCGTTGGTGCGACCGCAACCGCCGCGACTTTCTTAACTTTACAAACGATTGAAATCTTTGCCTTAGGTATCTTCGCTTTCGCGACCGCGACTGCGGGTGGTGTCTTAGGTGGAAAACTCATGTGCGCTTTAACCCACGGAAAAGTAAACCCAATGATTGGTGCAGCGGGCGTGAGTGCTGTTCCAATGGCCGCGCGGGTCGTCCACAAGATGGGCCAAAAAGAAGATCCAGAAAACTTCTTATTAATGCACGCGATGGGGCCAAACGTCGCTGGTGTTATTGGCTCTGCCGTCGCCGCGGGTGTGTTAATCCTCTTATTTAGTAATAGTCCATCTTCAGCGGCAGCGCTTATCTAATGACGCGTCTACATTTTACTCGTCTAGATTCCACAAACGCATATTTAAAAGTTAAGTATCCCTTTTTAAACGACTGGACCGTGGTTACTGCTGACTTTCAACAGCATGGTCACGGTCGTTTTGCGCGTACCTGGGAGAGCCGGCCAGGCGAAAATTTATTATGCTCGGTGCTCATTAAAAACCCGAAGACGTTTAAAGTAATTGATTCGCTCTCGCTTTTGGTTGGGGTAGTGATTTATCGCGTTTTAACTAAGTTAGGCTTAAAAAATGTCATGATTAAATGGCCAAACGATGTTTATGTTAACGACGCAAAAATCTGTGGCATTTTATTAGAGAGCAAATCGAGTGGTGATAAACTACAAGCCGTCATTATCGGCGTGGGCCTTAATCTTAACCAACAAACATTTGCGAAAGAAATAAACGCCACTTCTTATTACCGCGAAAAACAAAAAACCATTAAAGTCGAAAAGGTTTTGAATATGTTTTTGCGTGAACTAACAATGGAAATCACGAAACTTCACCACCATCGTTCACAATATTTAAAGATCGTGAACGAACATAATTATCTTTATGGGAAACAAGGCTACGTCATGATCAACGGTCGTAAGTGCTTAGCTAAACTATACGATGTTAACTCGGATAACTCGTTAAATATTGAAGTGGATCACCAACGCCTTAAATTAACAAGCAACGAAGTTATCTTAAAATAGTGTGCTTTTTAACTTTTTAGAAAAAGTTATATAATGAATTATCATGGCTAAACCCGCAAAGAAGAAAATGAATCGAGGGCATCTTCACCTCATTATCGGTGCTTCGCGTCTTGGCTCGCGGATTGCGATTAAGCACGCGAAAGAAGGCAAGTACGTCACCGTAATTGATAAAGATAAAAAAGCGGCGAATAAACTCGGCGAAGATTTTTTAGGTTCGTTTGTTTGTGGTGACGCTACAAAAATCTCAACCCTATTAGAAGCGAATGTGAAGTCCGCACAAGAAGTGGTTATTGTCACTGATGACGATGATGTGAACATTTTCTTAGCGAACTTAATTTACGTTAAATTTGATAAGACTAATATTGTCGTACGAATTGATGATGAAACTAAACACGATCTATTACTTCACTACGAAATGCAGATTATTAATCCATTTATCTCTTCATTAAATGACTACATCATTATCGACCACGCCAGAACCGAAGAAAAAGAAGACAAGGGAGATAAAAAATGATTCACGCGATTATTGTCGGTGGTGACCGGAACGCTAACTTCATCGTCAAAGCCTTTGCGAAAAACCATATTCCTTTTGTCGTGGTTAATGAAGATCCAGAAGTTGCGAAATACTTAAGTCAAGAAAACCATATTGATGTCTTTTGTAGTGCGACCAATAAACTCCACACTTATCAAGAACTCGATGTCAAAAATTACGATTTAGTCGTCGCGTTAGAACAAGACGATATTAAAAATTACATCATCGTGAGTTTATTAAAAAAGCATTGCAAAGTGAAGAAAGCGATTTGCACCGTGAATGATCCAGATAATGTTTCAATTTTCCGTGATCTTGGTGTTGACACGCCAATTTCGAGCTCCTATCTATTAGCCCAACGCATTATGAATGATTCGGATATCGCTTCCGTGATGAAAACATTATCGCTAGAAAACGATAACATTGTCATTACCGAAGTTACCATTCAAAAAGAGTATCTAGTGGCGGGAAAACAAATTAAAGACATTGCCTTCCCCGAACCCGCGAACATTTCTTGTATTTATCGTTCACCTAATGTCATTATCCCCCGTGGTGATACAGTGCTCATGGTTGGCGATAATCTTATCATTTGTTCAACGGCGAAAAGCCAAAAAGCGATTATCGATTTTATTAAGGCGGAATAGCTCATGGCCATCGAACTATATCGGCGTCGTCAATATCGTCGGCAAGTCAAAGGCATGCGCCTTTTTATTGGCTACATCGGTATCTTTTTAATCTTTATTGGCTTAATTTTATTAGCGCCATTATTGATGCTATGTTTTTATCACGACGAAACTTATGTCTGGTCTTATTTTGTCGCTCCGGCTTGTTCTAGTATCGCTTTAGGTATTCTTTTATACGCGACGATTTTTCATCGCCGGAAAGCACGCTTACAAAAATGGCAATCATATATCTTATTAATTACCATCTGGATGCTAACAATCCTGATTGCCTCTTTCCCCTTCTTATCAACCGGCGAATATAGTTTTACCGAAGCAATTTTTGAGGCTACGAGCGGCTTTACCACCACCTCGATTGTTATGTCTAACCATTTACCAGGACAAACCCATGTTTTCCTTTTTTATCGCTGTTGGATGCTCTTTGTTGGTGGCATCGGTTTAACCTTAATTTTAACCAGTGCGATTAGTGATGCGAACGGCTTAAGCTTATATAGTCTCGAAGGACATAACGACCGCCTCTTACCAAACCTGGTGAAATCTTCGCGAATTGTTTTTATCATTTATTCGATTTTTATCATTCTCGGGATGGGCGGTTATTTACTTTGTGGCATGCCGTTATTTGATGCCTTCTGCACTTCTATTAGCGCGATATCCACTGGTGGCTATCTAGTCTCAAAAGAGATGGCGTTAGATACTTACGCTAATCCAATTGCTGTCCAAGTAGTGACCGCGATTTTAATGCTCTTAGGCTCGACTAACTTTATGATTCACTTCCGAATTTTACGGGGTAAGTTTAAAACCTTCTTCTATCACTCTGAATTATATTGTTTTTTAATCGTCGCAATCATTTGTGTGCCGATTTATGCTTCGGCGTTTACGACTTTAAATAATGGCGATATCGGTGTTGGTGTCGGGCATGGGGTCTTTTATTTTATTTCCACCATTACCTCGAGTGGCTTTGTTTTAAAAGATGTCTTGAGTTCTCCTTCAATTTATAACGCACTACCATCATATTTATTCATTATTGCCGTTTTCTGTATGGTGATGGGTGGACAAGCAGGATCGACATCTGGTGGTGTCAAACAAATGCGCGTGGTCATGATTATTAAACAAGTCTATTGGGATATTCGGGCGACGGTTGATAATAAACACATCGTTCCTACTCACACAATTGTGCGGTATGGTAAAAAAGAAAATATTGACCCCGTTGAAACCAAAAACGCGACCGCTTTCTTGCTAATTTATCTAGCATCCATTTTACTTGGTTCCTTCGCCTTCACTTGTTTTGGCGAAGAATTTGATAATGCGATTTTTGAAGTAACAGGTCTTATTACTACAACTGGTTATACATCAGGCATTCTCTCTTTAGCTTCCCCACCTGGTGTCATGTGGATTGCCATTATTTTAATGATTGTCGGTCGTCTTGAGCCTATCATCTTTATTAACTTAATTGCGAAAGGTAGCAAGACACTACACACAAAAATAAACGATAAGATTACCACTGCTCAATTGCAAAAGAATAATTAATTAATGTCCTTTGGGATGATATGAGCTTCGCCCGTATCAGAACTAGTGAAACATTCTTCCGATACATCTTTCGTTAATATCCAGTTCCAAGTAGTTTTATAATCATCGCCGACGCTTTCAATACAATTAGAAGGAACATAAATAGTTTGTTCACTCTTCCAACTTTTGAAAGCATTTGCGGCATCTTGAAGAGTGGCCGGGAGTCTAATCGATTGCATTTTCGTATCAACAAAAGCGTCTTCGCCTATACTAGTAATGCTATTTTGTAAGGATATTTTAGTGATATCGCAATTTTTAAATGCCCCGCTACCCACCCGTGTGACATCTCGACCATGATAAATAGTTGGGATAGTAATTTCTTTTTCGCCTTCAACTTGTCGATATTCAGAAATTTGCCATGTAAAATTTAGATCATGCTCATCTGGATAAGCACTAAAACTTAAACCTTCGCTATATTTAGGCACCCACGTTGCTTCTATCGTCATTTTTGGTTCAGTAATCTTTAAGTTTAACGGGTTATGAAAATCCAATGGATAACGATCCGTGTCAACTACTTCAAACCACTCATCTAAGACATAATCATCTTGAAGAGGAGTGACTGTAATAGTGACGGTATTTCCTACAACTTGTTCACCTTCAACCGTAATTGCACCGTATTCCTCATGTTCATTAAGAATAGTTAATTCAGCGGGCACTGGTTTAGGTTTGCCGCACGCACTCAAAGAGGACAAAGAAACAAATGTTAATAAACAAACTAACAATCTCTTCATGTTTTAATTATAAATCAACGTTATGATAAACTTCTTGAACGTCAGTCACTTCATCAAACGCATCGAGCATCGCTTGGAATTTTTGCTGATCTTCCGGATTAGTTAACTTAATCATCTCGTTAGCAATCATGGTAATTTCGCAAGTATCGAATTCCGTTACATTAAGTCCTTTTAAAACTTCTTTCGCCTTTGCAAGGAAAGTCGGATTCACAATTACTTCAATCATCCCGTTATCAGCGTTTACTTCGCGAACATCGACATCACCTAAGATTAACGCTTCTTCAATCTTATCGCGTTCATTACCTTTAAAAACTAAAACACCCGCTTGGGTAAAGTTATAAGAGACTTGACCCATTCGGCCACCATGTTTAGTGGCCGCGGTTCTTACATCGGTTAACGCCCGGTTTACATTATCCGTTAAAGTATCAACAATAATTAAACTACCACCCGGGCCAAAGAATTCATAACGGCCAGCTTCGTAGTGTTCACCACTACCGCCTTTGGCTTTTTGAATCGCTCTTTCGATGACATCTTTAGTCACTTGTTGGGATTTCCATTTTTCAATTGCACTTCTTAAGGCTAAGTTACTATTTGGATCAGGCACACCACTTTTGGCGGCCATATAAATTTCTTTACTAGCACGCATAAATAAAGCGCTCCGCTTAGCGGCAGTCGCAGCCATCGATTTGGCTCTCACTTCGTGTGCTCTTCCCATAGAAAAACTCCTATACTCGTTATTATTTTATACTGATAAAAATAAATTTGCCTATAAAAGCGCGTCTTTTGAAGGCGACAATTAAAGTTACTGTTACTAATTCTAATAAAAGATATCGGTTTTATAATCTATCGTTGTTTTATTTCTTTTATGTCTAGTAAATATAGCATGCATCGCCAAAAGAAAAGAAACGATATCCCTCATTCACTGCATGTTTATAGCAGGATAAAGTAAATTCCCGACCCATAAACGCACTGACTAACATCACTAGTGTTGATTTAGGCAAATGGAAATTAGTAATCAAAGCGTCAATTGCTTTAAAGGTATAGCCGGGATAAATAAAGATATCAGTATTTTCCTTAGCAGCTTTAAAGTGACCATACTTACTCATATTAGCTTCTAAGGTGCGGGTTGCAGTCGTTCCTACCGCAATAATCCGTCGGGATTCTTGTTTTGCTTTATTTAAAGCATTAGCGACTTCTTCACTAATCTCATAGTACTCACTATGCATATGGTGATCTTTCGTGTCTTTTACTTTCACCGGGCGAAAAGTATCTAAACCAATATGTAAAGTCACATCTAAAATTTCTACACCTTTCTTTGTTAATTTTTGAAAGAGCTCTTCGGTAAAGTGAAATCCCGCGGTTGGTGCGGCTGCACTGCCAGCTTTCTTCGCATAAACGGTTTGATAACGGTCATTACCCACTAATTGTTTTTTAATATAAGGCGGTAAGGGCATATGGCCAATCGCTTCTAAAATCTCAACAAAGATACCCTGGTATAGAAAATGAATAATGCGGAGACCTTCATCTTTGACTTCTAAACATTCACCTTTTAGCTTTGCGGAGAAATTAAGGATTGTACCAACTTTAATCACTTTCGCGTTCCCGCATAAGCATTCATAAGTATCTGGTCTAATTTCTTTTAAAAATAAAACTTCAACATGTGCGTTCGTGTCTTTTTTACTAGCAAATAAACGAACCGGCAAAACCTTCGTGTTGTTTCTCACTAAGACATCACCCGGTTGAAGATAATCAATAATGTCATAGAAGTGCTTATCTTCATGAGTTTGTTTACTTTTATTAATCACGAGTAAACGGGAATTATCACGCTTATCCGCGGGTGATTGGGCAATTAACTCTTCTGGTAAATAATAATTAAATAATTCGATATCCATAACGCTTAAAAACCACGTTTGTCACGGTACGCTTTTAACACCGCGGCTTTATATTCTTTAAATCTATCTTTTTTAATCGCCTCACGTGCTCCTTCCACAATCTTAATTAAGAAGCGAACATTATGAATGCTCATTAAGCGTTTTCCAAAATCTTCGTTTGCCACAAAAAGATGGCGGAGATAAGCTTTGGAATAATTTTGACAAGTGTAACAATCACAATTTTTATCTAAGGTAGTGAAATCCTTTTTATATTTTTCTTGTTTAATATTCACGCGCCCTTTACTAGTCATTAAAGCACCATGGCGAGCAAGTCTTGTTGGTAAAACACAATCAAACATATCGACCCCACGTTCAATCGCTCCTAAAATATAATCAAGTGATCCAACACCCATTAAATAGCGAGGCTTATCTTTGGGTAAATATCTCACTGCATCATCAATCATCTTAAAACACACATCTTTTGGTTCACCAATTGAAGTTCCACCAATCGCGTATCCGGGTAGATTAAGTTTCTTCATTTCTTTTGCGCAACTTTCTCTTAAATCTTTAAACGCTCCGCCTTGGACAATAGCGAATAAAGCTTGGTTACTCTTGTGAGCTTTCTTCGCCCGCTTTAACCAACGAATCGTCCGTTCCGTTGAAGCTTTAACATATTCTTTCTTCGCGGGATAATCAATGCATTCATCAAGCGGCATAATAATATCCGCGCCTAACTGCTCTTCAATCTTAATTACGCTTTCGGGTGTAAATAAAACCTTATCGCCGTTTAAGTGGATTCGAAACTCAACACCATTTTCCGTAATCTTTCGCTTCTCGGCTAAAGAAAACACTTGATATCCACCAGAATCAGTAAGCATTGGTCCTTGATAATTCATGAACTTATGTAACCCACCTGCTTTACTTACAATGTCTTCACCAGGCCGAAGGTGGAGATGATAGGTATTTGCTAAAATAACGCCTGCCCCTAAACTTTTTACTTCTTCCGGCGATAAAGTTTTTACCGTCGCTAAAGTCCCCACTGGCATAAACATCGGCACTTCTACATCACCATGGGGTGTATGTAAAATTCCATACCTTGCACCAGTATGTTTATCAATATGTTTAATCTCTAAGAAAAACTTCTTCATACTTCTTACCATTTAAAATCCCGATGAAGGTTCGCGTTGATTATATCTTGTACCTTTGCGTTTTTACAAAAACCAAGCGCGAAAACATAACCAACACCCAACGCAATGACCTCACCAATGGAAGCAAGGCCAACCCCTAACCAATAATTTAATTCAAGCGGTGGAAATAAATAAACCACACCAATTAATAGTGATTGGATAATGACACCGCTTAAAACCCCGATCCCTAAATACGGAATAAAGGAAAGAGCGAGCCCGGTTAAAGCGGTTGAGGCCGTCCCAATTAACATATCCCATGGAGTAAACGAAGCGATGTTACATAATAGGCAACCAATCGTTAAAGGAATGACATATTCACGGTTAAAGAAACAAAGAACTAATAAGACCTCACTAACGCGTAACTGGATGCCGCCCGAAGCGCCCCATGATAAAGGATAAGAAGCAAAGGTTAAAGCGACATATAAAGCTAAAACAATCGCGTTTTTCGCAATTCGACGAATGATTAATGACTTTTTATCCATCTTACCAATACTGTACACAAAGAAGCGCTAATTGTTTATTTAAATTGGCGCCGGGTTTTAGTGTCTCGCGTGAAACATAAGTATAACCACGAGCCTTACAATAACGTTCAGCGTTCTCGGTGTTCATCCACAAAAGAATATCTTCGCTACTTTCAAATGTTATGTCTTTTTTATAATCACCAACATAGTCACCTAAGTAATAGAACCACTTCTTAAGATAAATAAAATATTCAGGACGATAAGAAATTGAAATCCCCGCGAAACGGTTTTGGCGGTACACCCGAAATAGTTCTTTATAGTAAGTCGCATCTAAACGGTTCTCCGCGATAATCTTTACCGCTGATTCACCAGGGATATATTGTTCAAGAATATGAAGCCCCTTCTTATCTTTTTGGCAAAGTTTTGGCATCTTCACTTTGTTCCGGCGCAGAATCTTTTTCTTGGCGAGGTAGGTTTTAAAATCTTCCATGGACGCAAACGGAATGACAATAAAATCTTTGCCCTTCCGTTTGACATGCATTTTGTGATTATGATAGGTTTCAATCACTTCGTAGGTTCGGCGTTTTAATTGGATAGTGGCCATAAGTGTACCCTAATTATAAGAACGCTTTTACTTTTGTGTCAAAGAAACCGCGATACTTCTTTTCTAATATTGGTAAATCTTTTTTCTTCTTCGCGACGAGATAGTAATAAACTTTTAATTTTGGTTCCGTTCCGCTTGGTCGGATACTCACTTTATTCCCATTAGGGAAATAGAAGGCAATCACATCCGATTTTGGTAAATCATATTTTTCCGGATAACCATCCGCGTGCATCTTAATACCCGTCAAACAATCAAGTTTCGCATGGAGATCTTTTAAGGTCTTAAAGTCATATTGTTTCCGGAACATCTCCATAATTTTTTTCATTCGGATCATGCCATCCATTGCCTTAAATTCATAAGAATCAGTGATTGTCTTACTATAGCCATAAAGGTTATATAAGCCTTCCATCCGTTCATCAAGCGTGAAGCCCATCTTTAAATATTCATCACACATACTCGCTAATAAGATAGCGGCGTTCACAGCGTCTTTATCCCGCACTTTGGTACCAGTTAAATAACCAATACTTTCTTCAAAACCAAAGATAAAGCGCTTCGCTTGCTTTTCTTTTTCTAAGTTATGAATGACATCCCCAATATATTTAAAACCTGTTAAAACTTCTTTTACTTGTACACCAAAGCGTCGCGCAATTTCAAAAATCATGTTCGTTGAAACAATCGTTTTCACCGCAACAGGGTCACGTGGCAAAGTTTGGTTCGCCATCCTAGCTCTAACAATATAGTCAAAAAGTAAAATACCTACTTCGTTACCGGTAAAGGTCCGGATTTGTCCACGTTTCGTTCTGACTGATAAAGCCACGCGGTCACAATCAGGATCAGTCGCTAACGCCATATCGTATTTTAAATCCACTAAATATTTATTCATTAAAGTTAAGGCACTCGGATTTTCGGGATTTGGTTGTGGACAAGTTGGGAAAGTACCATCCGGTTTCTCTTGTTCTTTCACAACATAGATATTATGGAAGCCGGCATCTTTTAAAACATGCATCACTGGAACTAATCCCGTGCCATTTAGTGGAGTATAGACAATTTTGGCAAACCGGAGCTTACTCTTATTAATAATTAAAGAATCAATATATTCGTAGTATTGATCAAGGCACGCTTTCGCAATATAAGTAATAAATTTCTTCTTAATGCCTTCGTTAAAAGTCATGTTCGGACGAACGGCTTTATCAAAATAACCGACTTTCTTCATATAGCGATAAACAATTGCCGCCGGTGCATCCGTCATTTGACAACCATGTTTATCGTAAACTTTGTAACCGTTATATTCTTTCGGGTTATGACTCGCCGTAATCATAATGCCCGCTTGTGATTTATGATAGCGTACCGCCCACGAGCATAGGGGTGTAGGCATTACCTCTTTATATATATAGACATGGATCCCGTACTTAACTAATACCCGTGCCGCTTCTTCCGCAAATAAACGTGATTTAATCCGGGAGTCATAAGAAATGGAAACACTTTTGTGTGGTTCGTTTGGGAACGCCGACAAAATATATTTCGCTAAACCATAGGTCGCTCGGCGAATCACATGGATGTTTAAACGTTTAGTACCAACCCCAAGCTTACTTCTAATCCCCGCGGTGCCAAAGGCTAGTTCTTCCCGAAAGTTATGTAAAATATCCTCTTTTGTCTTTAACGATTTAAGTTCATTAATTAAATCCGGATCTTCTAGATCCGCCTTTTTCCAACGAAGATATTCAAGGTGATAATCGTACATAACAAAAATAACTAGTAAAAATATACCACAAAAATCAGCCTTTTCCTATGGAAATAACAAGAAACATTTATTTGACAAATGAGAAGAGAGAAGGTATATTGATATGAAATTGTTAGCGACGGATAACTTTTTTGCCCCTCGAATAACAATGAATAATACTTATGAACTCTAAAACCATGTTCTACATCGTTAAAAGACTTCTTTTAGCGTTGTTAACTGTCGTCGTGGTTGTGACCGTGACCTTCTGGGCCATGCAAGCTATTCCAGGTGGACCATTTAACAGTGAAAAAGCAGTTGACCCTGCTATTATCATTAAATTAAATGCCCTCTATGGCTTAGATAAACCGTTATTTATTCAATATCTCCGTTATTTAGGTAACGCGATTGTTTGGAACTTTGGTGTCTCCTTAAAAGTAAAGAACACCGAAGTCATGGAAATTATTGGTGAAAACCTCCCCTATTCCTTAGCGACTGGCTTATGCGCGGCGACGATTGCGATTATCCTTGGTGTAGTTTTAGGTAGTACCGCTGCCTTAAAACATAATAAGACCGCTGATAGAGTCATCATGGTACTTTCTACTGCTAGCGTTGCGATGCCAAGCTTTGTTATCGCAAGCTTACTCATTTGGTTATTCGTTAATGCCTTAGGTTGGGCAGAAGTCGGTGGCGAAACCGTTGGCTCTTATATTCTTCCGATCTTAACTATTTCCTTATCGCCAATGTGTTATATCACTCGTTTAACTAGATCTTCAACCCTTGACGTTTTAGGTTCTGATTATATTCGGACCGCAAAGGCCAAAGGTGTAAGTAAGAGAAAAATCCTCTTTAAACACGCGTTACGTAATAGTGTCACTCCAGTCATCACCTATGCTGGCCCAATGATTGCCTACATCATTACTGGTAGTATCGTCGTTGAACAACTCTTCTCGATTAAAGGCTTAGGCCGTTCATTTGTTAACGGCATCAGCGCACGTGACTATCCACAAGTTATGGGTACCACCGTGTTCTTAACCTTCTTAATGGTGTTTATGGTGTTAATCAGCGATATTTTATATAAGATTGTGAACCCACGGGTTGACTTCGATTAAGGATAAGAATTATGAAACTCGGACAAAAGAATCCATTAAGCTTCCAAGTTGATTATGACCAAAGACTTTTTTCGTTAGCGAATCGTGGCGAAAAGAATGCGGGGCAAATTTCTCGTCCAGCTTCTTCGTTCTTACGTGATGGTTTACGGAGATTTAGAAAGAACCGCGTTGCGGTTGTTTGCTCGATTATCATCGCGGTCTTAATCTTAATGATCATTATTTTGCCACTCTTCTGGCCTTATTCTTATGACCAAATGCTCGGTGTTCATAAAGATTATACTGACGCGAGTTATTCTAACTTAGCGCCTTTCCAATATGGCACAACTGAATTGGCACGGATTAAAGCCGGCGAATTTATCTTCCCTCACATCTTTGGGACTGATCCGCATGGTCGAGACTACTTCATCCGGGTTATTGTTGGCACACGTATTTCATTATTAGTTGGTGTCTTTGCTGCTCTCGTTGTCTTAGTGATTGGAACCATTTATGGTTCAATCTCTGGCTTAAGAGGTGGTAAGACCGACTTAATCATGATGAGAATTGTTGACGTTATCTACTCCTTACCTGACATGGTTATCATTATTTTATTAAGCGTTATTCTTAACGAAGCTTTCGGCTTTGTCCAAGACAATCCATTAGTGAAGACCTTAGGTGCAAACGTTATCTCCATCTTTATCGTGTTTGCGATTCTATATTGGGTTGGTATGGCGCGACTTGTTCGTGGTCAAATCTTATCCATTAAGAAACAAGAATTTATCTTAGCGGCAAGAAGTATGGGTGCGAGTAACGCGCACATCATCCGGAAACACTTAATTCCAAACTGCATGAGCGTTATTATCGTGAGCGCGGCGTTACAAATCCCAAGCGCAATCTTTACTGAATCGTATCTATCATTCTTAGGCTTAGGTGTTGCTAAACCAATGCCATCCTTAGGTAGCTTAGCGAGTGCGGGTCGTGACGCGTTAACTTTATATCCATGGTTAATGCTTATCCCCTCTATTTTCATCTTTGTCATCGTGCTTTGTTTGAACTTAATCGGTGATGGTCTACGCGATGCGTTTGACCCAAAACAAAAGTAAAGGAGTAGGTTGTGGAAGCAGTTAAGTATAATAACATCCTTGAAGTAAACGACCTCTATACTTCTTTTAATATTCCCGCGGGCGAAGTCCGTTCAGTGAACGGTGTTTCTTTTGCTTTAAAACAAGGACGGATTCTTGGTATTGTTGGTGAATCTGGTTCTGGTAAGAGCGTGACAGCGTATAGCATCATGCAAATCTTACAACATCCGGGTCGGATTGTTTCTGGTTCCATTCGTTTTAAAGGAAAAGAATTAGTCGGTTTACCCGATTCTCAATTGGAAAAAATTCGGGGTGAAAAGATCTCAATTATTTTCCAAGACCCCATGAGTTCACTTAACCCCGTGTATACGATTGGTAACCAAATTATGGAAGCGATTCGTATTCACCCCAATAAGAAAATGATGGCGGAATTCGATGTCAAGATTGATGAGGCCAAGAAAGCGTTAGTCAAAGCCAAACAAAGCAATAAACCTGATGCAATTAAAGCGGCGAAAGACGCTTTAAAACACGCGAAATTCGCTAAAGCGGATTATCCCCACCAACGCGCCTTAGAGATGATGAAACTTGTTGGCATTAACGAACCCGAAAAGCGTTTAAAACAATACCCCTTTGAATTCTCGGGTGGTATGTTACAAAGAATCATGATTGCGATGAGTCTAGTTTGTGAACCCGATTTATTAATCGCTGATGAACCAACCACCGCACTTGACGTGACCATCCAAGCCCAAATCCTTGAACTCTTAAAGAGCATTCAAAAGAAGATGGGCATGTCCATCATTATCATTACTCACGACTTAGGTGTTGTGGCGCAAATTTGTGATGAAATTGACGTTATGTACGCTGGTCGAATTGTCGAAAGAGGGACCGCGGAAGAAATCTTCTACGACCCGCAACATGAATACACTAAAGGTTTAATTAAATCGATTCCGCAAGTGGTGACGAAAGATAAATTAATCCCCATTGAAGGTAACCCAGTTGACGTCTTCTGCTTACCAAAGGGTTGTTCATTCGCTCCCCGTTGCGCGAGCTGCATGAAGATTTGTTTAAAGAAATATCCAACTCGGGTAGCCATCACTGAACACCACGCGACAAGTTGCTTTAAATATGTCATTGAAGCGTATAAAAAACATGAATTAAATTATCGACAATTAAAACAAATTCTTTATTATTCTAACGCTGGTACCGCAAGCTTTAAACCCATCTCACGTTTAGATATTCTTGATGCTTTAAACGATTACCAAATCGCCCAAAAACGTTATGAAACAGCGAAGAAGAAAGGGAAAACTTCACCCGAAGATCTTGAACAATTAGCGTTCAAGGCTAGTGAAAGTAAAACTAACTATCAACGGACGAAATCCGACTTTAGAGTTGCTGAACGTAACCGTGCATTTGCCCGGAAAGAACGTCCATCTACTGAACGGGGTGATATGGCGAAGAAGATTAAAGACGCCAAAAAGATTATCCGTTATTGTAAAGATGAAAAAGTGACCAAACAATCCTTATACGAATACATCTCGAACTTAAGCATTACTTCTTTCCCGGTGGATTTATACTATAACGATGAAAACGTCCGTCAAGCTCACATCAAGTATTTAGAAGTTAAAGATAAACTAAAATATCGCGATAAGAAAGATAAGGACCGTTTGACCCAAGTCCAACTTTTATGCCAATACGATAACGCGAAACGGAACTACGAAGACGCCCAAGACAAGTTAAGACGGGCGCGTCGCGTGAGCTATTACCTATTAAAAACCAAAAGACAATTAGTGAGTATCAATACTCGTCGTGTAAAACGTGTTATTCGCGAGAACTTTAGAAATGGCTACATGGAATTTAAGAAACATAAATTAGTTTTATCCGACGAAGAAATGAAGAATTATTTGAATAATTTCTATGTCGCGAACTGGGACTTAAACACCCGGGCCAGTAAAGAAGATGACCGGAAACTCCGTCGCCGGTTCTACCGCGAAGTGACGAAGATTCGTCGTCTCCACTACCGCAATGATCCAAAAGAGATCCGCGAGAGTTTAAAACAATTAAACGAACTCCAATGCCGGTTCCTCTTTAACCACAGTGATATTTCAATTAACCGTTTCTATAAATATCGTCGTCCCGCTTTTATCTATGCGATTAAGCATTTAAATGCGCGGAACCGTTACGAACGCGACTTAGCGAAGATTAAGGGAGGTAAGTAAGATGAAACAAAAACTTAACTCAATTACTTCCAAGGCCAAGTTAGTGTCGCAAGTAATGTATGATAATCCTCACATTGAGGAACGCCCAACTGACGTTATCTTACACGTTGAACATTTAAAGATGTACTTTAAAATCAACACCGGTTGGTTTAGAAGTAAACCTTTAAAAGCGGTTGATGATGTAACTTTTGATATCCACCGGGGTGAGACCTTGGGTCTAGTCGGTGAGTCAGGCTGTGGTAAAACCACTTTAGGTCGCACTATTCTTCACTTATATAAACCAACTTCTGGCACCATCGTCTTTAATGGTGAAGAAATCTTAGGTAAAGAATCTTTAAGACATTTCCGGCAAAGATCACAAATCGTCTTCCAAGACCCTTATTCAAGTCTTGACCCAAGAATGACGGTTGAAGATATCATTGCCGAACCAATGGATATCCATAAATCGTATAAGAATAAAGAAGAAAGACACGCTCGCGTATTGGAATTAATGCGCATGGTGGGAATGAGCCCCGAACAAGCGACTCGTTACGCTCACGAATTCTCGGGCGGTCAAAGACAACGGATTGGCATTGCGCGGGCCTTAGCCCTTAACCCTGAATTCGTCGTTTGCGATGAACCAGTCAGTGCGCTTGACGTTTCGATTCAAGCCCAAGTCATTAATAAATTTGCGGAACTTCAAGAGAAGTTAGGTTTAACCTATATCTTTGTTACCCATAACTTACTCGTGGTTAAACATATCGCTGACCGTATCGCCGTTATGTATTTAGGCCATATCGTTGAACTCGCGGAAACCGAAGAATTATTTGAACACACAATGCACCCATATACTTTAAGTTTATTAAGTGCGATTCCTGTACCTGATCCTGATATTGCCAAAACCCATAAGCGGATTATTCCTGAAGGTGATATTCCTTCGCCATTAAATGCGCCAAGTGGCTGTCCATTTAGAACAAGATGTCCAAAGGCTACCGCAGAATGCGCAAAGACACTACCACCACTTAAAGAATTAAAACCCGGTCACTTTGTGGCCTGTTACCACCCCGAAACTAATAAGAGTGGCATCGCCCTATTAACAGCCTTAGGAGGTAAGAAACATCATGCAAAGAAATAAATTTATCCTTGGCTTATCATTAGTCGCCATCTTTGCCACCACTAGCTGTGGTAGTAAAGGTTTTAAACACACTAGAAGTTCCGAAAACGAAGTTTATTTTGCCGACTTAGATCATGACGGCAAAATTGCTAATAATGAAAAAAATCTTACTTGGGCGCAATCATATAATACGCTATTATCCGATGCGAATAAAATGAGTGCGCTTAAAAAACACGCGAAACAATTTAATATTAACCTTAAAGATCCAAAATATGGTTCGTTAGCACGTTACGAAATTATGCACCAAGCTGAAGAATTAGTTATGCATACGCAAGCGATTACTCCTTTGTATGATTACGCTGATCCTTATCTATTAAAGCCAGACATAGTTAATATCTATGAATGTGACCTTGGTTACAAGTTTTTAGACCAACTAAAATGGAGAGGCGATTCCAACAAAGCCCGCGATTTTACAATGTGCTTTGGCACAAAAGCGGACACTTTTGACCCAGGCGTTAACACTGATGCTTCTACCGCTAACGTGCTTAGTCAAGTATATACTGGGGCAATGCGTTGGCAAAGGACCGAAATTCCTTATGATCCAACTGGTAGAGGACAAGAAGGTGCTTATCTTGCTGAATTAAAACCAGGCGTTTGTGACGTGGTGAAAAATATTGTAACAAGCGACAACCCATTAATCGGACAACCAGGATATGTCAATTTTGCGGATTGTCCAGATTTAACTGGAGGACAAACTGATCCGAAAAAATATTTAGAAAATCCTGAGGACTACGAAGGAACGGCGCGCTACACAATCACTATAAAAGATGATGATGCTGAATGGCACGAAGCGCAAAAAGGTGGAAAACCAACACCAATTGTATCTGATGATTTTATCTATGCTTGGACAAGAGCCGCAAGTGCTATCTATAACAACACGCCCATCGGTATGTGGTGCAGCCTCTTTGATATGATCCGTGGATTTGATGTATGGAATGCTGTTGGACAGCAAGAACATCCTGAGAAGTGGGAAACATTTGACCCTGAAAAAAATTATTCTGCTATTACTATTCAAAATTGTTCCCCAACAAAAGACCCTTCTGACGAAGAAGTACAAACTATTAATACTGTAATTAAAAATGATAAAGGGGATAAATATGCAGTAGTAAATATGGACTATACAGGCGGTACAGTTCATACTTGGGAAGACGCTATGAACCTAACTGATGATAGCAAAAATCCTTATTTCACTGAATTAACCAACGTCAATCCTGAAACAGGTGATGTAATTGACAATAAAAAGATAAATAGATGGCTACAAAATTTTAACGGTATTGAAGGAAAAATAGAGGCTTCAGGTGCTAAAGGTGGTATGGCCGGTGTAATGAAAGGCAAACCAGAAGATCCTAGTAGGGTTGATAAAGACAAAACTTTCACCGTCCAATTAGTTAATGACTCTGAATACTTTGAAGAATTATTAGCTTTCCCAGCTTTTATGCCAGTCAAGAAATCTGAAATTATTGAAAAACGTGGTGAGGGTGGCGAAGAAAAAAATGTTTGCACTGAAAAACCATCGTGGTATCTAAATAAAGGTGGGGACAAAGGCTACCATTATACAAACGGTCCTTTAAGAATTGATGGTCCTATCGATAACAACGATGGTGGGTCTATCAAATTAGTACATCCTAATAAACCTGATCCAGATGTTATTAACAGTTTGACCTTAAAGTTCATTGATAAAGACGGCGCCGCTTATGACTCCTATAACAGTGGATCGGTCCAAATGATTGACGCGGTTGCCTCCGGTATTATTGATAAAGTTAAGAAAACCGATGACTGGAGAATTGCTCCGCAAATTGGTTTATTCTACTTCATCTTTAACGTTAACGATAATACGTTTGACCTAGTACGTGAAGGCGAAGATAAAAATACCTCAGAGCGTACTCGTGAACAATTAAGAGAGATTATGAACCTCTTAGTTAACCGTAACGACTTATGCCAAAACATCGTTAAGACTGGTGCAAAAAGCGCTAACGGATTAGTAACAACTGGAATCACTGAAAGATGCGTACCTGCTATGGCTGAAGTTAATGGTGAAAATCAGGGATACGTGGCCCTTCGTGGGTGGAAAGATGACAAAGATATAGTGCATCCAATTTATCCTACTTTCACTCAAGATAGTGATTTAACAAATTATTTAGCCGATAAATATCAAGATTCTGAAGGACACACGGCCGATACTCTCGTCACAAGAGATTGGCACGAAAGTAATCTTGATAATTTCGAACACTGGACTGATGGCGAAGGTGGCATAAGCACTTATAAAGACCATTGGTTAGATAAACGCAATGCCGAAACAATAGAGGCAAAAAAGGAATTTAAAGACGGCTTCTATAGCACTGTGACTACCGAAAACATTGATGATGAACAAACATCAATGCGCATTAATTTGGAAAAAGTGGAAAAAATCGCCAAGGAGCTAGAAGAAGGGCCATTAAAAGGCACTGGATTTAAATATATACCAAGCTCTAATCCAGATGATTATGGTTATTTCGAAAACTTCCCAGCAGTCGCGTTAGCCACTAACACTGGTACTGGTATCGAAGATATCTGTGAAAGAATGCAAGCCTATTACAGCTTATGGGGTATTGATATGTCGATTCAAACCCAAGAGTGGCAATCTTATACCGCTACTCGTCGGGCTGGTGACTATGCTTATGCTCGTCACGGTTGGGTAGCCGACTATAACGATCCAAGAACTTATCTTGATACCTTTAGAGCGGGCGATGGCAATAACGACACTCAATTAGGCAATAATACCTGGCACGATTCAAAGTAACCATGGATTTTGTTGGCATTGATAAAATGTCCCTCGTGGACTTTGATGACTACTTAAGTATCGTCTTATTTACTGAAGGCTGTAATTTTCGTTGTCCGTTTTGCCATAATGCTTCACTTGTGTTAAATCAAGCAAACCCCATTATCCCTTGGGAAGAGATTAAACAAATCTTAAAAGACCACCAAAAGAAGATTGATGCAGTCGTAATCACTGGCGGCGAACCTTTGATTCACCCCGATATCGTCGAAAAGATTAAAGAAATTAAAGAGATGGGGTATTTAGTGAAGTTAGACACCAACGGAACAAACCCCAAGCTCTTAATTAGCCTTATCGAAGATAAATTGATTGATTATGTCGCGATTGATATTAAAAACTCCTGGGATAAGTACGCGAAGACCGCCGGTGTTAAAAACGTCGCGTTAGAGGCGCTGAACACCTCAATTAGTTATCTACTGAGCCATTCCTTCCCTTATGAGTTTAGAACCACGATAATTAAGGAATTTCACACCTTAGACGATATTATCGACATCGCTAAACACATTAAAGGCTGCCCAAAATATGTTTTTCAGCATTATAAAGACCGTGAAGGGTGTATCGAGCATGGTTTTCACGAGATTAGTGAGGAAGAAATCACTACTTTCGTCAAAAAAGCCCAGGAATTACTCCCGGGCACGAATGTCATGATCCGTGGCTACTAGCCAAGATAGTTATTAATACAATATGCGGCAATGCTACCATCGTTTACCGCGGTAACAACTTGTCGCATTTTTTTATCGGTGCAATCACCGACTGCGTAAACGCCAGGAGTGGAAGTCTCCATCATTTCGTTAACTGTCACAAAGCCTTTGTTCATTTTAACTAAGTCTTTAAAGGCATCGCTACAAGGTACTTGGCCAATCGCGATGAAGCAACCTTTGACCACTAACTCTTCGTCTTGTTTAGTTTTGGTGTTAGTAAAGATTAACTTCTCAAGTTTATCCTTCCCCACAATCTCTTTGAGTGATAAGCAATGTTTAATCACAATATTCTTTCTCTCTAAAATTCGGTCTACCAAAATTTTATCGGCAAAGAATTTATCAAAGAGCGTGTATAAATAAACAGTCTTACAATCATTAGCGAGTAATAATGCGTATTGAAGCGCGGTATTCGCATCTCCAATTAAACACACATCTTCGCCTTTATAAAACGCTCCATCACACACCGCACAGAAGCTAATTCCTTTCCCGGTTAGTTCATCTTCGTTAGGGATATTAAACTTCCGGTGCTTAACACCTGTCGCTAGTACAATGCTGCGAGCCTCATACTCGTTATAATTAGTTTTGACTTTAAAGTTCTTACCGTCTTTTTCCACCTTAAGCACTTCTTCAAGTTCAAATTCCGCGCCTAAAGCGGTGACTTGATCAAAGAACTCGGAGGCAAAATCCGCCCCGCTAATCTCTTTGATACTAGGGAGATTCTCCACCCGGGGTGAGTTAGCAATTTGCCCACCGAAAACTTCTTTTTCGATGATTAAAACACTTCTTCCTGCTCGTCTTAAGTTTAGGGCTGCCGATAGACCGCCTGGTCCACCACCAATAATTATCGTGTCAAACATTATTTGTTATCTTCTATGTATTTCTTGATTAAGGAAGCGTTATCGTAACGATCATAAGCGCCTTTCTTATTTGGCACTAATAAGGTGGGGGCTTTATAAACACCCATCGCGGTCGTTTGATCCTTATTCTTCATCGCATCAATGTTCTTATATTTCACTCCCGCTTTATCAAGGAGCATCTTCGCCATCTTGCAATTCGGGCAAGTGGGTGAAGTAAATAAGAGTAATTCTTTTAATGGTTGGTTAGCAGTGCTAATCCCTTTAAAGGCGCGATCAGATTCCGCTAACGGACCGGTGTGAGTAAGCTTGGAGTTAGGAATATCGTAGGTCTTCCGGCAATGGAATTCGGCCACCTTACCAGCGTTCCAGTTTTGAACTGGGCGATAGTAGCCAGTAATCCGGGAATAGACTTCGGTGGCTTTACCACACTTTGGACACTTAAACTTCTCGCCTTCAATATAACCATGATCTGGGCAGACAGAATAAGTTGGGCTAATCGTGTAATAAGGTAAACGATAGTTTTCCGCAATCTTTTTGACTAAGTTCATGCAGCTCTTCCAGCTGGGCATCTTTTGACCTAAGAAACTATGGAAGACGGTTCCTGAAGTATATAAAGTTTGGAAACGGTCCTCGGTATCAAGGGCTTTAAAGATATCTTCAGTATAACCAACTGGTAAATGGCTACTATTAGTGTAATAAGGCATATTGCTCTTATCCGCTGCGGTAATAATATCCGGATAAATTTCTTTATCGTGTTTCGCTAAGCGATAGCAAGTGGATTCGGCTGGCGTGGCTTCAAGGTTATATAAGTCACCATACTTTTCTTGATAGTCACTTAATTTTTCCCGCATGAAGTTTAAGACGTTAATGGTAAAGTCTTGAGCTTCTTTGTGGGTTAAATCCGCTTTAATCCAACGGGCGTTTAAGCACGCTTCGTTCATTCCCACTAAACCAATAGTGGAGAAGTGATTAGCGAAGGTACCTAAGTAACGTTTGGTGTATGGATATAGACCACCATTTAAGCAACGAGTAATAAATTCCCGTTTCACTTTTAAACTCCGCGCGCTTAAATCCATAATGTGAGTTAAGCGTTGATAGAAGTCTTTTTCATCGGTCGCTAAGAAAGCAATCCGTGGCATATTGATAGTGACAACACCGATTGAACCAGTGGATTCACCACTACCGAAGTAACCACCACTCTTCTTGCTTAACTCTCTTAAGTCAAGCCGTAAGCGGCAGCACATACTTCTTACATCGGTTGGTTCCATATCACTATTAATATAGTTAGAGAAATAAGGAATCCCGTATTTGGCGGTCATTTCAAATAAGAGTTTATTATTCTCGGTTTCCGACCAGTCAAAGTTCTTCGTAATGGAATAGGTTGGAATTGGATATTGGAAACCACGGCCATTCGCGTCACCTTCAATCATAATTTCCATGAAGGCTTTGTTGACCATCGCCATCTCTTTCTTACAATCCTTATATTTAAAGGGCATTTCTTTACCACCCACTAAGGCATTTAATTCTGCCATATCGTTTGGCACAACCCAGTCAAGGGTGACGTTAGTGAAAGGTGCTTGGGTACCCCATCTACTCGGCGTATTAACACCATAGATAAAGCTTTGGATACATTGTTTTACTTGTTTGTAGTTTAAGTTATCAACTTTCACAAACGGAGCGAGATAAGTATCAAAACTACTAAACGCTTGAGCACCCGCCCATTCGTTTTGCATGATACCTAAGAAGTTCACCATTTGGTTACATAAGGTGGATAAGTGATTCGCTGGAGAAGAAGTAATCTTACCACCGATACCACCTAAACCTTCTTGGATTAATTGTTTAAGTGACCAGCCCGCACAATAACCAGTTAACATACTTAAGTCGTGGATATGGATATCGGCGTTCTTATGTGCATCACCAATTTCCTTATCATAAACTTGGGTTAACCAGTAATTCGCGGTCACCGCGCCCGAGTTAGAAAGAATTAAGCCACCGACACTATAAGTTACGGTGCTATTTTCTTTCACGCGCCAGTCATTAATTTTTAAATATTGATCAACCGTTGAAGCGTAGTCTAAAGTGGTCGCATCAATTTGCCGCATCGTCTCGTGACGACCCCGATATTTAATATAGGCTCTTGCTACATCAACATAACCCGATTGAATTAAGGCAACTTCAACCGCGTCTTGAATATCTTCAACTGCGATGACACCATTTTTCACCTTCTTGTTGAAGTTACTGGTTGCCCGAAGGGCAAGCATATTGATAATGTCATCGTTATAAGTCGTGTTAGTCGCATCAAAGGCTTTGGTAATCGCATCTTCAATCTTTTTAATTTTGAAGGCAACAATTTCGCCATCCCGGCGTTTACATTTTAAGATTTTGTCCATGAATAATTCCTCCTTATTTGGGTTTTTACATTTTACCTTATGTTTATCTTTACGCGTGTCAAAAATGCTCACGATTTTCTGAAAATTTTTTACATTTGCGATGTTATCGCATTTTTTCTTTAGACAGTGTCCAAGTTTTTACTTTTATGAATTAAGAATATTTTCTCACTTCTTCATCTTTTAGCCGTTTGAAGAGAATGGAGTGATTTAAAGTAAACGCACCTAAGGCAATAACCATCACCGCGTTAAGAATCGTATCGTAAGGGAACGCCAACAGTCTTTCGATTGGGACCGCCGGAGAGATAGCCGCCACAAAAGCGGGATCTTCTCTTCCCCGCACCACAATTTGAACAAAGAAGAATAAGGATAAAACAATTAAAGCACTTGAAATAGCAATTCCACCAATTGAGTGTTCCTTATAATAATTAAGGGTATAGAAGAGCATGTGTAACAATAATCCAATTAATAAGAGTAAGGATAAATAGAAAGGATATGTATCACTAAGAGTTAACCAAGAAATATAGGTTGGTGACCATAAGAAGGCCCCAAAACGGTTATAAGCGTAGAAAATAGTAAAGGCTAATAAAATTGAGATTAATGTCCGTTTAATATCTAAATGACTAAGAATAATATCTGGGTCTTTAATCTTCTTAGGAATATAGAAAATCATTAATAGACCTAACGCT
Organism: Bacilli bacterium; assembly: GCA_024408565.1. GTDB lineage: Bacteria > Bacillota_I > Bacilli_A > RFN20 > CAG-826 > UB1719. The sequence goes on from JAKSUW010000001.1 coordinate 115,526, forward strand.
AAAGTTAGGATATGCCAAATTAAACAAAGAATGTGGTAACCAGCAAAAGGATAAGGTTTAGTCATACTGTGGTAGACCACTGTACCTGATAAAATCACAAAGAGAATGCCTAAGAAAGAGAAACTCGCGAGGATAATGCCATACACCATGGTTTGTTTCTTTTTATGCGTTGGGTGTAGATATAGTCTTAAGACATAAATTGTGGCTAGAACAAAACTTAAAGCGGCAAAGAACATTGGGAAAGCAGTAAAGAAACCATCAAAGAAATGTTCAGTCTCTTTATTGGCAACGGCGTTCATCACTAGATTAACCGCATAGAAGTTAATAAATGAACCCACTAGTGATAAACCGACAAGGATCAGGAGAGTTTTCAAACGACTTTTCATAGGCTCTCCTTACTAGGGAATTGATGCAAAATCGAAGTAATTTTTGTCTCAATCGTCCCTCCATCTAGTCTAGCGCTAATCACTTGGCCACCTAGCATGCTCGGGTCATAGTAAACACTATCAGTGCCTTTATAGCCAAAGCATAAACGAATATCATTAGTGCCACTTGGGGAATCAGTGAACTTAGCTGTTGCAGGAATATCTACACAGTAATTACTTGTGTGGTTATGTCCAACAAAAACACCCCGTGTGTTATATTGCCGCATCTTATTGAATAAATGGGTGTTAAGTTTAGGATCGCCGGTCGAAGTTGGTGAATCGTGCCGATTACGTAGCACATCACTTTCATCAGTGATAAATTTACATCCTTGTTGTTCGCCATTCTGAGCGAATTGATAAGCCTCCTCAAATTCTGGGAAGGGGATGTGAAAGAAGGCTAATGAAGGAATATAATCAGTTGTTTTTTCAATCCTTCCTTTCATCGCAATCCGTTCATACCAATCGACTTGGTCGCTATGGATATAGTCATAGCCAAAATACTCACCATAGTTATATCGATTACTATCAAAAATAAATAATTGAGCTTTAACGTGTTCATCTAGCTGAGTTGCATCTGTTAAATTAATCACATAATTTGCATTCCCATACATATCATCGTTTTGTAAATCACGGAAGACACAATAGGAACCACCAGTTCCGCGTTTCTTATTTAGATCGTTAAGATAGCCAGTTAACCAATCGATGGAATAATAGGCTTGTTCATCATGATTACCCCATGTAGGTGCCCAGGGGATCTTTAGACTATCAAAGAAAGCAAAAGTTTCGCGGGCAACTTGTTTACTCGCAAAGGTAAATAAGTCACCCGTAATAACAATTAAATCGATTTGATTGTTAAATTCTTTTTTAGCTTGATCAACCGTTTCTTTGATAAATTTATATTCTTTTTCATTATCGGTAAGACTTGATAGATGTAAGTCTGAGAGTTGCAAAATATTGTATGGTGCAGTTGTATCTCCCCATGGTAAATAAATGTAATATTCCTCTACCTCATAATGAGTGTGATGACCACAACTAGATAAGGAAAATAGACCAACACTCGCTAAGGCTAAGAGTCGTGCGATCTTCATACATAATAATTATATCGTATTTTTTATCTTTTAGATAAATCCTACTTATATTTGGTTTATAATATTAACGATAACGTGGAGGATTATTTATGCCAAAAATGATTTTAGATTGGGAAACCGCTACTAACTTTATGCGTGATGCATTTAAAGGGGTGGGTGTTCCTGAAGATGACGCAAAGATTGTCGTCGATGTTTTATTAGAAAGCGATCGCCGGGGGATTGAATCTCACGGTTGTAACCGTTTTAAACCAATGTACATTGACCGGATTAATGCGGGAGTTCAATATCCAAAAACGAATTTTGAAATTATTAAAGAAACTGAGACTACCGCGGTCGTTGATGGTCACCATGGTATGGGGCAGGTCATTGGCTATAAAGCTATGAGCCTCGCGATTAAGAAAGCGAAAGAACACGGTATGGGTATGGTTGTCGTTAGAAATTCTACCCACTATGGCATTGCTGGTTATTACACCACGATGGCAACGAAAGCCGGTTGTATTGGTATGACTGGCACTAATGCTCGTCCAAGCGTTGCACCCACCTGGGGTGTCGAAGGTATGTTTGGTACTAACCCCTTCACTATTGGTGTTCCGACGGATGAAGATTTTGATTTTAACTTTGATGGCGCGACTTCTACCATCCAAAATGGTAAAGTTGAATACTATGCACGAATTGGTCACCCAGTTCCTAGTGGCACTATTATTGATTTAAATGGTAAAGCGGTTGAAGGTGATGCTGCCGCTGCCCTTAAAGCAATTCGCGGTGGAACCGCTGCATTATGTACCTTAGGTGGTATCGGTGAATCCTTAGCGGGTTATAAAGGCTTTGGCTTTGCCATGGTTGTTGAACTCCTTTGTAGCGCTCTTCAAGATAACGTGAACTTAAAAGATTTAAACGGCAAAGATAAAGATGGTAAAGCGACCCATCCAAAAATTGGTCACTTCTTTATCGCCATTGACACGAACCATTTCTTAGGCGAAGAACTTTGCCGGAAGAAAGCGGGGGATATTATGCGTAAGATTCGGGCAAGTAAAAAAGCACCGGGCGCGGAACGGATTTATACCGCTGGCGAAAAAGAACATCTCGTGTGGTTAGACCGGAAAGATAAAGGTGTCCCCATTAACGAAGGCGTCCAAGCAGAAATGAACGCGGTCCGTGACCAACTTAAGCTTAACTATAAGTTCCCTTGGGAAAAATAATTACCCTATTAAATACTTATTTAATTATATAGACTATAAAAGTTTTTCTTTGCTTTTGAAAAAAAAAACTCTATATGCTATTAGCATCAAATAAGGAGGAACTTATGAAAAAATTAAGTTTATTAATGGCGCCTTTAGCGTCAGCAGCATTACTCGCTAGTTGTGCAATAACAATAAAGTTTGGCGTATTCGTTATGGAAGGTGGAGGTATGATTACTGATAGAGTCACCATCACCAAAAACGAAGCCGCTAAAGGAAAAGACTTTTCTGCTGAAATAGTAATTACAGAAGGGGTGGAGGCTACACTTCCTGAAACTTTGACTAAAGTTGAAGCTGACAACAAAGAACTTAAAGATGGTGAATATACTTACAAATTGCAAGATGGCAACAAAAAAGCCAATTTTAAAATCCCTGGACAATATGTTGAAGGTATCATCAACATTTATCTTGATTTAGTAGAGAACGTAAGCAAGTGTTCCTAAAAGTTCAAATAAAATCTAAGCGTTAATTAGTATTTCAAAGTATCGCCCGTAACTGGGCGATATTTTTTTATTATTTTCTTTATAAGAAACATATATTAGTTATAATTAAAAGGATAAGAGGAATGCATTATGGATTATAAGAAAGAATCATTAAAGAAACACTACGAATGGAAAGGCAAGATTGAAGTCATTTCAAGAGTGCCGGTTACTAATAAAGATGAACTATCTTTAGCCTACACCCCTGGTGTGGCCGAAGCGTGCTTAGAGATTAATAAAGACATTAATAAGTCTTATGAATTAACCCGCCGCTGGAATCTTGTCGCGGTTGTTACTGATGGTACCGCTGTGTTAGGTCTAGGTGATATTGGTCCAGAAGCAGGTATGCCCGTTATGGAAGGTAAATGCGCTTTATTTAAGGCGTTTGGTGATGTTGATGCTTTCCCAATTTGCATTAAAAGTAAAAACGTTGATGATATTGTGAAAACCGTTCAATTAATTTCCGGTAGCTTTGGTGGCGTGAACCTTGAAGATATTGGCGCTCCTCGTTGCTTTGAAGTAGAACGGCGTTTAAAAGAAGTATGTGATATTCCAATCTTTCATGATGATCAACACGGCACGGCGATTATTGTTGCCGCGGGCGTAATGAACGCTTTAAAGGTCGTAAAGAAAAAGATGGAAGATTGCACCATTGTCTTTTCTGGCGCGGGTGCCGCTGGTACCGCGATTGCTAAACTCTTAATGAAATTTAATCCGAAGAACGTCATTATGTCAGATGTACACGGGATTATATGTGAAGGTGGCAATGTCCCAGTTGGTAACGAAGAGATTGCTAAATTAACCAATAAGAATCATCTCCAAGGTAAATTAGCGGACGCGATGAAAGGCGCTGATATCTTTGTTGGTGTAAGTGCACCAAACATTGTGACTCCGGAAATGATTAAATCAATGAATCCAGGGGCGATTGTCTTCGCCATGGCGAACCCCGTTCCAGAGATTATGCCCGATGTCGCTAAGGCCGCGGGTGCCGCCGTTGTTGGTACAGGACGGAGTGATTATCCTAACCAAGTAAATAACGTTCTTGCCTTCCCGGGCATCTTTAAAGGAGCGTTAAGAGTACGCGCTAAAGAGATTAACGAAGAAATGAAAATGGCCGCCGCTCATGCCTTAGCCGATTTAGTTCCCGCTAATCAATTAAGTGCAGATAATATTCTTCCAAAAGCCTTTGATAAAGGCGTTGGTGAAGCAGTGGCAAAAGCAGTGGCAAAAGCCGCGATTGATACCGGTGTCGCTCGTTTAAAATAAATTATTTATTTTTATTTGCTGGGTTAGCTTTGACTTTCGTTTTCTTATCGCCACGGATAAGAATTAAACCGACGACATTAATAACAAGTGCAGCAGCGCCGCATAACATGTAACAAATTGGTGCCGTCGCGATGTTCTTCATTCTAATGTATTGTATACCCTCTTGTTCAAAATTCCCTTTAGCGTTTAGATCAACTATCGCCGTTTCAAACAACATGCTAGCAGTAGTGACCACTAAGAAGAATAAAAAGAGAATTGATAAAAATACTTTCTTCTTACCATTAAATTTATTTGCTAAAAGGAGAATAAGTACAATAACTGCACAGATAATCAATGCAGCAATAACAAGAAACTGTATTAATCCCGGAAGCGAGGCTCTACTACCTAGGTTATTCATACGATAAGAATCAGTTATTTGTCCACCGCCATATTTTGCATCTAAATTACAAATAATCTTGCAAGGCAAACATAACAAACATGTGAATAAAGATGCGACGGTACCTGTTCCATATATTATATCTTTTTCGGTTGGATCATCGAATACAGTGAAATTAACTTTTAATGGCAAAAAGAGCGAGGCAAACGCTAGCGCCACACAACCAAGTGAAACAATTATTAAAATTTTTCCGATTACTTTTCTCATAAGATCTCCTTATTGATTCTATCTATATTCTACTATCGATAAAATTTTATGTTGGAGAAAAATAAAAAGCGAGATTACTCTCGCTACTTTTATTTATCTTCTTCCCCGCACTCTATATCAGCAATCAACGCTGACATAGGTTTATTTTGTTGCGGTCTCTTTCGCCTAGTTTTCTTGTTACCCGCTTCTAGGTGGCGGTGGCAACTTATCCATGCTGCCAGATAGGATCATGCGCCTTTTTGTTACTCGCTAGCTCATTGGCGAGTTGATTATGTATGGATGTTATTGTTCTTAGCGGTCTTACAACATCCTCCGCTTACTAGGTAGTACACTGCTACCTCAAGCTCTTTTTTATTGTGGTTCCTTGCTCCACTCCACTACATATTTGTAGCTTTTCGCGGGTGTTTTCTTCTTAAACTAGCTACCACCTAGCTGACACACTAGGCTTCGTGAGGCTTTTAACCCTCTTCTCTCGCGTTTTCGCTAACCACTGTTAGCTCTCACCTATTTATATAATAAGTAGATGGCTTTGACTCATCTATCAACGGGTCAACGTGGAACTCTTTCTACCCTCAGCACCAGATCTTGTCTTAGGCAGCTCCTTTTTGCTGAGCATGTATAATATTACTACTATATATAAATAATGCAAATTATTTTTTAAATAATTTTTTAAAATAATTCTAAATTATTCTAATTTAGCAGTAATCATCGATGTTTTAGGGGAATAAAAATTTTTATATTTTTATTAAAAAATGATTATTTTTTGAAAAAAAGATAAGTTTTTGTTAAGATATTTTACAGTGTTTAACTATGAATTTTGTAACTAAAAGAAAAAGAAAATTCTTTGACCGGAAAGACGGTCACTTAATGAAAGATGCTCCGGTGATGAACCGCCTGATGGCAACGCTTTATCCTAACCGTTGTGATAACGAAGTGAGTTCAACGATTAATGTTGATATCACTAATCTCATGAATTTTGTCAAAGAACATAATCAAAGCGATCCTAATCGCCCCATTAAGTTTTTCCATTGTTTTCTTGCGGCTCTTACTCGAGTATTAAACGAGCGGCGTTTATTATTACGTTTTATCCAAAATGGTAAATTATATGAACGGGACGAAATCAAAATTTCTTTCACCGCGAAGCGGGGCTTTTCTGATCAAGCCGAAGAAGCCATTGTCTCTTATATTCCAAAAGCTACCGATAATGTTTATGATGTCGCCGCATTTATTTTGGGCCAAGTGAAAGATTGCCGTGATCCCGAAAAAATTGCCGCCGAAAAAGCGGATAACCATTCAATGGAATCATTAGAGAAACTGCCCCACTGGCTTTTCCGTTTTGTGGCTCGCACCTTACGTTTCTTAGATAAGCACGGTGGCAAAGTTCCTAATGATGTATTAAAGGAAGATCCATCCTTTAGCACCGCGATGGTTGCTAATCTCGGGAGTATCAAAGCCAATTCAGTCTATCATCATTTAAATAACTATGGTTCTTGCTCCATGATGCTTACCATTGGCACCATTAAAGAAATCCTAGTCGATAATCAAAAGCGTTATGTAGTAGATATCACATCCACCTTCGATGAAAGAATCGCGGATGGTTTTTATTTCATTCATTCCGTTGATGTAATGAAAAAATATTTAGAAAACCCACAATTATTGGAAAAACCTTTTGGTGAAGAAATCACTAATCAATAATTTATCTTTAATAATTAGTGGAATCGAAGAATACATTAAAAGCGATGAGTATTTAAATGACGAATATAATCTTTTTTAATTTTTCTTTTTAACCCGAAAAACTTAATTTCACTTTCAGTTAATTGACCATTACAAGCGTGGAACCAAACTAATTCCATATATGAAAGTAAATCGGACGCTTGCATGAAAGGGTGATCTTTTTGCTGTGTGTCAACATAACGAGCATTCGCTACAATTGAACTAGAAAGTGAAGCGAAAACTCCTTTGAGAAATGCCTGACCTCCATCATAATGAAAATTAATGACATCAAATTGATTAAAATATGGACTGCGTTTTTCTATTTCCTTAAAAATACATTTCGATATATTTTCTATTAACGTTCTCTGATTGCGCTGTTTCTTAATATAGACAGCATTGAAATATTTGTATGTGCTGTGCTCACATAACAAAAACAAATCATGGAACAAGATTTTACGTTTTTCTCTTTGCATATCATTATAAGGCTTTTCTTTTCTCACAAGATTTCCTACATGAACAAAATGGCTTCCACCTTCAGCGTTTTTTAATTTTTGCCTAAATATTTTAATGGCGCTATTCGAAAGCTTTTCATCTTCTACACACAAGAAAGATACAACGTATAAAGAGTTTTTAGTAGAATATTGCGATTCATCACCAGATTCATCAATGTAAATGTTAAGCGTCTTTTTGTTATTCATATGTTGTTTAAAAAAGAAAAGCGGGAATAAACCCCCGCACTTCGATGGACCCCAGTTTCCTGTGCCCATAATTATGATATTACGTATTTAGAAAATATGCAATATGGTGGAGTCGAGGGGAGTTGAACCCCTGTCCAAGAAGGACCACATAAGAACATG
>JAKSUW010000010.1 GCA_024408565.1 Bacilli bacterium
CGCTCTACTTTGCCGATAAAATCAGCATTATTTATAAACTGGTGCCCCCACGCGGAATCGGACCACGAACGGATCCTTACCATGGATCTGTTATACCACTTAACTATGGGGGCAGCATTAAGTATTATACTGATTTAGCTTTGAGATTGCTAATAAAAAACACTCATGGATTGGTTAAGACGATAATTAACATTTTTAGGTTTTTATGGTATATATAAATAAACAGGGACTGTTTATGCGTTTAACTGGTGCGTTAGTCATATTTCTCTCGATTCCTCTATTTTCTAATTGTCATACGGTTGTTTCCCATCACTTTAAATTTACTGGCGAACATTGCACGATTAACGGCGAAGCATCTTTTGAAAAAACAATTACCGAAGGACATAAAAATAACCAGTTCCTCGTCATTCCTGATGAAAATTACGTTATTGACTATGATGCAACAGTTGTGCCTGACGATATGAGTTTTAAAGATGCGGTGATTACTATCCCCACGATGGATAAAGATTACACAATTGATGTAAAAACTACTGTTATCCCTTCTTATCGCTTTGAATTTACTGGTGAACATTGCACGATTAACGGCGAAGCATCTTTTGAAAAAACAATTATCGAAGGACATAAAAATAACCAATTCCTCGTCACTCCTGATGATGGTTATAGCATTGACTATGATGCGACAGTTGTGCCCGACGGCATGAGTTTTGAAAATGAGATAATTACCATTCCAGAAATGGACAATAATTACACGATTAATGTAAAAACTATATGTGAGACGCATCATTTTAAATGTACTGGCGAACATTGCGCGATTAAGGATCAATTCGGTCACTTAGTACACGAATTGGAAGAAGATATTCCCATAAACACCGTAAAAACCTACACCATTGTTCCAGATATAGGTTATTCACTACCGCCAAGTGGTAAAATTGAAGAGGGAGTCACCCTTAGTGAAGATGGAATTTTAACTATTAGTGAAGAACTCGACCAAGATTGTGCGATTAATCTTGTCTCTCCAGCAAAAGATGCGCTTATTGATATGAGTGTGGAAGTTGAAAAGGGCGACATAGTCACTTTTGACTTTGGAGAAGGTGATGATGTAGCGATTGACTGGGGTGATGGCCATACTGATAAAACTACTTCACACAAGTACACCGAGGATGGTGATTATACAATTGCTATTTATAACGATTTTACCAAATTTAAAGCAACTAATAATCAATTTATCACGACCGTCAATTTTGCCGATGAATTAACTGAAATCAATAATGGGGCTTTTTCTGGTTGCACGAAATTAGCAACTATCACCCTCCCTAGTAAGCTTAGCCGTATTGGTGATGAAGCGTTTAAAGATTGCTCAAGTTTAGAGGCAATTGCACTACCCGATACTGTTACACATATTGGTCAGTTGGCTTTTTTTGGCTGTTCCACAATTCAAACAATTAATATTCCAAAAAATGTCGAGTCGATTGGCGGTGGTGCTTTTGCCGGTTGTTCTAGTCTCCAGTCAATAACCATTGATAAAGATAACACCCAATTCACGTATGTTAATAACACGCTTATTGATCAAAAAAATAAAGCGCTTATTTACGCCTATAACGATTTAACTACTTTTGATATGACCAATCTTAGTAGCATCCAACCATACGCATTCTATAATTGTTCAAAATTAGGATCAGTCACTTTACATGATGGTTTGGAAGAAATTGGGGAATTCGCCTTTTATGGTTGCTATATATATCCCACAATTACAATTCCTGCGACGGTATCTATGGTTGGCGAAGGAGCTTTTGCAAATTGTCATATTCTTAATAAGATATATGTTAATAAGGACAATAAGACATATCATGGCGATTCGAATGACACCATGATTATTGATAAGGACGGGGTTCTAGTTTGTGGATCTAACTATCGGCCACTATGTATCCCTGATGAGATAACTCGCATTTCTAAGCACGCTTTCGCTGGTGTTCGTGTTAGTAAAGCCAAAATTCCTACTAGCGTTAAAGATATTGGTGACAGTGCTTTTTACGGTTCATATCTAGAAATCGTAGATTTAACCGAATTCCATTGTGACAGCGACGAGGTCCCAAATTTAGGCGCAAACGCTTTTGATGACTGTCAGCCTTGTTTGCAGTTTTATTGTAATACCCCATCTGATATTGATGCATTCATCGATAACCCTGGTTGGAAACCATATCAATACCATTTCACATATGGTCCAGTCCCATCTGATATTGACATCGGTAAAAGGAGTAACGGTTTATGAAAAAACTATCTGCCTTGTTATTGCCATTATTTGTTCTTCCTTTTTTAACTAATTGTGCACCCAAATATTACCATTTTAAGTTTACTGGAGACCATTGTGCGATTCTTGGCGAACCAAACTACGAAAAAGATATTGAGCAAGGTGCAACTGATGTTCAATTTACCGTAGTTCCGCAATCTGGTTACAGTATTGATTACGAACAATCAAGCATTCCTGAAGGTGTTAGTTTTGAAGATGCGGTGATTACTATCCCCATTATGAATAAAGATTACCATGTCGAAGTCAAAACCATCGTCCCATCTTACCATTTTAAGTTTACTGGAGACCATTGTGCGATTCTTGGCGAACCAAACTACGAAAAAGATATTGAGCAAGGTGCAACTGATGTTCAATTTACCGTAGTTCCGCAATCTGGTTACAGTATTGATTACGAACAATCAAGCATTCCTGAAGGTGTTAGTTTTGAAGATGCGGTGATTACTATCCCCATTATGAATAAAGATTACCATGTCGAAGTCAAAACCATCGCAGAGGAATACAAATATCATTTTATCTTTAGCGGTATACATTGCACCATCCGTAATAGTGCTGGTCATAACGTCACTGAATTAGACGAAACCATCGCTTCCAGCACAAGCAAGACCTATCAATTAACTCCAGAAGCTAATTATTTACTACCAATTGGTGAAATTCAGCCAGGCATCCACATTGATCAAGATAAGAAACTTACTATCGATAAAATGGAGAAAAACTACACAGTTAGTCTTGTTGCCCATACCGAAGACACCGCGATGGATATTGTGGTAAACATGAAAGATAATGAACGAATCGAATTTTATTGTAGTGGTAATGATATTTTGATTGACTGGGGTGACGGAACAACTAACGAAGAGTTTGGACATACTTACCGAACCGGCTTAATTTACACTATTCAAATCCATGGTGTCTTAACTAATTTTAACATTACAATTATGCCTGGCGATGATGAAAACACTAGCATCACAAGTGTTGCTATCTATCAGCCACTTGAAGAGATTAATAGTAATATGTTCGCAAATTGTGCAGCACTTGAAACTATTATTTTTCCTAATTCGGTGCAAACAATTGGTGAACACGCTTTTGATGGCTGCGCTAGTTTAACTCATGTTGTTATTCCTAGTAGCGTTAAAACAATTGAGACATACGCTTTCGCCAATTGCACCACTCTCCCCGCCATTACCATTCCGCATGGTGTTTCGGCACTTAAATGTGCTGCGTTTTTCGGTTGCGAGCGTCTCACATCATTATTTATTTCAGATACCGTCGATTCTATTGAACCAGGCTTAGTCATGAATTGTCCTTCTCTTACTTCGATTGTGGTCGATAAGAATAATCCTAATTATAGTGACCGAAATTGTAATGCAATTTTTCAAGATATAGGTCGCACTTTTTTAGGAGTTGATATTGAACCAAATTCGTTATTAATAGTTTGTAGCAACACCCGAAACCTTGATGAAAGCGGAGTTAAGCATATTGCGCCAATTGCTTTTGCTTTCTTGGAAGGTGTGACTTCAATTGACATCCCCGAAGGTGTTATTTCAATTGGCGGAAGTGCCTTTGCAAATTGTTTTGCTTTAGAAACCGTTCATTTGCCATCGACTTTAGAATCGATTGGCTTTCAAGCCTTTGCTCAATGTATTTCGTTAACATCAATCCACTTGCCAAATAAAATTAGTATCATTTCCCCAGAATGTTTTTTATATTGCACTAACTTATCGGAAGTTACCCTTCCTGATTCCGTTATTGAAATTGGGGATTTGGCATTTAGTCAATGCGTTAATTTAGCTAAGATTAAATTTCCTAATTCACTTACGACAATCGGAGATAATGCCTTTGAGAATTGCTCATCTCTCGAAGAAATTACAATTCCACCATCAGTGTCATCAATCTCGTTAGTAAACCCTTTTATAAATTGCACTGGACTAACTTCTATCGTTGTTGATTCCAGTAATACGGCTTATCGAAGCGAAAATAATACAATTATTAGCAAAAAGGATGGTACCCTAATTTGCGCTTGTAACGGAACGAGTAGTATCCCTGATGGCGTTACTGCTATTAGTCGTGGCGCCTTCTGTGCAACGAGCATTGAAAATATCAATGTCTCCCCCTCTATTACTAGCATTGGGTATTGTGCATTCAAAGACTGCAAAAACTTAAAAATAGTTAATTTAAGACAATTTAGTATTAATGATCATGTCCCTAATATTGGCGGAGAATGTTTTAGTAATTGCAGCGATGATCTTCAATTTTATTTTTCTGATGATGCTACACTCAATAAATTTGCGGAAACTGAAGGCTGGGCGCAATATAGTGATAAATTTACTACCAGACCACTTCCCACTCGGTAAAGATTTATCTTACTTTAAAACTTCCACTAATAAATCATAAACAAAAGCGTCTTTAACTTTTAAGCGATAATACTCGCCTAAACGGAGTGACTTATTCGTAACAGCAAAGACACTTCCATCAATATCATCTGGAGCGTTTAACTTCGTTAAGAAGGTATATTTATGGTTAATCTTATCATAGCTCACGCATAAACCCTCAAGTGTTTCACCAATATGTTCTTTGTTCTTTAAATACGCGATCTTCTTTTGTTCATTCATTAAGATAGTTAAGCGTTCTAATTTAGTTTTTTCGCTTATTTGTTTAAGAAGAGAGAACGCTTTCGTTCCTTCTTCTTTAGAATAAGTAAACGCGCCTAAATGATCAAACTTAAATGCTTTAATAAAACTAATGAGTGTTTTAAAGTCACTATTACTTTCGCTAGGGAATCCCACCATCATCGTGGTCCGAAAAACCGCATTAGGTACTTCGCTTTTAATCTTCTTCAGTGTTTTTAAGGTTAAAGCGTGACTCCCTTTTCGGTTCATCCGCTTTAAGACGCTTTCACTTGCATGTTGTAAGGGGATATCAAAATAAGGATAAACTTTCTTACTCGTCTTCATAAAGTGAATAAATTCATCCGTGATTTCATTAGGGTATAGATATAAAAGACGGTAATGCTTAATGCCTTTTACCTTCTCTAACGCTTTTAAAAGTGAGACAAGATTACTACCGTCTTTTAAATCACGACCATAGTAACTAACATCTTGGGCGATGATATTAATTTCTTTAATACCGGACTTAGCAAGTAAGGTGGCCTCTTTTACTAACTCGTTAATTTTTCTAGAACGGTAACGACCTCTAATATAGGGAATCGCACAAAAACTACAGAAGTTATTACATCCTTCGGCGATTCTTAAATAAGCAGTGTTGCTTGGAGTAGAAATGACTCGATTTAATGAATCAAGATGATAGTGTTTCTTATCTTTTAGATAAGATGAGACATAATCGTTAAAATGAGGATACTTTGAAAACGGAATCCATAAGTTAACTTCAGGGATCGCTTTCTTTAACGCTTTTTCGTAACGTTCGACTAAGCAACCCGTCACAATAAGTTTTTTATTATAACGCGCCATCTCAAGGATCGTATTAATCGCTTCTTTTTTAGCGGGTTCAATAAAGCCACATGTATTGACAATAATGATATCCGCGTCTTTCGGGTTATTGGTGATTGTGTATTGATTAGATTTAAAGGCTGCGAGAATCATCTCACTATCCACTAAATTTTTCGCGCAGCCTAAAGAAACTATTCCAACTTTCTTCATTCGTTCCGTCCGCTTTTAATGGCAATGTCTTTAAGTTTCTTACCTTGAGAGTATAGATTCACATAATTCCGTAAACGGAAGGTCCAGTTATTTTTACTCGTTGTGCCTGGTGAGTTAATCCGTCCGCTTTTCCCTAAACGAAGGATATCCCAAAGTGAAAGTATCACTAAGCTCGCCGGTTGACTCGCTAAATATTTAAAGAAACTCGTCATAATGTGGTGATGACCAAAATGTTCATCCATATAATCACGAATCGCTTGTTGTTCTTCAGGCGTTAAACTATCAAACCATTCCATTCCGGTCATGTTATCGTGAGTGGATAAATAGATAACGGAATTCTCACGTTTATAAATATGCGGGACTTCATGATGTTGAATTTCTTCCTCGATAAAGGAAAACTCCACCACTTGCATCCCCGGTAACTCATAATGGTCACGAAGAGTAAACACTTCTTCTCTTAAATCACCAAGATCTTCAGCGATAAGTTTTAAATCAGGTTTCTTTTGGTAGAGCTTATCAAAGAAGTCATAACCAGGCGCTTCTTTCCATTCACCAATGCGGGCGTTAGGTAAGTGAGCCTCAATCGTATAATAAGTGTCAAACGCCCGGAAATGGTCAAGCCGCACCACATCATAAATTTCCGAAGCGTGTAAAATCCGTTTAAAGAGTAAATCATAATTAACGGTTTTTAAATATTCCCAGTTATAGATGGGGTTCCCCCATCTTTGCCCGTCTTCACTAAAATAATCGGGTGGGCAACCCGCCACTAACGCGGGTGAATGGTCTTGGTTAAGAATAAAGCACTCTTTGTTATAGAAACACTCCATTGAGTCATAGCCAACATAGAAAGGTAAATCACCAATAATCGCGATGTTTTTCTTTTTCGCGTATTGGTGAATCTTATCCCACTCTTCATAAAGAATATACTGTTTAAAGATTTCGTAATTCACCGCGTCAATGTCACGGGGACCTGTCGCTTTTACAGTCCAAGTGCTCCAGTCTTCAGTCTTATTATTCTTGCGTAAGACGACATATGAGGCGTATTCATTCACCCAAGGTTCTTTAATCTTAAAAGCTTCAAGGATATTAATATATCCTTCTTTTTCCTTAAACCGCTGATAAGCAACTTCTAAATAGGCGTTTTTAAACTTCCTTACTTTCCGGTAATTAACCCGCTTAAAGTTTCGTTTACTAGTGTAGGGGATAATCTTTTTGACTAAACCCCGGTCATATAAGTCTGGAATAGAAACATAGATATCATCAATCGCAAAACTAGAAACCGGAAGATATGGTGAATGGTCACGGTCAATCGGGTTAAGGGGGAGAATCTGCCAACAACGATAGCCAATAAGACTAAGAAAATCGATAAATTGATAAGCAGTGTAAGAAAAATCGCCAATCCCAAATTCGTTCGGGAGCGTAAATATAGGAGCTAAGATACCAATCCGTTTCTTCATAACTAAAATAGGGGAGCGAATAAGCGAAGGAGTGACCAGACAAACCGGCGGGGCGCCGCGTAGTTATGGTAGGCCTTATAAGTAATCTCGTGACCATCTTTTAAGCAGTACATAAAGTCTTTTTTCATCGCACTAATGCAACTACTCTTATAAAAGAAAGTCGCGTTTTCTAAGTGGAGATATAAACTTCGATAATCAAGGTTAATCGTCCCCACCACCGCGTAAATATCATCCACCACAAACATCTTCATATGGACAAAGCCGGGTTTATATTCATAGATCTTGACCCCATTGGCGAGTAATAGTCGATAATGACTCCGGGTAATCATAAAGATGGTCTTTTTATCCGGGTGCGAAGGAGTTAGAATCCGGACATCAATCCCTTGTTTCGCCGCGTTAATTAAGGCGTTTACGATTTCATCGTCAATGATTAAATAGGGAGTCGAAATATAAATATATTTTTTCGCCCGGGCAATTAGATTTAAATACACCCGTTCCCCCACTGACTCTGTATCATAAGGTAAATCGCCATAAGGTTGGACATAACCATCGCTTGGGGTGTTAAGCGAAGACGGGAAATATTTTTGGTAGGCCTTATCGGTCAAACGAACTAGTTTATTTTCTTTTGTATTGAAAGTTAAAATCCATTGCGATAAGAATAGACTTGTTAAACCATGGACGCCTTCCCCTTCTAACTTAATCGCGTTATCTTTCCAATAGCCAAACGGATGGATTTTATTAATATATTCATCCGCGAGGTTAATTCCACCCGAAAAACCCACCACTCCATCAATCACCATAATCTTTCGGTGGTCACGGTTATTGAGTTTTACATCTAGTAATGGTTTAAATTTATTAAACACTAAAACTTTTAATCCATAAGATTGAAGTTTCTTCGCGTAACTACTAGGAAGATATTTGGCACTCCCAACATCATCGTAGATGATGCGCACATCCACTCCCGCTTGCGCTTTCTTTTTTAAGACATCAAGGATAGCGTTCCAAAAGATGCCAGGCGAGATAATAAAGTATTCAATAAAGATAAAGTGTTTCGCTTTCTTTAATTCTTTTAGCATCACCGGGAACGCCGCTTCGCCACTTGGATAATATTGCGTCTTAGTGTGTTTATACACATTCGTGCCTGAAGCACTAGTGATATAGTCCACCATCTTTAAAGCGTCAAGATTTTCGGCTTTTAACTCTTTCGCGATGACGGGATTAGTTTTATTAACTCCCAGTAGTTCAATAATCGGTTTTGCCTTTCGTCTTTGACGGTTAGTAACTTTCTTATTACCAAAGAGGAGATAAAAGAAACAACCGACTAAGGGTAATAAGGCAACCACCACTAACCACGCCACCTTATAAGCCATCTTCACGTGACTATTAACAATATAAATCACCACTAAACCCGAAATAATAAAAAGGGCGACAATAAAGATAATCGCAACTTGATTATCGTTAAGATGGAAAGTATCTTTCATAGAACCGGCAATGGCAAAGACAAACAAAACGATTAAACCAATTTCAAGTAATAATAAGATACCAATCCAGAAGATGCGCGAAGTTAAAATATTACGGATTTTGCTAAACATAACTTATTTCTTCGTTGGTTCTGGGATATCTTCGCGAGGAAAAGCGCGGGAAGGTGCATAAGACATTTCGTATTGATATTCATCGTATTCGACAAGCATGGGATGCTCAAGATATAACACAGGTACATCAAGGCTATCAGCCGCTTCACTTAAAATTAAGAGTTCACTATAGAAACGGAAAGAAGTAAATCCTAAATTCTCGGTGGCTTTGCTCGTTTTTGTAAGAATGCCTTCGTAGAAGTAGTTTTTCACCGCTTTATATTTATGACCAAGCGTCGCGTAGTCATCATATTTACTGTAGGCTTCTTTGATTAAATAACGACCATCTTTAAATTTACCATACACGGCGTCATTATCCTCACCAAAAAGATCAAATTCGATGCCATCGAAATGCTTGGTAATATAAGTAGTGAACGGCGATAATTGGAAAACATCATCTCTATAATCAGCGTGCTCCACCGTTTGAGTCACTTCTTCTTTTTCCTGATTAATTTTGGTGGATTTAACTTCTGAATACGTTTTTTGCTGATTGGCTAATGAAGATAAATCCGTATAATCATATGTCTCGACCCGCGAACTATTAGTCTTAATTCCCCCCGAAATCATTTGCCGTTTATTAACTTCGTAGTTTTTATCGGTTGAAACAATATCGGCTTCATTTTTGGGGTTTTTACAATACTCATCCACCACCTCTTGGCTCACATAGGAACAGGGGTTTTGTTCTTGATCACCAAAATAGGCGTGTTTTAAATCACGGTATTCCCGTTTTCTTGTGTATTTAGTTGTCAATGCGTCGGCTTGATACTCTTTAATCGTTCCCCGTAATTTTTGGTATTCAGTTCCTTCATCATCTAAAGGCTCTAATTTTTCTTTACTAAAGGCGCTTTCCATGCCGATTGGTACATAATTATCACCCGGGAATGGGGATTTTGGCATATCAACCCCACGACCATGACAGGCGATGGCGAACAAGGGAATCAAGAAAAGCGACAACATTGACTTTTTCATCGGTTATTCTCCCCTGGGTCTGGTAATTTATCAGTGTTATATTGATCAATTTCTTCCGTTTTAAAATGATAGATTGATTCGGTATAACCGATGGTAACCGGGCTAATATCCGTAATGGGTACGTTCGGTTGAATTTCTTCACTCGTAATCGAATCTTCTTCATACACCCGTGCTTGATCCACTAAATACCAAGATTCTTGCCAAGGTGTAAGCGGGTCAATGGCAACTGATTTTAAGGTTAAACGCGCAACGGCCATCTTGCTATGAACCGCCCGGAACTTCCGACCATCGTTGAGTTTGTAGATTCCATCATCTCCATAGGGTGTATCTTCATGACTCACCAAAACTAGATGTCCATCTCTAGTTATGCCCGAGTCAGGAGTGTCCGTCGGTAATTTAAGATAATCATCTTGCATAATTTGGGTTTCAAACAAATCAAATGGATCGCCTGGTTTACTTTTTTCTCCATCACCATATTTAGCAATTAATTTATCTTCAATTTTTGGGTCCGCGGTATTCGTGGTGGTTTTGCTTCTTTCGCTGACACAAAACTCCTCTAAATTTTGCCACGCTTCTAAATTATGCAAATCGTTGTATTCTTCCGGATAAGATATGCCCGTTGATGGCTTATGTAAATACCAATAGGTATCTTTTTCTTGTTTAACGGCTACATTACCATAAACATAGTTTTTAATCGTATCGGCACTACTTTTTAAAATAGCCCGCTTATTAGCCTCATTAGTAAAGCCCTGACTTTGACTATGAAAAACGGTGTCGCTCATTTGGTTTAAGGAGTCATAACCTTGACGGAATTCGTTGGCAAAGGCTAATTCATAGGAACGATAATGGATTTCTCCATCGCATTTAGTAATGTATTTGTTATAAAGGGAAGGGTTTTCTCCATCACCAATCGTCCGCGCTAAAACATCCAAATCTTTTGGAGAAATCGGTAAAAGCACTTCTTCATCCGGTGCAATCGTGCGGCCAATCCGCTTATAAGGATCATTAGGAAAAGGGTTCGGGAAGTCTAAAGAGGAGTGTTTTCCACAGCTAAAAGTTAACGGGATGAGACAAAAAAGAACACTAAACAACTTCTTCATATAGTTCTATCTAAATTATACAAGTATAATTTTTATTTGCTATGTTTTTCAATATAGGTCGGGACGTCTTCGAGTTTAATCCCAAGCGCGATTGCTAACTCTTCGTTTAACAGTCGCTCGCAGAAAGTGGCGAGGTTTTGATCAGTTAAAGGAAGAGATTTTTTCATCTTCGCAAACTCGTTCCGTTTCATATAGACGGTGTGAGCGACACTGGCTAAAGCGGTTAAATCACCCGATACAATCATATTCTCAAAATAGGTCTTCCGTTTCCGGTTATCATTAATCCACACCGTTTTACTCCGCCGGATCTTTTTAATTAATAGCTGCGCGTTGCGTTTAGAGATATGCGGGCGAATTTGGGTGGCTTTTTCAACCGGAATCCGGATAGTGGAACATTGGGTGTTAAAATAAGGTTTTAAGACGTAGTACTTCGTTTTACCATCACCAAAATCCGCGTTTTCAATCTTTACGACTTTACAAACGCCTTCGTGCCGATGAACGACACAATCGCCAATGGCAAACTTATTCATAGCCACCTTTATTATATCATAAAAGGGCCATCCCGACTTAACTACAAAAAAAGGACCATAGGTCCTTTAATTGTTAATTTTTTTAACTACATTATTTCCGTAATTTTAAATCTTTAATCAACTTAATGTAGGCGTCACGGTCATGCTCTTCAAGGTAATTGAGGAGTGACTTTCTTTGTCCCACGAGTCGCATTAAGCCCCGATGGCTTGAATGATCCTTGTGGTTGTTTTTTAAGTGGAGGGTTAACGCATTAATTTGTTCGGTTAATAATGCGATTTGCACTTCCATGCTGCCCGTGTCTTTTTCGTTTTTGGCAAACTTTTTGACGAGGCTCGCTTTCTTTTCCTTACTTAAGGCCATGTTTTTTCTCCTTTTATTTTTCTTCGCTACTCCCTAGAAAAGCGTTGGAGATTCGCTTACCCAAGAAATAGTTGCCTAATTAGAATATGCTTTCTTGTTTAATTTTGCAACTAAAGAAACGACTTTACTCTTTATTTAACTTTGGAAATAAATTTTCTTTTAACGGTAAACACGGTTTAATCTTATGATTAAAGATTAACGAGAAAGCTAATAACATCAAATAGGCCATTAAAGAAAAACCAATAATATAGATAATAATAAATACTGGATTAGGCATAAAGGGTTGAATCTGTTTAAGGATTGGAATCACCGTGGGGAAATGCGAAGAAATATAAAACATGTTAACCACTTGTCCATCAACCCCACTCCGCACCGCTGGTAAGCATTGATAAGTCGACTCATTAATAACCACCGCGATTAATACCGTCGCGGTAAAAATGGCAAGCGAGGGTAAAAATTGCTTCAGTGTTAATTTCGCCCGTCGGTAATAGGCAATATAAATCGCTAGTGCAATCATCACTCCGTGGTGCACCATCGTGTGGATATTAACATAGATGATATCGTTAAAAACCGGGACCGGATAAAAATAATTGGCTAAGCCACCAAAGACCATAAAGACAATGGAGAAATTTTCCATGATGTCACGGAGCTTACCATCGTTTAATAAAAACACAAACGGCAAGATATAAAAGGGTAATGAACAAAATTGAAAGGGAAAGCGATTCCACCGATAGGTTTCAGTAAGAACACCATCATTGTAATAATAAAAGTAAGTAAATTGGCCAATCAGTTCTAAGACAAAAATAATAAACCAGCCCACAAAAATAATTAAACGGTAAGATCTTTCGTTCGCATGGCTAGCAAATTTTAATAAAAGGAAAGTGGCCAGGACCAAAATCCCTAACCACATCAGATGGAACCAATGGAAAGGCTTTTGAAACTCGCCTTTACTCGCTAAAAGCATCGCTAACGGTTCAACTGGCCCTAATAGTTTTAGCATTAACAAAGTAAAGAAGAGTCCAAAAACCGCTACGATAGCAAAGAAAACGATTAACCGCCAACGGAGTGAGTCGAAATTCTTAGCTATTTTTTGGTTCATACAACGATAACAAACAAACGAACTAAGTTCGTTCCCTAAAAAAATTATACCTTATCCAGTATAGTTTTTCACTAATACTAGCGCTTATTTAAACTAACGAGGTCGGCGTTAATTTGTTTAATTAATGCTTTCTCGCCACTAAACTTTTTTTCTGGACGGAGAAAATCAATAAATTCGATGTACATTTCTTGGTTATATAAATTACCTTTAAAGTGAGGAATATGCACTTCCACAATTGGGATTGATAGTTTATTAACGGTTGGGTGCACTCCGACATTAGCGATGCCTAAACGCGGAATCCCTAATACATAAGTGATAACTTTATAAACCCCAAACTTCGGAACAACATAATCGTCTAAGATATTGATATTCGCGGTCGGGAAATTTAACGCGGCTCCCTTTTGAAAACCACGCGTTACTCGTCCACGAATTTGGTATGGGCGGCCTAAATATTCCGCGGCTTTTTTCACTTCACCGCGTTTAATAAAGGAAGCAATATCATAACTTGAGATTTTCTTATTGGCTTTCTTCACAAATTTTACAAGATGAACCGGATAATAACGCTTTAAATAGGCGATATTACCTTGCCGGTTTTTGCCAAAGGCAAAATCGGCACCCGCAAATAGGGCGCTGATATTTAAACGATCAAAAAACTTTTCTTTGAATTGTTCACGGGTAATGTTTTTAAATTGGTTGTTAAACGGGAAAACGAAAATATAATCCACCCCAAGAACTTTAAATAAGTTCACGCGGGCGCTTAAACTCGTAAGATTCTTTCGTCCTTTGACGTTACTATCAAAGGTAATAACCCCAACTTTATCTTCACAATGAATCCGCGCTTCGTTAATCAAGCGTTGATGCGCAATATGGACGCCATCAAAATAGCCTAAACAAAGCGCTAATTTATCTTTAAGTTTCGGAACATTAGTTAAGGAAGCGTTGATTTTATAAACTTTCATAATGGAATCCACGTTCACAATAATATAACATATCACGCTTATTATAAGCGTAAATTGCTACCGCCACGCCTTGATGAGTCATAATGACATAATCATCGTGACAAGCAAGCTTAATCGGTGCCCCGTTTTTAATCTTTTGATAATCCGGGCATTTAACTTGCTTAAACTTCAAAGCGTCTTTAATTTCAATGACATGCTTTTCTAGTATACATTCAAGTTTCTTACTCTCCGCGATTTTATATTCCCCGATACCATTACGTTCCAAATTCGATAGATAACCCACTTCATTTAATTTCTTAGCAATATCAACGCCAAGTGAACGGATATAGGTTCCTTTATCAACTTTCGCGTAGAAGATAATCTGGTTATCTTCGTAGTGAATAAGTTTTATATCATAGATATGTTGAGTGCGCTCTTTAACTTTAACAGCTTGGTTTTTTCGCGCGTATTTATAAAGCGGTTTCCCTTTTAATTTAATCGCACTATAAATAGGCGGCACTTGTTTAATTTCGCCAAGAAAAGATTCTAAAACTGCACGAATTTCTTCTTTGGTGTGTTTTTTCGGCTTCTTTTGTTCAATGACCTTACCCGTCACATCATAAGTATCCGTCATTTTTCCTAACGTTAATTCTGCGATATATTCTTTGCTTTGATTTTCTAGATAAGGCAAAATCTTGGTTCCTTCGTTTAGACCAACGATTAATAATCCACTCGCGAATGGATCAAGCGTTCCGGCGTGACCAACTTTCTTGGTTTTGAATTGGCGTTTTAAAACCCGGATAACATCATATGAGGTCATCCCAACCGCTTTCCGCACTAACAAGATGCCATGTTTCATATTTAATATTATAATATTAAACGATGAAGGCGATTCGGATTATTTTAGCGGGCGTTCGTAACGCGGATAAGACTTATCATCTCTTTAAGAAGGGCGATAAAATCGTTGTCGGCATTAGTGGCGGCAAAGATTCTTTAGTGCTTTTTTACGCTTTAACGCTCTACCAAAAGTTCGCCCACACCGACTTTAAAATTTATCCCGTGATGCTTAATCTAGGCTTCCCAAACTTTAACCCCACTAAATTAAAAACTTGGTTTAAAAAACTTGGTTACCCATTAATTATTAATGACGCCAGTAACGTTTACCCCATCTTAAAAGCGAACCAAAAACAAAAGAAACATTTACCATGTTCCATTTGTTCAAGAATGAAAAAGGCGATTATTAACGCGGTCGCCAAAGAATTAAAATGCAATAAAGTCGCGTTCGCGCATCACATGGATGATGCGGTTGAGACTTTATTTATGAATATCTTTTATGCGGGTAAAATCGCTACCTTTGAACCCAAGATGCATCTAAGTAACGCGAACATTAATTTTATTCGTCCTTTAATCTATTCAAAGGAAATCGATATCGCGCGATGCGCAAAAGAGGAAAAACTGCCGGTTTTAAAATCCAATTGCCCCGCTGATAAACAAACCAATCGTTACGAAATTAAGAAGTGGCTAATGGCAATTAGTAAAGATAGTCCACTCGTAATGAAAAACGTTTATACATCACTAAAGAACACTAAACAGATAAAACTTTGGCCGTAATTAGTCAAAATTACTTTATTAGTCCATAGCCACAAACATGGCTTGGATTCCGTTTTTATCAGTCGAACTAGTAATTGCAATGCTAACTTTGTCATCTATTTTTGGGTTTTCGACACAATAAATCACATCAAAAAGAACAGTCTCATCATCTTTAGGCAACGCGAATTTATTTTTGATGTTCTCGGGTGAGTCATTCATAAAATTTAGAATGCCGCCATCGTATTTAGTAAGTGTAGTATCATTAAATGTTACTTCGACCGGTTGTTTTACATCAATGATGTGGGAATACCCTTCTTTTGAGTCGAGAAAAATCAAAGCAGACATATTCGTCACAGCCTTTTCAACGAGTGAAATTTTAAAGGTGATTTTCTCTCCTTTCTTGGCATCAAAACTATCAGAAATCAAACCCATGTCTCCCCACTTGTTAATATTAATGATTTTATCTCCACCACCACACGCGGTAACTAAAAAAGCCGCTCCTAATAATGGAATAATTTTATTTCTAAGCATAAAAATCCTCCTTGCTTAAACTAACTCAAGAATAATCTTTACGAAAAAAAAAAGTCAATTATCTTTTCTTCTTCATACGGTTAAGCGCCCGCTCATCTTTTTTGAGTAATTCGTTCATTTTTTCATCGATGATGAAACGCTCATCATAAATAAAACGAATCTCAGGCGTTTTATATAAAGAAATTTTTTGGGCTAGTTCATGGCGAAAGTACGGAGCCATCTGGGTAAGCTTTGCGAATGATTTCTTTTGATCCTTCGCGTTTAAAAACGAAACATAAACTTTCGCAAAACTATAATCATTCGTGACTTCGATCTTATTCACCGAAACAAAACCAATCTTCGCGTTCGCCGCTTTTAAAACAATATCGCGGATATCGCGGTCAATCATCGCTTTGATTCTTGGCTTCCGGTCCATAATTACTTAACGGTTTCTTCTTTCATTTCGTAGGCTTCAATCATGTCGCCTTCGTGAATATCGTTATAACCTAAGATGGTTGCACCACATTCAAAACCGTTCTTGACATCACTCGCATCATCTTTAAAACGTTTAAGCGAACCAAGTTCACCATCATAAATAACCACGCCATCACGGACAAGATGGACTTTACTTCTCGCTTTGATGTGACCTTCAGTCACATAACAACCCGCGATGGTAAGCTTATTCGCCTTAAAGAGATTACGCACTTCCATTTGACCAATACTCACTTCTTTTAGTTCAGGTTTGAGCATACCTTTTAAGGCACCTTCAATTTCTTCAATCATCGCGTAGATAATCCGGTGTAAACGAATTTCCACTTTCTCTTCTTCCGCTTTCGCCTTAACGTTTGCGCTTGGACGAACGTTAAAGCCATAAATAATCGCGTTACTCGCGGATGCTAAAGCAATATCACTATCGGTGATCGCACCGGCGGTCGCTCGAATCACATTCACCTTAACACCAGGAATATTAATCTTATTCACACTACTTTTTAAGGCTTCGCATGAGCCGGTTGAGTCCGCTCTAATTAAAAGGTTAAGCGAGGTAATTTCGCCTTCTTGGGCTTGTTTATATAAATCATCAAGACTCCGCGCCGCGCTACCTTGTAAATCGTGTTCTTTCTTCGCTAAGGAACGTTTAAAAGCAATATCACGTGCTTCCTTTTCCGTTGGGAACGCCATAAAGTGATCGCCCGCGTTAGGTACTTCACTTAAACCAGTCACACTCACTGGTGTAGCTGGCGTCGCACTCTTTAACACTTTGTTAAATTCATTGACCATCCGGCGGATGTGACCGTAACTAGTACCCACGACGACATAATCACTATTATTTAAGGTTCCGTTTTGAACTAATAAGGTCGCTTTTGGTCCTTCGCCTTTATCTAGTTTTGCTTCTAGCACCGTCCCCATCGCGTAGCGATTAGGATTGGCTTTTAATTCTAAAACTTCACTTAAAGTAATAATACTTTCTAAAAGATTATCAAGACCTTTGCCCGTCTTGGCACTAATCTCACAGAAAATATTTTCACCACCATATTCTTCGGGAATAATTTCGTGATTCATTAATTCGTTTTTGACTTTCTCGGGGTTCGCACCATCTTTATCAATCTTATTGATGGCGACAATAATTGGCGCTCTCGCGGCCCGGGCGTGATCAATCGCTTCAATGGTCTGCGGCATCACACCATCATCGGCGGCGACGACTAAAACCACGATATCAGTGACACTTGCCCCGCGACTTCTCATCGCGGTAAAGGCTTCGTGACCCGGAGTATCGATAAAAGTAATCTTTTTTCCTTTTACGTCTTTTTGGTAGGCACCGATTGCCTGAGAAATGCCACCGACTTCCCCCGCAGCGACATGACTATTACGAATCGCGTCAATTAAAGTCGTCTTACCATGGTCAACGTGACCCATAATGGTAATGACCGGTGGGCGTTCCACTAAATCTTCTTTCTTATCTTTAATTTCAACTTCTTCAAAGTTTTCGGCGCTCACGACTTTTTCTTTCTTGACATCGTAACCAAAGTTTAAGCAAACTTCGCCAATGCTATCATCATCAAGCATTTGGTTAATTGTCACCATCTTCTTCTGCAAGAAGAAATACTTAATGATATCACTTGGGAGGATGTTAAGTTGTTTCGCGAGTTCGCCAACACTTAATGAGCGAGTAAACACGAAGACACCATTATTTACTTTGTTAAAGTTTTTCTTATGGTCTTTATTAAAACTCACGTTACTAATTCGTTGTTTGTTTTTAAAGTTGTTATTCTTCATGTCACTCACCTCCTTTATTAGTTAGTTAAATTACTTCTCGTCGTCGTAATATTCGTCGTACTCGTCGTAATCGACATCATCCTCATCGTCAAAGCTTTCTTCCTCGTTATTCTTCTCTTCTTCTTCCATTTCACGAAGCTCTTCGGCGGTATAGATGTCCATTTTCTTAATTTCTTCTTTGGGTTTATCGTCCTCTTTCTTTTCTTCGTGTGGGACTTCAGTTTCGGTAATCTTCCGGGGCCGACGCGCTGGCTTATTCGCCGCTTTCTTTTCCGCTTCTTTTTCTTGTTCAAGTTGTTTTTCTAGATCAAGAATATTCGTCGTGGTCTTAATTTCCACGTGTTCCGCAGCGCGTTGTTCAGCGCGACTCGCGGCGGCTTTCGCCTTCGCTAATTCTTCTTCTAAGCTAGAAGTATGAGTTGTAGGCGTAACACTTTCTTTCTTGCGTTTGGCTTTGCTTTCTTCTTTTGAAGCAATCGCGTTGGCGCTTACTTTTTCTAGTTCGGCGGCCTTCTCTTTCTCTTTTTCTTCCTTATAGGCTAAGGATTGTTTGGCGAATTCGCTCTTCTTCTTTTCTTCTAAGCGGACCGCGTCTTGGGCTTTTAATTCTTCCGTGGTGGTGTATTTTAAGCCTTCTTTTGCGGCTTCGGATTCTTCGAGGATGGTTAAATCATAACCCGTTAACATCACCGCTAAACGAATATTAATGCCGCGTAAACCAATCGCTTTTGAGTATTGACCGTCTTTCACAATACAAGTGGCTTCTTTACCATCTTCATCGTCTTGGTCAATATTAACACCGACGACTTCCGCGGGACGTAACGCATCAATAATATATAAGGATGGGTTATCACTATAGGCGACGATATCAATCTTTTCTTTATCGCGACCGTTACCACCTAATTGGTTCACGACTTTATTAATCCGCCCGCCGTCTTTACCAATGCAACTACCCGTCGCATCAACATCAGGATCATTAGAATAGACAGCGACTTTACTTCTTTTACCAGCTTTCCGTGCGATACCTTTAATGACAATCGTGCCATCATAGATTTCGTGAATTTCTTCTTCAAACAAGCGTTTCACAAAACCTGGATGAGAACGCGTGACCGCGATGCTACCCTTTTTATCGGTGGAGACATCCGCTAAATAGAGCTTAATTTGTTGACCAACGGTAAAGGTTTCATCGCCAATCATATCTTTACGCGATAAATAAATCGTGTGGTCACCAACTTTAACACCCGCACCCCGTTCTTCAACCTTTTCTACTTCGCCAAGCACAATTTCGCCAATGTGGTCTTTATACGTTTCGTATAACACTTCCTTTTCCGCATCATTTAAGCGTTGATGGAAAGCGTTCTTAAATTGTTTAATAAAAATCTTACTTAACTCATCGATATCAATATCTTCGTCATGGATTTCAATCACATCATCATATTTAAGGTTCTTATCCTTCATGATTTCTTGGGCGTCTTCTAAATCGATTTCGAGCATATCGTCTTCGACGTCTTTCTTGATCGTTTTGATTTGGTAAAAATCTGCTTTACCTTTTTTGGTGTCTAAAACAACCTTCACTTTGGGATCCGGTAATTCGATATCTTCACTCTTCACACCACCGTTTAAAATCCGGATATAAGCGCGTTCTAGCGCACTCACCGTAATCTCCCGAATGACATCAGGGGCGATGTTCTTTTCTTTGCCGAGCACTTCGCTCGCATCAATGAGCTTTTTCACATTAAACATAATTATCTCCTTTAAAATTTAATGGCTAAATTCACTTTGTCGATGTCATTACGCACCAAGGTAATCGCTTTTTTCTTCGCTTTCTCTTGGACTAGCATCGTGACACTTTCCTTTTTGACTTCAAGTAAAGTCCCCACGATGTTATTTAATCCCTTATAAGGATGAGAAAGGTGAACGTTAAGATAACGATTTAAGTAGTGATCAAGTTTACTAACCGCAATCGCTTTCTCCGCGCCTAGACTAGTGACATCAAGGATATATGGATCCGTGATAATATCACTTGCATCGAGTAAGGGCGAGATTAAATCACTCACACTTACAATCATATCGAGACTAATATCTTCGTCCTTATCAATCACGATGTGGAGGTAATACTCACCATTTTCTTTTTGGTAATGGACCTTCACTAAAGTGTAACCTAAGCTATTTAGTTTACCCTTTAATAGTGATGTGACAGCACTTTCGATATGATTCATTTTCTCCCCTTAAAAATAAAGAGCGGCACTAAGCCACTCATATATTTTGCTATAAGAGATTAGGTTTTGACACCTAACGAGGTATATCTTACTCCTTACTAACAAAACTGCAAGTGAAAGATATTTAGCTCACTAGATATTGACCATTCTTTTTTCATAGAAAAAAGGTATAATGGTTAGGTATATAAAAGGAGATATTATGAACTATAGTAAAGAATTTGTGATGGGACTTCCAAAAGCGGAACTCCACTTACACTTAGAAGGAACTTTAGAACCGGAACTAAAACTTAAACTCGCTAATAAAAACCATATTGATATTGGTCAAAAAACGATTGAAGAGGTAAAGGCGAGTTATCAATTCCATGACCTGACGAGTTTCTTACAAGTTTATTATCCAGCGATGAATGTCTTACAAGATGAATCGGATTTCTATGCGTTAGCGCACGCTTATTTATTAAAAGCAAAGGCGCATAATGTTAAATATTGCGAACTCTTTTTTGATCCGCAAGCGCATACCTCTCGTGGTGTCCCGTTTAAAACCGTCATTAACGGCTACTATAAAGCAGTGAGTGAAGCGAAAGAAACTTTAGGTATTGAAGCGCATCTAATTATGTGCTTCTTACGTGATATGTCATATGAATCCGCAAAAGAAACCTATCAAGCGATGTTACCTTATAAAGATAAGATTATCGGGATTGGACTTGATTCAGATGAACGGAATAATCCACCTGAGAAATTTAAAGACATTTTCTTACAAGCTAAAAAAGATGGCTTACATATTACGATGCACTGCGACATCGACCAAATTGATTCCATTAAACATATCCGCACTTGCTTAATGGAGATTGGCGTTGAGCGGCTTGATCACGGTACGAATATTGTTGAAGACGAATCGCTGGTAGATTATGTCATCAAACATAAGATTGGTTTTACTTGTTGCCCTGTCTCGAATAGCTTTGTTACGAAAGACATGAAAGGCAAAGAAATGAAATATTTATTAAGCAAAGGAGCGCTCGTCACGGTTAACTCCGATGACCCGGCTTATTTCCAAAGTTATGTCTCGGATGACTTATACACTTTAGCGAGTAAGTTTAATCTTAGCAAAGAAGAAGTGATTGAACTCGCGAAAAACTCCTTCCGCGCAAGCTTTATGAGCGAAGCAAAAAAAGCTGAATATTTAAAACAAATTGACGAATACGTCAAAACTCACTAATTAGCACTTTTTAATCGCACGTAGTTTTGCACTTTTAGCGCGACTATTCGTTTCCGTTTCTTCTTTACTCGGTGTCACGACTTTTTTGGTGAGTAAGACAAACGGCATCTTATCATTGGTTGGTAATTCATAAACATCTTCGCGGTCACCAATGGTCCGCGTTAACTTTTCAAAAATGTTTTTCACAATCCGGTCTTCAAGACTATGAAACGAAATCACCACTAAACGACCATCGGGTTTTAAATATTTCACCGCTTTGCTTAAAGCAATCTCTAAATTGTTTAATTCATCATTCACTTCAATGCGTAAGGCTTGGAAAACTTGTTGAGCGGGGTGACCATGATGGCTCGCGTTCTTTTTGGGTTTGGCGTGTTTAATCATCTCGGCGAGTTCAATGGTTGAAATAATTTCGTGCCACTCCCGGCGCTTCACGATGCGCTTGGCAATCTTATAGGCATCCGGATCTTCACCATTTTCCCGGAAGATTCTGGTTAATTCACGGAGCGAATAGTTATTAATGATATATTTGGCGGTTAATTTTTGACTCCGGTCCATCCGCATATCAAGGTTACCCTTATGCTGATAAGAGAAACCGCGATAATCTTCATCTAGTTGCGGCGAAGAAACACCGAGGTCTAATAAAATACCATCAACCTTATCAATATTCTTAATTCTTAAGAACTCATCAAAATAACGATAGTTACTATGAATGATTTCGTAGTGACCACGGGTTTTCACCCCCGCTAAAACTTTTTCACTATCACTCACCGCTTCTTCATCAAGATCAAAGCCAATTAATAGACCATCTTTCCCTAACCGTTTTAAAATTTCCGAGGCGTGACCCGCCCGACCAATCGTAAAATCAAGATAAATACCATTCGGTTTTATATCTAAAAGTTTAATGGCTTCGTTTTTTAAGACGGGGAGGTGTTTCATACATCAAAATCCTTCAGTTTATCGAAAGCGGGATTATATTCGTTATCTTTTTGTTTTCTTAGCTCATCTTCGCTAAGAACCCGATAACCTTCCCCACTTGCTTTAATTTTAGCACCTTTTTTCACTACACGAGTTGGAATTTCACCAACCACTAAATCAAGGATAATCGGGTCAAGGTCCACCACGCTTCCTTCTACGTAATAAGTATCAGGATTATTTGGGTCATCACTTAAGTCAATTGACTCAGTAAAATTAAGCGGATAATCAACTGGTTCTAAAGTGTAGGCGCACGCGACTACCGCAGTACCGCGAATCGCTAAAGTCACATTAATTAAGTTTCCATCGTTAAAAATATCCGCCCGAACTTTAAGGTGATTAAGTGCTAAAAGCGGCTTTCGCACACTTTTAAAATTCACTTCTTCTTCAAGAGTGTAAAGTTCTTTAGGAGCAATTTTCGCGATGTTAAATTTCATTTACCGCACCTTAATATTTTCTTTTAGTAACGCCGCAACAATCTTATTCATCGTCTCGTTAATCTCTGCGTCTTTTAGTGTTCCATCATTTTTATTGAGGGCGATCGTTACTGCGATGGATTTTTGTTCATGAAGATTTTTATCTTGGTAAACATCAAAGATTTCTACTTGTTTTACAAGTGAACCACCGTGTTTTTTAATAAGATTAATTACGCTTTCTCCTTTAGTCGAAGGCGAGACAAGTAAAGCAAGGTCACGCGTCACGGTTGGGAAACGTGGAATCGCTTTGAACTTAGTGTGCCCGGTTGGTAAAGCAAGTAACTTATCAAGTTTTAATTCGAGCACCAACACTTGGTTATTCTTAATTTGGTAACGCGAATAAACACTTGGATGAAGTTCACCAAGATAACCAATCGTTTCCTTGTTAAGACTAATAACCGCACTCCGCGTGGGGTGAAGCTCGTTACTCGCAAAGTTTAGTTCGTTTAAACTATAACGGTTTTTCTCAATACCGATAATTTGCATCACCGCTTCTAGATACCCTTTTAATGAATAGAAATTATACGGGGTTTTCTTTAAAGCGCCTTGTAAAAGTTCTTGACCGGTTAAAACAATCGCTAAACGGAGGCTCTTGCCACCTTCCGCTGTCACTTCGCTAATCTCAAATAAACCAAAGTCTTTATTTTGGCGAGCGAGATTAAAGCTCGTTACATCAAGTAAAGAAGGAATAAGTCCTGGCCGGACATAAGCGTGATCATCGGTCATCGGGTTCTTAATTTTTAAAGGCGCACCATCGACTAATAAACGGAATTCATTGGCCCGCTTTTCGTTCACCAAGGTGTAACTAACCGTTTGGTATAAACCTAAACTACTTAAGTGATTTTTAATTTCTTTAATGAGTCGTTGTTTTTCAGTGTAGACACCAGGTAGAGTCGTAAGTTTTGGTAGTTCCGCTTTGACATCTTTAAAGCCTAAAATGCGCACCACTTCTTCCGCTAAATCGTTAAGACCATCAATGTCAATTCGGTAATTAGGCACCGTAGCAAGGAAGCTCGTTTTGGTTTCCTTACTAATAGCAAAATGATCCGCTTTTAAAGTATCGCGAATAAGACTTAAAGCGTAATCAGTGCCTAAAACACTATTAATACTTGTGCTAGTCACCGTAAATTGTTTCGCTTCCTTTTTTGTTTCATCATAAGGTTTTACTTCGTTAGCTTCTTTGGCCCCACAATATTTTTTAATTAAAGCCGCTGCTAAGTTCACCGCCTCATAAGCGCTTTGTGGATTAAGTCCATGCGTAAAGCGAATAGAGGATTCACTAATGAGATTAAGGCGAGTTGAGGTGCGCCGAATTTGAGCGGCATCAAAGATGGCGGCTTCAACGACAATATTTTTCGTCGCTAAACTATCGCTACTTTCTAAGCCACCCATAATCCCCGCTAAACACATCGGCTTTTTATCACTCGTGACCACTAGGTCGCCTTTCTTCACTTGATAGGTTTTATGGTCTAAGGCCACAAAATCGCCAACATAATCATCGCGGACTACTAATTCTTGCTTAGGTAATTTATCTAAGTCATACATATGTAATGGTTGCCCAGTTAATAGCATCACGTAGTTACCAATATCAACGATATTGTTAATTGGCCGCACTCCCATCGCGATTAAATGCTTCTTAATTTCTAACGGCGATTCTTTGACGGTAATATCGTGAAAAATTTGGGAAACAAATAATTGACATTTATTGGTGACACTCATGGCTTTAAAGTCCGCTAGTTTCCCCGCCATTATTGGTTCATTAATTGTTTTTACCTTGCGGTTAAATAGTGTTCCGACTTCTTGTGCGACGTGATATAGCGATAATAAATCAGGCCGATTCGCTAAAAGTTTTAAGTTTAAGACGACATCATCTAAACCAAGTTTATCAAGGACATCTTCTTCACCAACTTTAAACTCTTTGCCTAATTCATGGATACCAGTTAAGTCAGGTGTATCAACATACTTTTCATCTACACCTAATTCAAGTAAAGAACAACACATTCCGTTACTTTGATAGCCGCGGATTGTACTGACTTTAATTTCGCCACCCGGTAATTTCGCGCCCGGCATAGCGACAATGACTTTTAGGTCTTTACGAACATTAGGTGCACCACAAATAATTTGTTTCACACCATATTTCTTACCTAAATCAACCTCACATAAATGTAAATGGGTGTCGGGTATTAATTCACATTTTTTAACTTCCCCAACAACGAGATTACTCGCTGTACTTAAACGAGCAATGCTTTCGACTTCCACTCCCGCGAAGGTTAATTTCTTCGCGACCATTTCCGGAGTTAAATCATGTAAGTCGACTAACTCAGATAACCAACGATATGACACTAACATAACTTATCTCCTTTTAAACTCATTAAGAAAACGAACATCGTTTTGGTAGAAACGCCGGATATCATCAATTCCGTATTTGAGCATTGCGATTCTTTCTAAACCAACGCCAAAAGCGAAACCACTATATTCTTTCGGATCATAGCCATTAAGTTTTAAAACGCGTGGATTAACCACCCCTGCACCAAGAATCTCAATATAACCGGTGCCTTTACAAGTTGGGCAACCCTTACCACCGCATTTATCGCAACTCACATCCACTTCAACACTTGGTTCAGTGAAAGGGAAATAAGAACTCCGTAACCGGATTTCGCGCTTTTCACCAAAGAGTTTCTTCACAAACGCCTCTAAGGTTTTCTCTAAGTGACCAAGGTGAATGCCTTTATCAATTAACAATCCTTCGATTTGCATGAATTGATGGGAATGGGTTAAATCATCGTTATCCCGGCGGTAGCATTTCCCTGGACAAATAATCCGCACCGGACCGCCTCTAGCTTCTTTCATCGCTCGCGCTTGAGCGGGACTCGTGTGGGTTCTTAATAACATCGTATCGCTTAGATAGAAGGTATCTTGCATTTCCCGAGCGGGATGGTCTTTTGGAATATTCATTAATTCAAAGTTATATTCATCACTTTCCACATCACTACCTTCATAGACTTGGTAGCCCATACCTAAAAAGATTTCGGTAATTTCTTCTTCCACTAACGCTAAAGGATTAACCCCGGCTTTGTTATATGAGTTCGCAGGTAAAGAGATATCAATTTTTTCATTTTTTAAACGAGCATCTAACGCTTGTGCGTTAATACTAGCGAGTTTTTCTTCAAAGGCTTTACTAATCGCGTTCCGGGTTTCGTTAATCTTTTGGCCAAACGTTTTTCTTTCTTCGGCCGCGAGATTTTTTAGTTCACCCATCTTCTGGTTAATTTCGCTTTTTTTACTTAAAAAAAGATTACGGACACTAGTTAACGCGTCGGAATTCTTCGCGTCATTAATCGCTTTTAAGGCTGCTTGTTTAATCTCATCAAGTTCCATAAATACCTCCTTTTAAAGAAAAAAAGATGACACCAGGAACGATTGCTCGCGGTACCATCCTACTTCGTAATTTAATACGCACTTAATTGCTCTACGTTAACCCCGTATTAGGAGACTCCGAGGTGAATTCATCGCTTTGCTAGTTAGATTATTTTCACTCTCTAATCTTCACTACCACTAGTAAACTTGCGATTACTACTTCTCTTCTACGTCTAAAATTATTATAACTAGTTTATTTTAAGTTGTGAAGAACAATTGACGCGGCAACACTCACATTTAAAGAATCTATATTCTTTATGGGAATCTTCGTGACGACATCGGCGAGTGATAAAATTGCCTCATTAACACCCCGGGCTTCGTTACCAAAAACCATCACAAATTGTGGTGATACTTTTAACTTATTAAATAGGGTCGCTCCCTTTAATCCGGTTGCAATAATTTGGTGATCTTTTTTTAGTTCACGAAGTAACTTAATATCGCCATAACAAACATTAATATCAAAGATGATGTCTTTAGCGACGGCTAAACATTTCTCGTTATAGATTGAAACGGAGTGAGGTGACAACACTAAGTCAAAATAACCACATTCTTTCATTAAGTAGATAATTTTACCTAAGTTACTCGGGTCAGTAATTTCGTCTAAATAAATAATTCTTTTACCAAGTGGCTGACTATTTAGATACTTCACAATCCCCACCACTCCATCGTTAAGTTGATAGGCCGCTTTTAATAAATGGAGACGTCTCGCTTTATTAATTGATGCTTCATCAAAAACAAGAAAACACTTTTGTTTCACTTGTTCTTTATGTAAACGGAGTTTATTAACTTCTTTTAGTTTGGTTTTACTAATCATTTCCATAATCATAATGATGATGCGATAACGCCTTGCTTAACGCTTTATAGTTTGGACAATATTGATAGACAAGCGCATAAAAGTCTTTTGAATGATCAAAGAATTTATCATGGGCAAGTTCATGGACAATTACACTATCAATGATTGGTCCACTATAGTGAACGAGTTGTAAAGCAAAAGATAATGCCCCCGTATAACGACGGTTTGAACCATAACGGCTATTCATATCTCGTACCGTAATACGATAATGTTTAGTGCCCATTAATTTCTCTAAGCGTGGTAATTGAGATAATAGATAATCCTTTAATAAACTCTTTAAGAACTCATTTAAATCGATCTGACTTTTTACTTCAATATGATCAGGGAAGACATGATTAACACTCGTGATAAGATATGGCATCTTCTTGCCAAAGATATAAACGTAGTTACGACCAATTGCCGGGGTGTATTTATTTTTCTCCGCTTTTTCAATGAGACCTGGCGCAAAACGTTCTAGACCAGCGAAGATTTCTTTTTGGCTTGTCCGATATGGCGCGTTGATATTAAAGGTTAACGTTGGCGCATCATAACGATAGTTAATGTTACGCATTCTCGGACGAAAATTAATCACGACTTGGTAGTTAGTGAACTCGTAAAGATAGTTAGTAATAATCGGCTCGTGCATCAAAAATATTATAAACAATTGGTAAATATTTTGATAACATAAATAGCGTTATGAAAAAGACTCTTGTGAGTGCGTGTCTTGTCGGTGATAAGGTCACTTATGATAAGCATGGTCACTATCATCCCCTAATAAAAGAACTCTTAAAATACTACGAACTCGTGCCTTTTTGTCCAGAAGTCGAAGGGGGTTTAAAAATCCCACGGAAGAAAAGCGAACGCCGGCGGAACGAAGTCAAAAACGAAGTAGGTCTTGACGTCACTAAACAATTTAATCTTGGTGCGGAGAAAGCATTAAATATTTGCCAATACCTTAATATTAAGATGGCTATCTTAAAAGAAGATTCACCTTCTTGTGGTGTGCATAAGATTTATAATGGCTTATTCCAAGGCCGCAAAATTCCGGGTCAAGGTTGGACGACCGAACTATTAACGAAACACGGCATTAAAGTCATTAGCGAAAACGAAATTGAAGATCTCCTCAAAATTAAAAAAGCGGAAGAAGACCGTAAACAAGCAAAAGGAAAACCCCAAAAATAAGTTGGGGTTTTCTTAAATTGATTATTAATTACTTAGTAGCGGTAACCGTGAATTCGATTTGATAATCCACTTCTCTTTCGCGGTCACTTTCTTTTATAAAGCGTCCTACAAAGTGAGCGGTTAAAGTTTTACCATTAACTTCAAATCCGTTATCCACAACGATTTCTTCCTTCCTGTTACCAAAATCATTACTAATGTGATAAAACACTTCATAATTATCATAACCTTGAGCATAGTTGCCGAAGAAATGATAACCGCTAGCGGTTTTTCCGTATTGGAAAGCCATATCCATAGTCGATGGACCAGTTTCACGAAGGTTAACTGGATATACGGTTGTTTTTCCTTCATTAACGGTTAGAACCTCAACACCCATGTCACCATTAAGACAAACAGCGCCGTTTTTAGTGGGTGTTTTGTCTGAGTATTGAGTAAGGACATCATGAATTGCAGTCTGAATTTCACTAATTTGCGTAAAGTCAGATTTTTTAAACTCTTCTTCATCACCTTTAGTGAATGTGTAAACGATTTTACTCGCTTCTTGAACTTTATAGTCACCAGCTACACTACCTCCACCACACGCAAAAAGCATGGGTGCCACTAATAATGGAAGTACTAATTTTGTTTTATTCATAAAAATCTCCTTAGCGGTTATCGCTACTAAAGACCGCGATGAGTCTTAAGATGTGAAGTAAGATAATAATGAAATCTAAATAGAGATTAAACGCTAAATAAATGGCAAGATTACCTTCACCGGCAAAGCGGGCGCTGATGGCCTTAATTTGCCAAACATCGTAAGCGGTAATTAGCATGATTGCTATTACGATAATGATACTCGTCACAATATTTTGGATGGCCCAGACTTCTGGCATTAAGATAGCGAAGATAATATTAAAGAGTGAAGCAAATAACACACTAATTAATAAGCCAAAACCAACAAGCCCCATACCCGAAGCGTTCTTCGCAAACATACCAATTAAGCACATCGCGCCAAAGGCTAATGCGGCAATCCCAAAAGCCGAGGCTAATGTCCACCAATTAAGGACAAAACCAAAGCTCGAAATTAAAACGCCCATACAAATTGAGTAGAGAATCATTGGAATAAGACTTGCTTTACCCGCCCGGATTGAGGTAATTGCGATAAAGATAGTCAAGAAAAGCTGCGAAATGCTCGCCACGATTAACATGATCGTGTAAGCCCGCTCATCAATCCCCACCGTATTTAAGATAGCGGATAAGCCAAAGCTTACTGCCACTGTTACCATTAAGAAGGCAAACATGTATAAGAAGGTCTTAGAGAGAAGACTTCTTTGCCCTTCCTTAGTGTAAGGGGTACTACTATTAAAACTATAAGACGCCATAAACTCCTCCTTTATTGAATAATGTTCATGAGTAAATCGTGGAAACTATCCACCGCGAGTGAGGCACCACCAACAAGGGCACCATCAATATCGGGGGAAGTTAAATATTCTTTAATGTTATTAGGCTTTACTGATCCGCCATAAAGGATCCGGATATCATTCGCAGTGCCTTCGCCATAGAGTTCTTTAATTGTGGCGCGGATAAAAGCACAAATATCTTGCGCGATTTCTTTGCTCGCGTTTTTGCCAGTGCCAATACTCCAGATTGGCTCATAAGCAATCACAACATTCTTCGCTTTATCACAAGGAATATCTTTAAAGCCCGCGACGATTTGGTCTTTAATAAAGTTCTTAGTTTCACCTTTTTCATAGGTCTCTAAGGTTTCACCACAACAATATAAAGGCACCATATTTTGGTTTAAGAGTTTAATCATCTTTTTATTGCAAGCTTGACTCGTTTCGCCATTATAGGTCCGACGTTCGGAGTGACCAATAATCGCCCAAGTAACTTTAATCTCTTGAAGCATTTCGGGTGAAACTTCGCCCGTAAATGCGCCACTAGTTTGATCGTTAACGTTTTGGGCGCTAATGATTAAGCCTTTCGGGGCTTTCGCTTTTACATCTTTTAAAGATAAGAAAGTGGGTGCGACACCTAAATCAATATTGTTCTTTTCAGCGGTATCAACAATGCTGTCGCATTCTTCGACAAACTTAACCGCTTCGGCAATGGTCTTGTTCATTTTCCAGTTGCCCATTAATAATTTTTTTCTCATGCTAAATAAACTCCTTTTTTGGTTT
Organism: Bacilli bacterium; assembly: GCA_024408565.1. Taxonomy (GTDB): domain Bacteria; phylum Bacillota_I; class Bacilli_A; order RFN20; family CAG-826; genus UB1719. Next base: position 30,885 of record JAKSUW010000010.1, read on the forward strand.
CATCTTATATTATAAACTATTGTTTATGTTCAACAATAGAAATCGAATTTCGTGTATTTGTTTTGTATGACTTCATGATACAATATATTAATCTGATTAGACTGAGGCTATTAACATGAGCAAAATTATCGAAGGCCACACTTTTGATGAATACCAAGATAAATATGGTAAGAAGTTTGAAAACGGTAAATTAGAATTCGTTCCTTTGAGCAAAGATAACCAACTTGATAATGATAAAAATTATTGGAAAATCGATGATAAGAAACCGGGTTATTACGAAATTACTAATAAGAAACCATTGATTTTCTTCTTGGCAATCTTAGGTGCGGTTGGGACCGTTACCGCTATTATTGTGACTAGTGTTATGCTAACAAAACCAACACCAATCGGAGATTTTTGTCAATTCACTTTCGATAGTGAACATTCACAAATCGATGTCGATGGCAAAAAACACCACAAGATAGATATTTCGCTAAAGAAGGGTGAAAAACCGGATGAAATATATTATGTTTATGCCGATGAGGGCTATGAATTAGAAACTGATCCAGAATTACCAGACATTATTGATTACGAAATAACCGATGGGACTAAAGCTAAATTATCGTTTAATAGCCCAATTGTAGAAAACATTACTGTAACGATGCCCACTACTCCAGCTGTTGATAAAGTACAATTTCACTTCTTGGGCAATAATTGCAAAATTGATGTTGATGGCAAACTGGAACAAGAACATACATTTGAATTAGAAAAAGGCAAAAAGCCAACTGAACCATATAATATTAAAGCCGATACAAATTATGACTTACCAGAAACCATAACAGATAAGCCTGATATTATAGATTATTCCCGTGATACATCGGATATCACTAAAGCAACTATTTCATTCAACAGTGCAATTACCGATAACACCGAAGTAACAGTTAAAGCGGATCCACAGTTAGTTACTTTCCACTTTACTGGTACAAATTGTAAGATCAAGATTAACGAAGATTATCTAACCGATTACACATTTTCTCTAGAAAAAGGCAAGAAGCCAACTGAAACATATAATATTAAAGCGAATAATGGTTTTGTATTACCAGCTGAGCCGATATTACCAAGCATCATAACATATACAAAAATTGATGATACTAACGCTACCCTAGTTTTTAATAGCGTAATAAACAATAACATTAAAGTTGATAGTATCAAAGCAACTCCGCCGGAAATAAAGAAATGGTATACATTTAACAATTGGTGGGATTATTGTTCTTGTAATATTGAAGGCGTAGAGGCTGATGACGAAGACATTGGTCAAACCGTTCAATTAAAAGTAAACAATCAAAATCACGATGTTCGTCTAATTGGTCTAGATCACGATGATGAAGTTGATGGTGATGGAAAGATTATTGGCAAAGTCCACACAACTTTCCAATTCAATAATCTTTTGTGTGATGAAAATGGTTATTCTTTTGGCGTAGTTGAAGATTTTGACCAAGTTTATGAAGCATACAATGCTGATTATTTAAACTCGATATTGCGTAAAGATTTAACTGGCAATGGAGCTGGTGAAATTATGTGGTTTCAAAGAGGCGAAGTAAATAGATCAGACAAATATAAAACCACGACAGTAATGGATATGCTCCCCAAAGAGCTAAAAAAAGTTTTAAAAGAAGTTAAGAAAGAAATTTATGTCGGCGATACTGAAGAATATGATGAATTTATAAAGACAGATTATTGTGATAAATTATTCGTTCCTACTTATCGAGAAATGTTTAAAGAAGGGAGCGAATACGACGGTGATTATTATAGCGATGAAGGCACAACATATGAATATTATCTTCTAGATGATTCTACAAGAATATTCAACCAAATTAGCACTGATATATTTGTGGATCCCCCTACTATTTGGGATGTTTTTCTTGAATATGGAGCCGATGCACCAGAAAATTGGGCTGGATATTGTAGCGGTGACCATGCTACCGATGCATGCGCTGTGTTCGCTTCTCCAGACTGTTCCCTCAGTTTTCAAAGCGTTTTATACATTTATTCTAGCACTATACTTCCTATGCCAACTACTACCTATGCTCTTGGCATCACTCCTTGCTTCTGCATTTAATTGTTTGTGATTTTAATAAAAAATAAGCGCCAAATGGCGCTTATTTAATTGATAGATAGGAATTATTATTTAATGATATCAACACCAGGGAGATGACCATCGTTTTCAATCATCTCTAAGCTTGCTCCACCGCCGGTAGAGACGTGAGCGAATTTATCTTTATAGCCAAATTCTTTTACCGCCGCGGCGCTATCACCACCACCACAAACGCTGAAGCAATTATTGCCTAACTTCGCGATTGCTTCACAAACAGCTTTCGTGCCCGCTTGGAAATCTTTTTGTTCAAAGACACCCATTGGACCATTCCAGAAAATCATCTTAGCTTTAGCAATTTCGCTTGCGAATAATTCTGCGGTCTTTGGACCAATATCCATGCCTTGATAGCCCGCTGGTACTTCTAATTCAACAGTCTTTTTATCGGTCCAACCTTCAAAGGCGTTTGTGACCACTGCGTCAACCGGTAAAACAATCTTCCCGTTCGCGTTCTTTAAACAATTCCGGGCGTATTCAAGTTGTTCATCTTCCACTGGTGAATTACCGGTTTGATGACCTAACGCTTTTTGGAAAGTAAACGCCATCGCACCACCAATTAAAATCTTGTCGCACTTCTTGAGAAGTGATTCAATGACTTTAATCTTATCACTCACTTTTAATCCACCTAAAATCGCGATATAGGGACGATCAGTGGGTTTTACTTCAACGCAGCGCATTAAGTTATCAACTTCTTTTTTCACTAAGTAACCAATCGCGACTGGTTTATTTTCTTTCTTAAGTAACGCGGGAACGCCATAAGTTGAAGCGTGAGCCCGGTGAGCGCTACCGAAAGCGTCCATCACATAAGCATCCGCTAGTTTCGCCCAATCCATAGCTAAGTCTTCTTTATTCTTTTCTTCCCCAGGTTCATAACGGGTGTTTTGTAATAATAAAACTTCGCCATCATTTAAGGAACTAACAAGTTGATTTACTTCTTCGCCACGTGGAAGCGAAGCAAACTTTACGTTTTGCCCTAATAATTCGCCTAAGCGTTTCGCGACGGGCGCTAAATCGTTCTTCTTTTTTTGTTCGGCCACCACTTCAGGTGCTTCTTTATGTTTCACTTTACCAAGGTGCGAACAAAGAATGACTTTGGCGCCTTGCTTAATTAAAGTTTTAATCGTGGGTAAAGCTTGAACAATCCGATTATCATCACGGATCGCTCCGCCTTTAAGTGGAACGTTAAAATCCACCCGCACTAACACCCGTTTACCGGCGATGTTATTTAATTGATCAACTGCTAGCTTATTTATCTCCTTTATTTTTAATCAACCGGCGCCCCTGAGGGCGCCATTAATTACTAGTAATTAAATTAGCAATTTTCCGCAAAGTATTTAATGGTGCGGACCATTTGTGAAGTGTAAGAATTTTCGTTATCATACCAAGACACGACTTGGACTTGATAGAGACTATTACTAATTGGTGTCACCATGGTTTGGGTGGCATCAAATAAGGAACCAAAGCGCATACCGATAACATCGGAGCTAACTAATCATTCTTCAGTACAGCCGAATGATTCAATCGCTTGTGAATTCATGAATGCATGGATAGCAGCAGGAGTCGATTCTTTATCAGACTTAACGACTGCGACTAAGATAGTGGTTGAAC
>JAKSUW010000011.1 GCA_024408565.1 Bacilli bacterium
ATAAGGAACCATCTCTCCTTCCGATAACATCGCTACTCACGATTGGTTCTTCCGAATAGCCAAACGACTTATTGCTCGCTCTTTCCATCGCGGCATTAATAGTCGCTGGAGTAACCTCTTTCCGGCTTCTAACCACGGCTACTAAGATTGTGGTTGAACCAGTGCAAACGGGGACGCGTTGCGCGCTACCAATGAGCTTGCCGTTTAAGGCAGGAATCACTAAACCAATGGCCTTCGCCGCACCAGTTGAGTTAGGAACGATGTTTTCCGCTGCGGCTCTTGCCCGGCGTAAATCGCCTTTCCGGTGTGGACCATCAAGGACCATTTGATCACCCGTATAGGCGTGGACAGTTGTCATAATGCCGCTTTGGATTTTCGCAAAACGGTTTAAGGCTGCCGCCATTGGGGCTAAGCAGTTAGTTGTGCAGCTAGCCGCACTAATCACTTGATCTTCTTTTGTTAAGGTCTTGTGGTTAACGTTAAAGACAATTGTCTTTAAATCTTTACCAGCTGGCGCCGAGATAACAACTTTTCTCGCTCCGGCTTTAACGTGCGCCATCGCTTTATCTTTTGAAGTATAGAAACCGGTACACTCTAAAACAACATCAACACCAAGTTGACCCCAAGGAAGGAGTTCCGCTTTTGGTTGAGCGTAGATGGTAATTTCTTGACCATCAACGGTAATGGAACCAGGCGTCACGACGGTCTTACCATCTTCGGCAAAGACTGGTTCTTTAGAAGTGACGGTGTGTTTCTTCTCACCAATGTGCCCGCAATAGCCGCCTTGAGCGGTATCATATTTTAATAGATTCGCGAGCATTTTCGGACTAGTTAAATCGTTGATAGCAACGACTTCGTAACCTTTCGCACCAAACATTTGGCGGAAGGCTAAACGACCAATTCGACCAAATCCATTAATTGCAACTTTAACTGACATGTGTCATGTCCTCCATTTTTTTAGCGCGTTTATTATATAATAAAGATTAGAAAAACGCTAGTGAAATATGATACTACTTTTCTTACCTTAAATGTAGCGTTTAAATTTGCCTGATTTATCGTGTAAAAACACTTTAATATCATCGCGTTTTTTCGAAAACTTAATGCCGTATTTTAAAGCGTCATTTTCACGGGCAAAGGTCTTAATGGGTTTTACTTCATTCATCTTCTTTAATTGCCAGCCCTCGGTTGGATGTGGCATTAAATGATAAACATCCCAAACCTTAATTTCTTTAGCGCGTTTAGCGCGCGCTTTTAGTAAGCGTTGCCGTTCGGCTTCAATCCGCCGGAGCTCACTTGCGAGTTTCCGGTCCTCATCAAGTTTATCAATTTTAGCTTTCCGCACTTGAATCTTTTCTTTTTTTTCTTTTGCGAATTTCTTCACTTGTGCTCGATGCTTACTTTCTAGAAGCGCTTTATTCTTTTCTTTCTCTTGCTTAACAATCGCGGCCTTCCGCTGCGCTTCGGCTTTCTTTTCTAACGCTTTCTTGCGGGCAATCGCTAAGGATTTTGCTCTTTGTTCCGCTGCTTTTTCTTTTTCTTTTTGGGTGTTAATTTCTTGTTCAAGTCTAGCCTTCGCCTTAGCAATCATTGAACGCTCTTCAAGTTTCGCTAATTGCTTTTGTTTCTTGGCTTGTTTTCTATTGGCGTGTTTTAAGGCACGTTGATACCGCCACTCAAGGAGCGAACCACTATCGGCCGCCGCTTCTTTAACTAAGGCGTTATCACGGTTTTTGGCTTTTAATAATTTTGCTTTGGCTTTTATGGCTTTTTTATTGTTGCCTTTTGTCGCGCGGTCATTACTAATGACAGCCCGAATCATAATTAATTCACTAATGGTCATAATAATCGAAACTACATAAGCCAGGATTGCACTAGTCTTTTCTAAGGTAGTTGTATTAGCGATGGGATTAACAAAATAACTATTAACCATTAATAAAAGCACGGCAAAGAGAAAATAAATAATTAACGCCCACCACTTGTGCTTCATTTGGTGGTTTTTAATCACGAAGATTAATAAGAAGATAAAGGTGACAAAAGTCGCGGTCGCTAGCCCAAACACTGTGATTTGGGTAATAAGATCGCCTTTAAAAACAATATATAAAAAGAGTGATAATAAATCTTTTTGAGTGGGTAAAACTTTTGTTAAACAAATCGCGAAAAGCGTCGCAACCGCTAAAACAAGTAATGTCGTTATTAGAAAAAAGATTTGGTTAATTTTCTTTAACTTTCGCATACAAAATAATTATAGGTAACGGAACAAAATAAAACAACGTTTTATTAATAGTGATTAATTTGGCGCGTGTAATTTACTTGGAGTTTACTTTGATAAGCGTCAATCACTTGCTTCGGTGTTACTTTTAAATAACTAATTAAATCTAGATAGGCACCCATCGCTTTTTGGTATTGATTAAGCGAATAATGATCTTTAAGTTTAAGGGCCTCTTGATAAGCGGATAAAATCGCTAAGGTTAAATTACTTCCTTTCTTCGCTTTAATTTCGTACACCATTTTCTTCGGTTTTAAGACGACACCAAGGGAGAGAATAAAATGAAGACCATCAACGTATTCTTCAAGTACGACTTTGATGGGACTTGGTCCTTTGAGTGACCAATACTTAAAACAACGCGTTTCGTTCGCGAATTCACCTAGTTCCACGATTAACGCTAGAAGGCGTTGATAAAAAGTTTTTTGGTAAGTAATGTGATGACGCTTTGCGATATCTTGATCTAAACCCGCTTGGAGAGGATAAAGTTTACTTAAATCAATGCGCATTTTTAACCTTCTTTAAATGCCAAATCTCATCGTTATATTGTTCGATGGTGCGATCACTAGAGAATGTGCCACTACCAGCAATGTTATTAAGTGACATCTCCGCCCATTTCTTTTTATCTAAATAAAGCGCGTCAATCTTTTTGTGGGCTTCCACATACGCTTCAAAATCCTTAAAGACAAAGAATTCATCACGCTTATTCATAATTTCATCAAAGATGGGACGGAATTGATTGGGATCACGGCTCCATGGTCCATTAAATAAACCGTCCATCACGCGGTGGATCATGTTGTCTTTCGTGTAAATATCCCACGGATTATATTGACCACTTGATTTTAATTTATCGACCTCTTCCGCTTTTAGGCCAAAGATAACGCTATTACCTTTCCCCGCTAGTTCAGCGATTTCAATATTCGCTCCATCTAGCGTACCTAATGTAATCGCACCGTTCATCATGAGCTTCATGTTACTTGTGCCACTGGCTTCATAGCCAGCGGTTGAAATTTGTTCACTTACATCCGCGGCTGGAATAATTTTTTCCGCTAAGGTAACACCATAGTTTTCAACGAAAACAATCTTAATGTATTTACTAACGACGGGATCGTTATTCACGACTTTCGCCACGCTTAAGATTAATTCAATAATCTTTTTGGCGAAGTAATAACTTGGTGCGGCTTTCGCCCCGAAGATATAAGTATGCGGGACAAAGTCCTTCGCTGCTACTGGATTCTCCTTGATGATGTAATATAAATACATAATGTGGAGAATGTTTAAGAGTTGGCGTTTATAAGCGTGTAGACGCTTAATCTGGACATCGAAGATAGAATTGGGATCAACATCAATGTGATAGTGATCTAAACAATATTTCGCGAATTCCACTTTATTATCATGTTTAATCTTCATGAGTTTAGTTAAAGTGGCGTTATCTTTACTAAATTTCCGTAAATCCGCTAACTTCATAGGATCATTAATCCAGGCATCGGTAATCTTCTTATTTAAGAATTTAGCGAGTTCAGGGTTAGCGTTAAGTAACCACCGACGATGGGTCACGCCGTTTGTCTTATTGTTAAATTTCTTTGGGAAGAGTTTATAGAAATCACGGAAAGTCACGCGTTTTAAAATTTCGCTATGGATTTTCGCGACACCATTAATGCTATAAGAGGCATAGACGGCTAAATTCGCCATATGAACTTGTCCATCTTTAATAATACTGACGTTATATTTCACTTGGTTATCAACGCCTTTATTATTAAGTTCGACCATAAAGCGCCGGTGCATTTCTTCAATGATGGTGTAGCACCGCGGGATAAGCCGTTGCATCATATGGATCGGCCAACGTTCAAGCGCTTCAGGTAGAATGGTGTGATTCGTGTAAGCGATACAAGATTTCACAATCTCCCAGGCTTTGTCCCAACCATAATCATGTTCATCCATTAATAAACGCATTAATTCTGGAATCGCTAAAACGGGGTGAGTGTCGTTTAAATGGAACACATAAGCGTCCGCTAAATTATCGAGGGTTTTATATTGCCGTAAATGACCACGAATCACCGATTGTAAACCCGCGGAAACTAAGAAATATTCTTGTTTTAAACGGAGGAGTTTACCATCTTCATAGCTATCATCTGGATAAAGCGAACGACAAATTTCTTTTACTTCGTATAAGTAATGATTAATATCAGTTCCTTCCGGTAAAAGTTCGGTACTTGGTTCAGCGCTCCAAAGTCTTAAAGTATTAGCGACCCCGTTACGATAACCCACAACGCTTACGTCATAAGGCATCGCAAGGATTGGTACGGCGCCCGCCGTCCGCATCGCAAAATTGCCGTTTTCTTTAATATAGGTTTCGCTATAGCCATAAAATTGAACAGTCACCGCGTGCTTTGGTTTTCTAACTTCAAAGACATAGCCTTTTGTTAACCATTCATCAGGGATTTCCCGTTGATAACCTTTGTTTAAGATTTGGCGGAAAAAGCCGTATTCAAAACGAAGCGCGTTACCATGTCCTGGATAACCTAGACTTGCGATGGAATCAAGAAAGCACGCCGCTAAGCGACCTAGACCCCCATTACCTAATCCGGCATCGCTTTCCATTTCTTCGAGTTCGTGAATATTAATATTTAATTCCGCTAAACCTTTTTTAGCAATTTCGTAGATGCCAAGGTTTTGCATGTTGTTAACGAGTAAACGACCAATTAAGAATTCCATTGAAAAATAAACGAGTTGTTTTTCTTTATTAGCCACCACTAAATCATGCGTGGTCCGGTATTGACTACCCGCGTAGTCTCTCACCATTTCACCTAAAATATCATAACGTTCAGTAATATGACTTTGTTCCACTGACCGACCAAATTTTTGGTTCAAACGCTCAGTAAATTCTTTTTTAAAAGACTCTTTGCTTTTAAACATAATTAAATCTCCTTTTTACTTGCCTTTATATTTAAAGATACACGCCCCAAACGATGCTAATTTGATTGTCATCTTGTAGGGCTTATTTTCTGGACCACCTGGCGCAGTATGTAAGGGTAAACCATTGTATTGGTTCCAACCACTATACACATCCTTATCACTATTAAAGATTTCTTCGTATGTGCCTGGACGCGTCATTCCCACATCATAATCCGGATAGAAGTTTCCAGTCATATTAAAGATAAAGATTAAATGTGAATCATTCACTCGCCGTTCAAAAGCGAAGACGCTTTGATTCGCGTTATCGACCATTAACCAGTTAAAGTGAATTGGGTTATGTTCTTCAACGTGCATCGCCGGTTCGTGACGATAAATTAAGTTTAAGTCCCGGACCACCCGCGTAATGCTATCGTGCTTCGGGAAGGTGCGTAAATTCCAAGGTAAGGATTTACTTTCGTCCCACTCGTCAAAACTCGCGAGTTCGTTACCCATAAAGCTTAGTTTCTTACCCGGATGAGCGAATTGATAAGCGTAGAGGTTACGTAATAAGGCAAACTTTTGATCATAGTCGCCCCAAATTTTATTAATGATCGTGCCTTTTCCGTGTACCACTTCATCGTGACTTAATGGTAAAAGGAAATTCTCACTAAAGAAATAGGCCATCGAGAAGGTTAAAAGGTTATGTTCATAACTTTTATAAATTGGGTCCTTACTATAATATTTTAAGGTATCATTCATCCAGCCTAAATCCCATTTATAGTCAAAACCTAAACCACCAAATTCAATCGGACGCGTAACACCTAAATAATCAGTGCTATCTTCGGCAATCATCATTAACGATGGGTGGACATAATGAAGTTTACCATTAAGCCGCCGCAAAAATTCGGTCGCTCCTGTGTTTTCTCCATTCATCTTATTGCCATCCCAGAATAATAAATTACTCACGGCATCCACGCGAATGCCATCCACGTGGCAATAACAAGCGTAATAATTCATCGCGCTCATTAAGAAAGAACGAACTGGGTCTTTACCTAAATCAAATTGTGCACTACCCCAAGGGGAGAAAGTGTGTTTTGGATCACTATATTCATACATATGAGTGCCATCGTAATTAAAAAGGGCCCATTCGTCTTTCGCAAAATGAACTGGCGCAAAGTCCATAATGACGCCAATTCCCGCTTGGTGCATCCGGTCAACAAAGCTCATAAATTGTTTTGGATTACCATACCGTGAATCAATTGAGAAGAAACCAGTGGCTTGATATCCCCATGAACCATCAAAAGGATATTGGCATAAGGGCATAATCTCAACGTGAGTGTAACCTAATTCTTGCATATAGGGGATAAGATAATCGGCGATTTCTTCGTAAGAAATATTCCGGTTATTCACTTTCCCTTTCCACGAACCAAGATGAATTTCGTAAATACTCATTGGACGATCAAAGTTACGAGTTTGGGTCCGCATAAATTGGTCATCGTGCCAAATAAAGTTTTCAATATCAAATAAACGTGAAGTGGTATCAGGACGCATTTGGGAACAAAAAGCGAAGGGGTCGATTTTATCGACATATTTTCCATTCGCGTTCTTAAAATGGAATTTATACGATTGATATTCCTTGAGGTTCGGGATAAATAATTCCCACACCCCGGCTTCATCAATCTTATTCATTTTGTGTTTGCTAGGGTTCCAATCATTCCATTCACCAATAATTGAGACATCGCTAGCTTGTGGAGCGTATAAACGAAACATGACGCCAGATTTCTTATCGACTTTGGTAAAGTGGGCACCAAAATAACGGAAACCGTCAATCGATTGACCCATCAAATAATCATAAAGTAAACCGTAGGCCATAATTTATCCTTTTTCCTAACATAATTATAAATGAAAATCACAAAAATTGCTTAATTGTTTAATGAACATTAAAATATATACGGATTAGGAGTTTTTTTATGGCAAAAGTAATGGCAGTCAACGCTGGCAGTAGTTCCCTAAAATTTAAATTATACGAGATGCCCGAAGAAAAAGTTATTTGTTCAGGGCTCGCGGACCGGATTGGTCATGATGACGCAATCTTTTCGATTAAATATAATGGTAAAAAAGATGAAAAAGTCTTACCAATCTTAGATCACGCTTTCGCGGTGAAACTTTTATTAGACGCTTTAATTAACCTCGGGATCATTAAAGATCTTAACGAAATTAAAGCGACTGGTCACCGGATCGTCCAAGGTGGTAAATATTTCTCGCATTCTGAAGAATTTAACGAAGATACCGAAAAGAAAATTGAATCTTTAATTCCTTTAGCACCCCTTCATAATGGCGCCCACCTCGTTGGTTTCCGGGCGTTTAAGAAAGTGCTCCCGAATGTTCCAGCGGTCGCGGTGTTTGATACTGCCTTCCACCAAAGTATGGCGGAAGAAGATTATACTTTCCCTATTCCCTATGAATATAGTGAAAAATATGACATTCGTCGTTATGGTGCGCATGGGACAAGCCATAACTATTTAGCCTTAGAAGCGAAAAAATATTTAAAAGATATTGCTCATCCAAGAATCATTTCTTGTCACTTAGGTAGTGGCGCGAGTATTACCGCGATTAAAGATTATAAGTGTGTAGCGACTTCGATGGGCTTAACTCCATTAGGTGGTATTATGATGGGCACGAGAACCGGTGATATTGATCCCAGTGTTTTTAATTATCTTGTGACTTGTACTGGTAAATCCGCGGAAGAAATCTACCAAATCATGAATAAGAAATCCGGTTTCTTAGGTGTTTCAGGTGTTTCTAACGATAGCCGCGATATCTTAAAAGCGGAAGCAGAAGGCAATGAGCGCGCGCATTTAGCGAACTTACTTTTCTACCGCCGGGTGTTAGATTATATTGGCCAATATTATGTTCGTTTAGGCGGTTGTGATTTAATTATCTTCTCCGCTGGGATTGGCGAAAATAGCGATATCTACCGCGAAAAGATTTGTGAAGGTTTAAAAGAACCATTCGGGGTCATAATTGATAAGAAAGTGAATACGGGCTTACGCGGAAAAGAGGCGGTTATTAGCGCTCCCGAAAGTAAAATTAAAGTGGTCTTAATCCCGACCGATGAAGAAGTGATGATTGCGCGTGATGCTTATGCACTCTTAAAAAAGAAAGGCGCCGCATGAACGACTTTATTACGCCCTTTCAAAAAGCGCATTTAAAGGAATATAAGGCGGTTTTAAACGCCATCCGGGAATATAAAAAGATTGCCATTTTTCGTCACATCCACCCCGACTTTGACGCTTTAGGTAGCGCCTATGGTTTAAAAGAATGGATTCACGCGAATTTTATGGATAAAGACATTAAAGTCTTAGGCGATAATCATGATGATTTAACGCCACGTTTATATCCGAAAACTAACACAGTTCCAAATAGTTGGTTTATGGAGCCTTTCTTAGCGATTATTCTTGATACACCAAATAAACGCCGGATCGCTGATCCTCGTTACGTTCACGCGGAATTTACTATTAAAATTGACCACCACCCGTTTATTGAAGGAATTGGTGATATTGAACTTATTAATCATCAAGTCACTAGTACGGCTGAACTATTAGTGGATATGTTACTTTCTTATAAAATGAAGCTGAGCCAAAAAGCCGCTCGATATTTTTATACCGGGATTGTTGGCGATTCTGGTCGTTTTGAATATACGCCGACAAATTCTCATACCTTTGAAATTGCTGACCATTTAGTGAGCACGGGCTTTGATTTAAACGAAGTTTATCGTGCGATGTATTTACGGGAACAAAACGATTTAACCGTTATCTCTTATATTCTTAGTCACTACCAATTATCAAAACATGGTGTGGCCTACTTTGTCTTAACGAAAAAAGAATTAGCGAAATTTCATATCACCACTAACCAAGGTAAAGACCACGTGAATCTCTTCCACTATGTGAACGGGATTCATATTTGGTGTGCGATTACAGAAGATTTAAAAGAAAAATGTTTCCGCGTATCACTAAGAAGCGAGACGATTGATATCTCAAAAGTCGCGAGTAAGTGGCGCGGTGGCGGTCATAAAAACGCGAGTGGCGCTAAACTTACTTCGCTTAGCGAACTCGATGATTTTATTAACGATTTAGATCAATTAATTAGGTAATTTTCTTAAACCGTTATAATCAAGGCGTTGATCAATGCGGTCAATTCGTGCTTCAAGACTATCAATCCGCGTTTCAAGACTATCAATCCGCGTATTAACTTGTTTAAACCCAGTGTTCATATCACTTCTTAAACCATCAATCATTTCGACTACATGGGCGAGTGTAATTTTCTTCGTTTTCTTTTTCATTGCTATCTTACCGGGTGTTCCTTTAACTTTATAATACACCTTAAGAAATACATCTAGTGGACATTTTTTTAAAATCTCCATTACTTTTAATGCATTCATGAATTCACTTTCATATTTCTCCATAAGATTCCTCCTACATATACATACGTAGGAAGAGCGTTAAAAGACGCGAATATAAAATATATTTATTTATAAATATAAAACGCTCACGTTGATGAAATCAAGGTAAGTTAATTACTTACCATCTTTAAGATTATTCGCTTTGACAATGTAATCAAGACGAGCGTTGATATCTCTTACATCTTGTCTAAGTTCACTAAAACCATCATTAACAATCTTAGCTAATTTAGTAAGTGTCATCTTTTCTTCTTTAGGTTTATTCATAGTATCGCTTCGTCTTTTCTTTTTAATATTATCACAGATTAAAAAAGATTTTCCTCGTAAAGAAGAAAAATCTCCTTTATGAATGTTTGAAGCAGCTTTTACGGCATCTAATAACTCTCTTGGCATAAATGTCCTCCTACATATACATACGTAGAAAGAACACCTATAGACGCGAATATTTTAAATAAAATTAACAATTAATGATTTTCGTCAATCATATTGACGCGAGTTAAATGACGGCCACCTAAAAAAGGAGTGGTTAAGAAAATATCAATGCGTCTAAGGCAATCCGCTAGAGGCATAAACTTCGCCCCAAAGGAAATCGCGTTCGCGTCGTTATGTTCACGCATAAGTTTTACCACTTCATCGTGATAGCCAACGCCACAACGAATACCTTTATAACGATTAACTGTCATCATAATGCCTTCACCAGTCGTGCACACTAAGATAATTCGTTCAACTTGGTGATTCACGAAAAGTTCCGCAGCTTTTTTAGCAAAGATTGGGTAGTGGCATGATTCCGTCGAATTAGTGCCACAATCAATCACCGTATGGCCGTTTTTTAATAAATATTCTTTGATCGCTTTTTTATGATCATAGCCACCATGATCAGACGCTAGAGCAATTTTCATAAACTGTTATAAACCTCAATTAATCGTTTTGAAGGCACTTTACCTTCACGAACTACTTTTATTTTATCACTGATTAATAAAATGGTAGATGGTTTATCCTTTTTGATCTTGGTATAGATAATCGCATCTAACTCTTGGTTAAATTCTTTTTGAATCGCTTTTAAATTATTCATTGGTTCTTGGCCTGACCGGTTAAGTGAAGGAACTAGTAATGGTCCAGATTGTTTTAAAAGTGATAATAATAAAGGATAATTAGGGACTCTAATCCCAATTATTCCATCCTTACTTAAGTATTTAGGTAAACCCTTCTTAACTGGTAAAAGTAAAGTAAGAGAACCAGGAAACACCTTTTTTACGAATTTTAAGACCTTTTGATTAAGTCTAGCGAACTTTTTAATTTCATTAACGCTTCCAAGCATGAGAGTGTATGGTTTATCGGGTGTACGCTTTTTTAGTCGATTTAAGGCTTTATAAGCCTTGAAAGAGTTAAACTGGCATCCGACCCCAAAAACGGTTTCCGTGGGAAAGGCGACGAGTTTACCCTGTTTTAAGAGCTGACTCGCTTTTTTTAAATCTTCTATTTTATTTTCTAAAATAATCATTTTTTACCAACTATAAATATTATACCCAATTACCACTACTCAGGATACGATTATGATACTTTGCCTATGGCAACCGTTGCGTTTTTGAAAAAAAAATGCTATGTTTAACTTATTAAAGGAGAAATATTTATGAAAAACAAAATATTAAAATTACCATTAGTGTTGATTGCACCATTATTAATGGTTAACTGTGGTGGTAACAAGACAATAAATGTGAGTACATTGATGGATGTTTCAATAGAAGATGATAATAATCCCTATAATCTTCTTTTTTGTGTATCAGATGCTTTTTCAGTAAAAGCCGGAGAAACGTTAACTTTTAAAATTAATTATAAAATTAGCCAACCAACAATGGCTTTTAAGTGGGCTTTCGCTCATTCCTTGTATTTCAAAGATGAGCTACCCCAAAAAACTATGTCTCAATCTGCTGTTACACAATATTGCTTCCAGAATTTGGATGTGGTTAAGATAGTAGAAAATTTTAAATATGACAATAAAGATGTAAAAGCTGCAAGTGTAGAATGGACTCAGTGGGAAGAAGCCCTTGACGGTAATGATGAAGAAGAAGGCAAAAAATTCATTAATACATACATTAACCTCAATTATGATCAAGAAGGTCAAAATATCCATATGATTTGTTCAGCACATGAAAAAGTTGATGAAAGTAAACCTCGTAACATAAATGCAACTATTAACGTTACATTTAACAAAGATTACGAAAATATCTATGCAATTTCTAATCCATGGATAGACAAGTAATAAGGATGTTTTTATGTATAAAAAACTATTAACATTTTCATTGGTAATGGCAATTCCATTCTTTGCTAGTTGTAATAAAGCCGATAAAATTGATGATAAAATTAATAGCCAAGAAGAATTAGAAAAAGCCCTATTGTTTAAAGACGTAACATTATTGCGGGCAGAATATATACGTAATGGCAAGTCTATTGGGTATGAAGAATTTTCCCCAAATGTTTACTACTATATTAATGCAGATGAGGAAATATATGTCGAAAAAGCCAATGATACATACTACGCGTATGAATTTGATTTCGCACGTGGTTGGACTAAAACTGAAACGGTATCTTCTGAATTTGAAACCATTGCAGATATGGTGAGCTACAATAATTTCGATGAAATGTACGAGAAGTTTAAATATGAAGAGTATGAATATAAAAACGGAATGTACACCGTTTCAAGAGAAACGGAAGAGAGATTGCTTACTATTAATGTAAAATTTGAAAATAAAAAGATGGTATATTGGCAAACACTTATCGATGAAAAAGATACTAATATAAGCTATGAAAAATTCTCTGGGGCCTTCACCTACAATATAAAAGCACCAGTACCACCAGAAGTTAAATAATAATTTTTAATAAAACTTGGGCGGGTGACTACCCAAGTTTTTTATTTTATTTAGCACATTATTGTTAAAAATCGAACTTTATTACTAATATCTTTAGAAAAGTTAAAACTATAGTTAGTGAGATGTTTATTCATTAATCTTTTCAAATCATCGACAAGATTAGGCGCGATTTCAAACATCAATAAACAAGGAGAAACGCATCGTTTACTCTGCAATACTTTTTGGTAAACGTTATTTTCCTTACTAATAAATAAAGCGTCGTGTGGCTCATAATCTAAAACACTTTGATCAACACCTTTCTTATATTTAATATAAGGTGGATTAGAAACGATAACATCGTATTTAACTTTGTTATGAGGAAACGCGTCCGCGTGATATAAATTAATTTTTACTTGATGATCTTTAATATTTTTCTTTGCGACTTTAAGCGCGTTTTCACTCATCTCAGTCGCGTCGACACGCGCATCCGGAAACTCCTTTTTTAATTTAATCGCGATAACCCCACTTCCGGTTCCAATATCTAAAATATTTAATTGCTTTTTATTGGGATAATAATCATTAATTCTTTTAATTAATAAAGTCACTAATTCTTCGGTTTCCATGCGTGGAATTAAGGTATCCTTATTTACATAGTAAATATCGCCTAAAAAATACGCTTTATGAGTAATATAACTTAAGGGAACACCTTTTCTTAATTGATTAAATCCGTTTTTAATCTTTTTAATGTCCTTAACTTCTTGGTCTAATTTTAAATAAAAAGATGATTGATTTTCTAGATTTAAAAGGTCGGTAATTAAATAGCGAATGTCAAGTTCACTAATTTGATATTTCTTACCCTCTTTAATTAATGATAAATAAAGTTCTTTTAGTTTCATTTATTTAACATCTTTTGTTCGTTATCAAAATGGATTAAGGCTTCGACGATATCTTTGATATCCCCTTCCATCACCCGGTCTAATTCTTGGATGGTAAAATCAATTCGGTGATCGGTGACCCGGTTTTGGGGATAATTATATGTGCGAATCTTTTCACTCCGTTCACCATGCCCCACTTTTAGTTTTCTTTCTTTACCAATCTTATCTTGTTGTTCGTCTAACGCTTTTTGGTAGACTTTCGTTCTTAACATCTGCATACAAATCTCGCGGTTTTGGATTTGGCTCTTCTCGGTTTGACATGAGACAACAATCCCAGTGGGCTTATGAGTCATTCTGACCGCGGACTCAGTTTTATTAACGTTTTGTCCACCGGCGCCTTGACTACGATAAGTATCAACTTCAATATCGCTTGGGTTAATTACAATATCAATTTCTTCCGCTTCTGGCATTACAAGAACCGTTGCAATCGAAGTATGGATACGACCACTCGCTTCCGTCTTAGGTACGCGTTGAACGCGATGCGCGCCCGATTCATATTTAAGTTTAGAATAGACTTTATCGCCACTAATCTTAAACGAGACATTACTCATGCCACCTGCTCCGGTATAAGAAACATCTAAGACTTGGAGACGCCAACCCATCTTTTCGGAATACTTCGTATACATCCGGAAAAGGTCGCTAGCAAAGATATTAGCTTCTTCTCCACCCACGGCGCCTTTAATTTCCACAATGATGTTTTTATCATCATTTGGATCTTGGGGGAGTAATTTAACGGTTAAGGTTTTAATGAGTTCTTCTTGTAAAGAAGAAAGACGTTTATATTCTTCTTTGCCAAAACTCGCCATCGTTTCGTCTTTATCGTTAGTCATCGCTAAAGCGTCTTTGGCGTCTGATTCTGCTTTTAAATATTGGTGGTAAAGTTCAAGAATTTCATCTAAGAGCGCACGCTCCTTAGAAAGGTCACGAAAAAGCTTCTTATCACGAATCGTTGCTTCTAGAAGCAAAGTATCGTCAATTTCCTTTAAACGCGCTTCGCTTGCAATGAGCCGTTTGCGCATGTTTTCTTCCATAACGCTTATGATTATACCCCCATTTGGTATAATTGTCCTTGAAAAAAAGATTTGCTTTAATAGAATTAAATGTGTAGAATAAACGGGCACCTTGAAAAAGGATTACATCATGAAGAAGAGTAAATTTTTTATCGGACTTTCAGCGGCATTTGTCGCCTTTACGTCCTTAATGAGCTGTAGTGGCGTTGTGCGTGCAAAAGACCACGTTATTTTAACTATCAACGGCGAAGAAATTACTGCTGAACAATTATTCGAAGACCAAAAAATAACCGAAGCTGCTGCGAAAGAAATGTTTGACGCCGTGTATCGCGTCGCGGTTCGAAAATATTTTGCTAGTGGCGATGGTAAACAATATATGGGCGAGATTACTAAGGACACTAAAATCAAAATGAGTGGCCAAAAAGATATTGCTCAATCGAATGCTGATAAAAACGGTACATCCTATGCCGAAGAATGGCAAAAAATTCTTGATAGTAATGGTGTCGAAGACGAAGACGAACTTTACGATAAATTCGAATACGAAATTGAAAAAGAAAAATTTGATGAAAAATTCTACGAAGAAAACGATGACGCTAATTTCAAAGTTCTTCGTGACGGCGGCAAATTCAATAAAGATGAAGCAGATAGTGAAAAAATAGGCGGCTATCTGATAGATAAAAAACCATATCATGTCCGCCATATTTTAGTCAAAGTAAGCGCGGCAAAAGACGATCCATGTACTGGTGAAATTACTAAAGAAGAAGCAAATAAATTGTCCGATGTTGTTACCCAATTAGCTAACGGCGAGGATTTTGCCCGGGTGGCAAGAGCGTATTCAGATGATACTGGTTCAAAAGCCGACGGCGGTGATTTAGGTATCATGGATTTAGATACTTCCTTCGTTAACGAATTTAAACTCGGCACTTATCTCTACGAGTCTTTCTTTAGTTCCGCAACTAGTGGAACCGAATCGGAATCAAAATATGGTGGCGAAAGTGCTAAAAAAGGTTTTGGATTTGATAAAGATGTCAGCACGAAAGGAACTGCTAGTTATTATGCCAATAAGATTTTAACTGACGTAAAAGATCCAACCAATAAAGACGCCACATTGCCAACGATTGGTCAAATCCCCTACGAAGCGGCATTATCATTGAAGAATGATACTTACACAGTTAAATATGCGGATGGTAAAGACACACCTAAAATCGCTTTTGGTGATTATGATTATTCCAAATTAAAAGATCGATTAAAAGGCGACATCCCAGAAGGTGTTGATGATAGAGCAAAATATTATCCTCGAAACGTTATTTTCAATAAGTATTTCAACAAAAATAATATTATGGTGATTACGCCTTCTACTTTCCATAAGACTAACGAATTAAACGATGCTGAATCTAGGAAGACATGGCTTACACCAATAATAGAAGAGACCGGAGACAAAACGCGGCGGAAAGCTGATGACAATTATGATTGTCCCGCTAACGACGATTTTAAAGGACTACCAGGATTTAGTTATGTTGCAGAAAATGAAACTCATAATCCAACCCCTACCAAACCAACTTATTATAAGAATAATGATAAAGTTTTAGCTGAATTTGATGGAGAAACTGCGGATACACCTGTTTTACGTGATAACAATGGTCGAGTAATTTTTGTTTTTAGAAGTGGCACTTCTAGCGAAAGCAGCAATGAAGATACTGGCTATCAAGGTATTCATTTTGTTTGTGTTGAAAGAAGTCCATTCATTAACAAAGAATATAATGGTGAAAAGGGTTATGCCGAAAAAGGCACAAAAGAAGAAGAAATTGCTGTTGATAGACAAGAATACTTTACCAATTACTATCCTACTCAAACCGGCAACAAACACCCACACTATTATTCTGTTCCAGCTGAAAAACAAGACGATGAAAACCGTTTAGAAAAGTTTACTTATCCTAACTATTTCCGTTCGAAGAAACCAATCGACAAGAAAGCGCGGGCTGACGATTTAGAAGGCAAAGTGAAAGCCTATGACCCTAACATTAACACTTACATTTATCGCTATCTTATTAAAAGTGGTGACATTAAATTCTCTGATTACGCCAAAAACACATTACACATCGATACAAGTATTGAATCGTGGATTGATCTCCAACGTGAAGATACGAAATATCAAACTGAAGATAAGTGGAACACGACTTGGAAAGATTACTATTATCGTTTAGTGCAAACGACAAAGGAAAGAGAGCCGAAAGAAGTAGAAACCGGTTGGTTCAAAGGTGGAACTGTTTCTGAAGCGGCCGCCTTTGCTTATACGTTATTTGATGCCAATGACATCAAGCTTTACTTCGGTGTAGGAGAAGCATTCAATGAATAAGAAAAGAAAGACATTCCTTCCGTTATTAGTTGCTGCTGGCTGCTTTTTAGTTGCATGCTCGACCGATAAAATCATTGCTCGTCCAAGTTGGATTGATTACGAAATCATTAGTGGCGAAGGATTAAAAGATAATAAACTTAAACGGATTTACGATGCGGTCAAGAAATTAAGTGACACTAATCCTAATCTATTAACCAAACTTTTATACGAAAAGATTGGCCAAAAGCAATTAGGTAGTTTCTTGCAATATGATAAAAACGGTAAACTCATTCCTGGCATTGAAACATTTGGATCTAGCGAATACGATCCCGATAAGTCAGATGATGAACATAAGAAAAAGTTAAAAGCGTTTATTGACGAACATCCAATTTATAAATCGGCGAAAGAAGGTATAGCGTTAGAAGAAGGGGAACGCAAGATTCATACATTTAATGAAGTTGAACAACTAAAAGTTTCTTATAAATTAATCAAAAATCGCCGTACACAAATCCTTAACTCAATCTTTGAAAAACTATTTAACGAAATTAACGGTGGTTCTTATTCAGTTGATAATCAGTTCTACGAAGAAAAATTCCTTCGTAGTTTACGTAAACAAATGTATGAAGTCGATAAAATCGCTGATTTAACTGCGGCATTCCCTGATATCGCTGAAGAAAAAGAATTACTTCCACGTATTTCAAGTAGCGCCGATGACGAATATGGTCGCGACGAATTACAAAGTTGGACCGCATATGTTAACCGCACAAGCGATGGCACAAGTGGCTTCTTACGTGTTTTCGCTGAGCTTAACGACAATAAATTAACTTATTACGAAAACTTATCAGAAAATTCACACAAAATGTATAAGGATTATGTTAATCGGAAGGTTCTCCCTGAAATTTATCGCGAAACCTTAACCCAAATTTATGTTAACGACCAAAATTATCCTAGCTTAGGTCGGACTTACGCTCGTAAGATTCATATGATTTCTGTTGCTGAAGGCAGTTATGGCGCCAAGGTACGTAATCTCTTCCGCGCCTATATGGAAAATATGAACCAAACCACTGAGACTTATTACACGTTTAACGATATCAACGATGCGATGCGCGGAATAATTACTGACCCAACGAAAACTTATGCCGACGAATTACTTGCGGCTGGTGGATTTGAGAAAATTACCGTTGATGATACTAGCGCTACACCAACCACGAAAATAGATTTAAAATGGACACCACAAGGAAGCACTGCTTCTACCTTAGTTTATAAGGGCACTTTATTAGGTGATTTAGTCGAAAAATACCAAAAAGTGTATAAAATCACCTATAACGGAAGCGAATTTGTTTCTACTTTTAGCCCAACTAGAGACGAAGATACCTATAAGGAATTAACCGGAAATAATGCATATCCAGTTACACACGGTCTTGAATTAAAAGAAAGAGAAATCCGCTTAACTTCATATATTAAAGATGGTTGGTATCTAAAAAACGAAGGAGCCGAAGATTTAGGCGACGAATTTAAAAAGCGCCTCTTTGATATTTCAACTAGTAAAACAATTGATAGTGAAGACGGTTATAAAGATGGTGATTATGTGCGTAAATTAGCGAATGGTAAATATTATCTCACTGATGAAAACTATTCTGAACCAGTACAATCAACCATTCTTGAAGAAGCAGACAATAGCAAGATCCACATCGTGGAAGTTGAAGAAGCGCCCAATACCTCAAAATTATCAAAAGACATCAATAACAGTGGTTCTTATTTATATAAGAAAGCTCATGCCGATGATGCTACTTGGTCAACTTCGTATAAAGATAACATTGTTAACGATATTGTCACTAAAGTAGCTTCTGGCGATACTTATAAGAAGAACGCTGAAGAATACTTCTTAATGGTTAGTAACATCATCTTCTACGACGAAGATGTCTACGAATACTTTAAATCGCAATATCCTGATTTATTCTAAAGTAGAAAAAACAATGAAAGGCACGGGCACGTGCCTTTTTATTTTGTTATATAATTAATAAAGAGGTATTTATATGGATAATTGTATCTTTTGTAAAATCATTAAGGGTGAAATCCCCAGTGCCAAAATCTATGAGGATGATGAAGTTCTAGCGATTTTAGACATTTCGCAAGCAACGCGTGGTCATACATTAGTAATTTCTAAGGAACACCACCCCAACTTCTTAGCGACACCAAAAGAGATTATGCATAAGGTCATGGATGTGGCCCAAAGGATTGGGCAAGCCCAGATAGCGGTCCTCGGGGCCAAAGGCATTAATATCTTAACTAATGTTGGTGAAGAGGCGGGACAAACCATTATGCATTACCACGTTCACGTGGTCCCACGTTACACTCGTGATGCCGGTTTCCAAATCACTTTAAAAGAAAACGCTGTTGATCAATCACTCCTTCCTGCTCTCGCGAATAAAATTAAAGAAAAACTATAGGATTTGACAAGTCGATATACATATGGAAGAATAGAAATTGATATTGGAGGAATTTTATATGCTAAAAAAAGGAAAATTATTAGCTCTTTGTCTTCTTGCCCCAATGAGTTGTTTAAGTTGCGCTAACACCAGTAGCAGCTATCAACGTGGCGCAGATAAAATGATTAATAAACGTGATAAGTATAGTGAAGAAGTTAAAACACTTACCGACGGAGGAATTGCTAATTTACTCGAATCTTCTGCTGAGAATCAAGTTGAGCAACTTTCTCCTACCGCTAATGAAGATGAAAAAATAGCTTGTTACAAAATACAAGATCACGGGACACTCACTGAAAACGCTGATATTGGCATTAAGTGGAATGGCTTTCGCTTGGTTGAAAAGTCAATCAATCCAATTGAAGTAAACGATCTAGACGCTTCAATAAATGACACAATTACGACCGAGTGGGATATCAAAAAAGGTTATATTAAAACAACCGATTCACTTGGCGGCGTTAATTATGTCATCAAAAACAATGACAAATATTGGCAATGTTTCGATAACGAAGTCATTGAACATCAAAAATATAGAATCGATATTACTAACTATATTAAACATTTGGGAGGAGTAGTCAATGAAGAAGAAGTTGGGCTACGCAATTACGTTGTAATTCAAAGTGCGCAAAATTTAGGATTTTTTTCACAACAAGTATGGAGTGATGAACGCGAGAATATAATCGACGGTTTAGGTGTCGATATTACTGGTTTTGGTGGTGCTGGTTTTAACTATTTCAACGATAAGCAATATTATTATGATAACCTAGCTGCTCTTCCGCTTTTAATTATGAATCTAGCTGAAGATATCGATGCTTATATCGACCTCGTCAAGACAGCATTAGAGATACTAGGCGCCACATTCATCCGCGAGTATACAAAAGAAGCAACGACGAATGACGATGATGCTAAACTTTCGATCGACCTCGGCTTTAAAAAACTAGATTTAATAAAATTGGCTACTGCACTTAACTATGTTCAATACAACTATTATTTCGACGCAAATGGCAAGGGGGCCGTCGATTATTTTGTTAGTTACGAAAACAATTTCATTCATCAACAAGAACTAGTCATTAATACTGAGAATGCGGATTTTGCAATGTATCCTATTATGGGTGATATCAGCATTGATATCAAAAAAGCTAATATCAACGGTGTGATTAACGAAGAAATTAACTATAACGATATTGAATGCGATGATGTCAAGTTAGAAAACTACATCCCTATTGAACCAAAGCCACCTGTTCCATCCGAATTTAATAGATAATTAAGGAGAAAGTTATGAGAAAATTAAATTTATTAATTCCAGCTACTCTCATTGTTTGCTGTGCTTTAACAAGTTGCAAAGGCAATAACGATGACGATGGCGGCAGACTAAAACGCGAAGAATATAGTGGTACTTATACTACATTAGAAGGCGATTTAAAGGGTACCCTTGTAAAAATTCTAGGAGCACAAATCAAAAATAAACAAAACGAAAAAGAACGTGAAGTATTTGATTTACCACAAGCCGGAGTTATGAAGGCTAATCTAGATCTCGATATCTCGGGTAGTTTCTACTTCTTTTCTTACAATATGGAAACTGACGTCACCCATACTTTTAATCTTAATAATGTCAAACTTGCTTTTGGCGATTCAATTACGGTGAAATGGGACTTAGGTCATGATTATATGGGTGTTTCCAATAAAAATGGTGATAGTATTTTTATTAAAAAAACTACGCAAGAAGGAAAAGAAAATTGGAACCTTTATTATGTTAAGCCGGTCGCGGAAAAGAAATATTATCGTACGATTAATCCAAAATGGTATACGCCTGATGGAGAAAAATTTGAGAATATTAATAACTTTTTAATGTACGAAATGGCATCGAATACTGGCTTCTTTAATGAACACCATGGCATTTATGACAACGGCATGAGAGGATTTGGTTTTGACATATCAGGCTTCGGTTATGATTTTAAGGATCTTATTAAAGACCCGGAGAGTACTAATGCCGAAGATGTAAAATTCTCAGCAGTCAATTATTTAGCGCCCGGTCTTATAACTAATAAAGATTTAAATATAGATTTCGAAGGAATAAATAAGCCAATATACCAAATTATTGATGAAGTTGCCGCCTGGCAAAAGGATCATCCTGCGAATATTCCCTTAAAACATAAATATACAAAAGGTAATGGTAATAATTTAACGATTAACCTTAAAATTGATAAGCTTGATTTAACCAATTCAAAAAATATCGTTCACGATATTGGCGAAGCGATTCATTATGATGGTGATCTTGAGAAGTATATAATTACCGAAGGTAGTGGCGATGCTAAAGCTGATTATTTTGTGAATTTTAAAGATAATTGGGTTCACCAACAAGAATTGACTCTTGATGTTAATAAAGCAAACCTTAAGGCTGTCATTCCAAGTAGTAAATCCTACACATATATGCATCTAAAGAATACCGACATTCATGGTTATTTAAACCAAGAAGCTACTCTAGGTAAATGGGACTATAAAGAACCGGATATTGAAGGCTACGAACCATTGCCATTTGAGTCATCAATTAATTAATTTATTAATTAAAAAAATGGTGGAGTAACATCCACCATTTTTATTTAGTAGTTTCTTACTTCTTTTTGTATAACCGGCGACCATCTAATTGAGGTAGACTTTTACTGAATTCACCTTCGTTAATGTCTTTCACATTATTTTCGTACATCATCATCTTCGCATCTAAATCATCAACGAAATTTAACATAATAGCTTCTTTAGTCTCGCCTAAGACTGGGGAACCATATTCATATTCCCCGTGGCTTGCTAAAATCGCGTGTTCAAGCATAATCACTTTTTCATTATTTTCTAGGTGATGCGCGGTCGCAACATTATTAACAAGATTCACCGCGATTACTAAATGACCTAATAAACGCCCTTCGGTCGTGTATTCAATCGGTAATAGACCACTTAATTCTTTAATCTTGCCAATATCGTGAAGGAAGATGCCCGCAAGAATAATATCTTGATCAATATGGTCATAGTGTTTCATTAAAAACGCCCCAACATCTAGCATACTGACCGTATGATAAAGTAGGCCACTCGCGAAGGCGTGATGGTTATTACTCGCCGCCGGATAAGTTAGGATCTTTTCTTTATGTTTATTATATAATTCATCCACAATGAGCTTAATATTAGGATCTTGAATTTGACTTAAATACGCTTCTAATTTCTTTTGTAAGGTCTCCTTGGGGATTGGTGAACAAGGAATATAATCATCTAGTTTAGTGACTTCAACCTTATTCGCATCCTTAATCTTGAGTTCAATCTTATCTTTATAAGTCGTCGCGTCAAACGAGATATTCACAAAATTGCCGGGTTTAAAGATCTCACTATCTTCAGCGTCAACATCCCATTTTTTCGCCGCTAAAGTACCAGTTTTATCCTGAAGGATAATATTCATAAACGATTTACCAGTCGAGGTTAAACTCTTGGTTGCGCTTTTAACTAGATAAATCTCCCGGTAACTTTCGCCTTCTTTAATACTATTAAGATAGATCATAATTCTCCCCCATTACTGCTTTAATTTTACTATAACTATAGCCTTTCCGCTTTAAGGCCATCATAATTTTCCTTTCATCATCGTATTGCCGTTTAAACTTCGTATAATCTTTTAATAAAGCATCAGGATAATTAACTGGCGTTAATTTAATCTTACTTAACGCCTGGTTAATTTCTTGATAAGAATAACCTGACCTTAAACAAGCATCCGTGATTTTCGCCCGCTTATTCGTAGCGTTACTCCGGGTATAACGACGGTCTAAAGCCTTAATATATTTATTTAAGGCTAATGCATAGTCTTTTTGATTAATCTCACCCATGACTTTCTCAATGATTGTAGGTTTAATCATTAATGCCCGTAAGGCTTCTTTAATAAAGCGTTCGCCTTTATGACGAGTAAGTAAGCTCATCGCGTAATCTAGTGCGAAGGCTTCATCATCAATAAGATGATGCTTTCGTAAATAAGTAAGAATCTGATTGATATGATCCTCACTAATTTGTTTTTGTTTTAATTTCTTTATTAACTTACTTTCGCAATACGCATATTTACCCACTAAATTTAACGCGTAGGCTAAATCCTTTTGGTAAGAATCATCTGCCTTAAGAGCCTCGTATTCTTTATCCGTTAGTTGCTTATTTAAATATAAGGTAAAGTTCGTATAAGTATTAGGCGTAATCTCTAATTTTTCTTTACCAAAGTAAAGAACCACCTTTTTCTTTAAAATATGAATGTCCGTGATGGTGTGACTCATAAATCAAAGCTCCCCCAATCCCGGTCATCTTTCTTGTGACGTTTCTTTTTGTTTTGCTCTAGAGGCTTAACTAAATCACTATCAACATGGAATGGTGATTCTTCGTATAATTCTTGATCATCGAGTTCAAATTCTTTCTTTCGTTTCTTTTCTTGGAAGCTTTTAGGGACCACTATTTCCTTAATCCGTTGTTGATTTTCTTTTCTTGTCACTTGGGTGGAAGCAAAGCTCGCATCACTACTTTGTTTTCTTTCTTCGTAGGTTTCTAGTTGCATCGTGACAAACGTCCGGCGGTCGGTTGCCGCTTCTGCCTGTTTCTTGGGACTCGCTTTGTATAAAGCGGTCACGAGTCCTGACACTAACATAATCGCGTAGAAAGTTGCGCCCCGCCAAATAATTTGACTCGCACTAATCGCAGCGGGTGTCGTGTAATAATTTTCAAATAATTTCGAGAATAAAATTTCACTAATACCCGCACCACCTGGGATGGGGATTAAACCCGAAATCATTTGGTGATAGCAAGATAAGAAGCAAGCATCAAACATACTGCCAATCGTTGGATAACCAGCAGTGTGAACAATTTCGCCACCAATCTCGTGATAGCCATAACCATTAACCGCCATCCCGGCAAACCAAGGAATGGAGTATTCACAAATTAGGCCAACAAAGAATAACGAGATAATCACAATCGTAATCGGAATATTTGAAAGGAGCCGTCTTAGTTCAATCTTAAAATTCTCCACCTGAATCCGTAAGGATTCTCTTGTCTTATCGGGATGCTTTAAGATTTTAATCTTGGCTAAGAAGCCCACTCCATAATGCATGACAAAGTTATGCATCCGGTGTGAATAACTCATTAAGAAAAGGAGCCCCACAATTGATAAAGAAAAGAGGAAGCCGATAATCGTAAGCGGCACTAACGAAAGATTCGCCGAGAAATTACCAATCGTAATTGGTACACTCCCGATTTCTTTAAAGAGACTAAATTTAAAGATAACCGCGATAAGGTTAAAAATCACCACGGCGATGTTATACAAAATGAAGTACATAACAAGGATACTTGCCGCGTTAGAGATTTGGGTACCTTGGTTACGTAAAGCGTAGGCTTGCATCACCTGTCCACCCTTAGCTCCAGGTGTAATACTCCCATAGAAATAACCAATCATGGAGACGGCCGCGCCTTGGTGGAGATGATATTTTCTAGTGTAAAGGCGCATGAAGATATAAATAACTAAAGCGTCTACCACGAGTGAGAAAAACATTACACCAATAATGGCTAATATCCAACGATAGTCGCTACTAGCTAAGGCATCAAAAACGCCTTGGGGGTCTTTCCGTAACGCTAAGAAAAGTGCAATTCCGGTCGCAACTAAAACCAGCGAAATATAGATGACGTACTTATAAAGACCGCTTTTCTTTTTCTTCGGATTCGGGCTTTCTTCGTAGGCTTTAATGTCTTCCTTAGTTAAAACTTTTTCCATCTTAAAATTAGCAAAGTAATTTTAACATGTATTTCACGGGCGTGGGTAACTAACTACTCAGGTTGAACCGTAAAACTAATAATTTCGGGATTACAATTAATGCGAATTGGGAGCATCGCGCTATAGCCTAAGCCACGTGAGACATAAAGTTTCTTTCCATCTTGATAATCATATTCACCACCAACATAGTTGAAGGTTCCGCCTGGGATTGAAAAAGTTGACCAACCACCAAGCACAATTTGTCCACCATGACTATGTCCCGCAAACATCGCATCAAAGTCGTAATAACCATAAAAATCAACTAATTCAGGGCGATGCTCCAATAAAATATTAAAATTGTTTGGATCAATGTCGAAATTTTGAAGCGCTTCGCCCAAACGACCTGGGTTTATCTCAAAATGATTATAGCCTTCATAATCAAAACTTGGGTCATGTAAACCATATAAAACTATTTTTTTGCCATCTTCCTCGGCAAGTGTTACCGATTTATCCTCAGTGGGACCGCTGCCACCAATGATGTTAATTTTATCTTTAAAATGCTCAACAAATTCATCATATAGCTCTCTTGCCTTATCTTCGTGATTACCTGTCACATAATAAATTGGATAATCGGATAAACCATTAACGAGTTTGTCCATCACGGGAAACGGGTCTTTATCAGCGCGCTCAATATGATTGTCAATCATATCACCAATCATAAAAACCGCTTCTGGTTCTTCTTGCTTAATTGTGTCGATCAAACTAACACCACCTTCAAAGGTTAAACCCCGGTGATGTAAATCGCTGATAACAACATATGTGTGAGGATTGTTGACTTCGTCAGTGGTCAATACATAGTGACGAACCATTAATTTATCACTATGGATTACGCATAAAGTTAACCCAGTAATGCCGAGGGCAACCATCACATAACAGAAAATTCTTAATATTCGTTTTAAAACATTCATAGCGTTATTTTATTAAACCGGTAAGAAATAAAGAATAATGACAATGATGACACCTAGCATTAACATCGCGTGAGCCACCAATAATATCAAGGACGAAGTGGTATGATGGCTTTTATAGTCCATTGTGCTAACGATGATACCACTACCGACCGCGCAAAACGCTAAGCATAAGAAAATTAAGAAGAGAATAAAACCGGTCGCCGTGCCGACATACCATTCTTCAAAAGTAGCAACAAATAAAGTGAGTACAGACACAATCGCGATGATAATTTCGCTCACCAAGTATTTAGTCGGACTTTTCTTATTTTCCATAGCCAATATTATAACTTATTAATCTTCCCGGTTTTTGTGTTTCTTTTTCCGCGTATATTTACTCCGGTCACGAAAAGTTTGTGACTTCGTTTTACCCCACATAGCTTTCGCATTAGGATCGCGTAATTTAAGCAGTGAAGACTTCTTCATTAATACACTCCAACATTCGAAATATCGATTGCTTCGCCCGCTAAATCTTCTAGGAGATTTTTTAGTTGTTTTCCCCGAGCACGACCACTTGCGTTTAACGCGTACATATTCGCTAAATCTTCATAGCTAAATTCACTGGTAAAAATAGTCATTAAACCTAAACGTGCCCGTTCATTAAGAATCGCTAACGTGACGGAGTCACGAATATATTCACTTTTATATTCATTCCCAAAATCATCGAGCACCAATAGATCCACCGTTGAATATAGACCCATCAGTTTAAAGAAATCTTCTTTATTCCCATACGATAAATCTAAGAGTTCTTTCACGCGGTTAGGGTAATTGATAAAGGCGACTGGCCGCTTTTTAATTTGGTTAAAGTAATTAATTAAAGTTGCCGCCACAAAGGATTTACCCGAACGGTGATTACCCGTAATAAAGAGCCAGTTAGCGTGCGCATCAAGCGCTTCTTTATAGCGTTTAATCAATTTTAAACGTTGTTTACTTTTATCCATTAACGGAATGGTCGAATCGCGCCACTCCGCCGGAAAATCACGGACAAGATAGGCTTCATCTTGAATCATATCATCGAGTTTATGTTTACAGGGTTTTAAATCATTATTCACCATGAAGCCATCGTAAGTTAAATCTAAAACATAATGTGGCCGTTCTTTATTACATAAAGCAAAACCTGGACACTTCTTACAATAATCGCGGTCCTCTTTAAAACGCGTGATCGCGGAGATGTTGCTCCGAATTAATTCATCCGTATTTAAACCATGCGTAGATAAATAGCGCATTAATTGATCATCGGCTTTGACCGCTTTCACGAGTGAATCAATATAGTTTTCAACACTCGCGTCGCTTTTGATTTTTTTACCTTTTAATAGTTGAAACTCCGCCATATTATTTTCCTTTAAAACTCTTTAAAACATCTTCGTATTCCGCCTCATCGTAGCTATTATCATCGTGATTAACTGGGGTCTTGCCGCGTTTCGTCTTCTCTTCACTAAAGCGAGGAGAAATGGGTCGCGCCTCAAAATAATTCATTGCATCTAAGGCAGTCGTAATCTTCTCGCGTCTTAATGAAGACGCCACTTTCTCCACATAATTCTTATTTAAACGGTTGTTGCACATTTTTAAGCAATAACTAATTAAAGCGTTAATAACACCATGACTTAAACCCATATTTTCGCTGAGATAATTAATAAGATTTAAATCCGCGGTCACCGGAGCGACACCATCTTGTTTACTTTGTAAATACATCTTGGGTGAGATTTCTTCCATGAGTTTAAGTTCATCCGCTAAAGCGGTGCGACCCGAGATTTTAATATAGGTTTGGCCTTTATTAACTTTCCGGGCAATGGTTGAAAACTTAGCTTGATTAATCGCTCGTTCTTTTAAGGCGTTTAGATCAACTCGGTTCCCTTTCTTATTCCGTTCGTTAAAGGATTGCATCACAATATCCGCCATTGTAATTACATCTAATCCATAAAGCGTCGCAATCCGTTCAATTTCGGTTACTTCCGCTTTTGAGAAGGCTTCTTCACTCACCATTAAAGCGGTCTTTAAATGGGTAAAGAAATCTTCGTAAGAGAATTGGGTATCAACTTTTAAGGCTTTGTTATCTTTTAAGTTGGTTGGCATTTTCGCGTCAAAACTCGCATCGTTTAAATCGGGTTGGAAGACATCCACAAAACTAGCGGAGACATCTTTATAACCATCAAGATTTAGTTTGCTCTTATAGTGTAACGCTAATTTAGTCGCTTCCTTTTCCCCAAGATAACGCACTAGTAAGCCTTTAAAAAGTACATCACTAAAGAAGTCTTTTGGGGATTTTGGCGCGTAAATAACATAGGTATATTTTTTTAAATCATCTTCCACCTTAAGATAAGTTTTAATTAATCCCGCCGCTTCTAACGCCTTCCGGGCTTGTAAAAAATCGCTCGCGGTTATTTGCATTAACGTAAAGAAATATTCGTGCGGAAATAGTTCATTCTCGGAACGTTCCATATAGTTCACTAACGTAAAATAGAGCATACACGCTTTATAACCGACAAGTGGTTGATAAAGCCGGGCGATGACATCAAAATCCACGTCACTAATGACGCTAGCGCCAACCACTTCTAGATAATCCTTACTGGCTAAGTATTCCATAACGAGTAGTGAGATAGATAATAGCATAATCTTTTTTGCCTTGCTAAAGAAAGTAAGTATTTATAATACTTCCTAGACAAAAAGTGGAGAATTTTCCACCAAATAAGTGACCATAAAAAGTGGTATTTTTTGACTTTTCGTAACTTTTCCACAAAATACACTTAAGTAAAGAGAAATCCACCTTAACCGAAGTTTTTTATTATAAAAATAAAAAAATGGATTATAATTTTAACCGTAGAGAGATATTTTTTTATGGCAAAACGAGTTGGCGTATTAACAAGCGGTGGCGATGATCCAGGCATGAACGCTGCCATCCGGGCGGTCGTCCGGGCCGGTTTAAGAAATGGCTGCGAAATGTATGTAATTTTTGAAGGCTATAAGGGCCTAGTCGAAAATAACATTTATAAAGTTGATCGAAGCGCCGTGAGTGAAATCATTTCACGCGGTGGCACCGTTTTAAAAAGTGCGCGTCTACCCGAATTTAAAGATATTAATGTTCGTAAGAAAGCCATTGCTAATTTAAGAAAAAATAAAATTGACGCTTTAGTGTGTATCGGTGGCGATGGTACCTATATGGGCGCAATGCGCTTAACCGAAATGGGCATTAACTGTATTGGTGTGCCCGGGACCATTGATAACGATATCGCGAGTACCGATTATACCATCGGTTTTGATACTTGCTTAAATACGATTGTGGAATGCACCGATAAGATTCGTGACACCACTGAATCACACCAACGTTGTTCGATTGTGGAAGTCATGGGCCGCCGGTGTGGTGATTTAGCCCTTTTTGCGGGTATCGCCGAAGGCGTCGATATGATTATTACCCCTGATCACCCGATTAGTGATGAAGACATTATCGAGAATTTAAAAGAATGGAAAAAGGCGGGCAAAAAGCACGTCATGATGATCGTGAGTGAAAATATCTACGCTAATATTGCAGCGTTTGCGGCGCAGATTACTAAAGAAACTGGCTATGAATGCCGGGCTGAAGTATTAGGTCGCATCCAACGCGGTGGCTCACCCAGCGCTCAAGACCGGGTCTTAGCAGCGCGCCTTGGCGCTCACGCGATTGATTTAATTATGGAAGGTAAAGGCGGTCTTTGTGTTGGTTTAATCAATAACAAAGTCGTTCATTACGATATTAATGAAGCCCTTCAATTACCACGCGATAAGCACATGAATTTACTTCGCTTGATTGATTTATTAAAATAAGTTTTATGGAAATTACTAAAGATATTCTTAACCATAGTACCGCGCATTTATTAGCGCACGCTATCCATCGTCTTTATCCCAAAGCGTTATTCGCGATTGGACCAAGTATTGATGAAGGCTTTTATTATGACATTGATTTTAACGATGTCGTTTTAACAGAAAACGATTTCGCCAAAATTGAAGCGGAAATGAAAAGGATTGTGAAAGAAAATATTAAAATAGTCCGCCAAGAAATTAGTAAAGATGAAGCCCTTAAATTATTCAAAGATAATCCGTATAAAACCGAACTCATTAAAGAACTAAAAGACGATGAGAAAATTTCGATTTATACCCAAGGTGACTTCACCGATTTATGTCGTGGTCCCCATGTTGGTTACACGGGCAATCTTAAACATTTTAAACTCCTTAGTTTAGCCGGCGCTTATTGGCGGGGCGATAGTAAGAATAAACAACTCACAAGAATCTATGGCACAAGTGCGAAGACTAAAGAAGAATTAGATAACTATCTAAAACTCCTAGAAGAAAGAAAAGCGCGTGACCACCGGAAACTTGGCAAAGAGATGAGCTTATTTATGATTTCTGAATTTGGTCCAGGTTTTCCTTTCTGGCTCCCAAAAGGCATGATTATCCGTAACGAACTCGAAAATTTCTGGTACCAAAAGCATGCGGATGAAGGTTATGTGTTTGTCAAAACTCCTACAATGCTCAGTAAAGAACTTTGGATTACTAGCGGCCATTGGGCGAATTATAAAGATAACATGTACACGAGCAAGATTGACGATAAAGAATTCGCGATTAAACCGATGAACTGCCCCGGTGGCATGCTCATTTATAAAAATGTCTTACATTCTTATAAAGACTTACCCATTCGGATGGGTGAATTAGGTTTAGTCCACCGTAACGAAGCAAGTGGCGCTCTCGCGGGTTTATTCCGCGTGAGAACCTTCACGCAAGATGATGCTCATATCTTCTGCCGGAAAGATCAATTACAAGACGAAATTAAACGGATGCTTAAGCTTTACGATGAGATGTATTCGTTATTTAATCTTGATTACTCCATCGAATTATCAACGCGCCCAGAAAAGAAATATATTGGTGATATTAAAATCTGGAATGAATCCGAAAAGATTCTTGAAGAAGCGATGAAAGCGAGTGGTAAACCCTATAAGATTAACGCGGGTGATGGTGCTTTCTATGGTCCTAAACTCGACTTTAAGATTCGTGATTCGATGAACCGGATTTGGCAGTGCGGGACTATTCAACTTGATATGAATTTACCCGAACGGTTTGATTTAACTTATGTTGATGAAAACAATAATAAAGTTCGGCCGATTATGCTTCACCGCGCTTTATTTGGTAGTATCGAACGCTTCATTGGTATTTTAATCGAACACTATGGTGGCGCTTTCCCAGTTTGGCTTGCCCCCGAACAAGTGCGAGTTTTACCAGTCAATAATGAATTCCATTTAGCCCACGCTAAGAAAGTGGTCGAAGCCATGAAGGCGGAACATATCCGGGTAAAGTTAGATGATAGTAACGAAAAACTTGGTTACCGGTTAAGAAACGCTCAAGTGATGAAAGTGCCTTATACGGTCGTGATTGGTGATAAAGAAAAAGAAAATGGTACACTTACTTACCGGAAGTTTGGCGAACAAGCACAAACAACTGTTAAACAAGGCGAATTTATTAAATTAGTATTAGATACGATTAAGCAAAAGAAAAAAGCTTAATTACTATTGATAATTATCGACTTCTTTCGCCGTATTCTCTTTTCATAGCCGCAATCGAAATCACCCATTGTTTTCCAAATTTACAAACGTCCACACCATCAACTAACTTGCCATACGAAACGGCTTTTCGTAATGTTGATTCATTTAATTTCCACATTTGGCAGGCTTCGGTAAAAGCAATCAAACCATCAAAAGGGGATTTTACAACTTTACCATTATGAAATAATTCGTCGCATGAT
>JAKSUW010000012.1 GCA_024408565.1 Bacilli bacterium
ATATAAAACTTTATTAAAGATATAATCGGTCCGCCGCGTGGAAATCCGTTTGATATCAACCCGCCGAGAGAAGTAAGCGTAAACTTGAGTAGTCTTACCTTTCAGGAAATCAAAACGAGCAATCCCACCGATAAATAATGACACTTCCGGCCACATCTTATAATCAACTGGTTTAATTTCGCGAGCCGGCGTCACAATTTTATGTAATTCCTTTTCAAGGTGTTCAGTAATGGTATTAGTGACTTTTAAACCACCGGTATCATATAAAGTCGTATTTTTATCTAACGGAATTTGTAACACACTTAAAGATGTTCCTGGATATTCCATTGTCTTAATTGGCCGCTGGGTCGGGTTCTTATAATTACGTAAAATCGCGTTAATGAGGAAGGTTTTACCCATACCATCACCACCAATTAAGTAGGCATCATGGCCTTTTCTTAATTCGTTGATGCGTTTAATAATTTCTTTAATGTGAAGCTCGGTAGTCGCACTAGTCAAGATGATATCTTGCACTTTAATCTTTTCCATTCTTAACCGGTGGGCAACGTCTTCTTTTAAAATTGCATCATCAACATCTTTTGGTAATAAGTCACGTTTCGTGGCCACCACTAAGACATTCCGCCCCACTAAGCGCTTAGTAATTGCACTAGAAAAAGCGGCTTCAAAGGAGAATAAATCAAGCACAAAAACGATTAAAGCGTCGGTCGCGTGCGCGTCCGCGAGAATCGTTTTAAAGGCGTCGGATAAGTCTAATTTATTGGGAACTAAATCGTAAGTTTCTTTCTTAAAACATTTATCACAAAACATCACGCGAATGTCGTTTTCAAAGAGTTCAGGCGAGATATAGCCTTCCGCTTTTGGGTCGCTGTCTTGTAAGACCGCACCACAGCTATAACATTTACGAATGACGTTGAGCTTACTCATAAATAGTTCTTCCAACTATTAAGTTTACCACATTTTTTGAGTCGCGCGCGCAAAGGTTTTTCAAAGAGCCGATTAATCTTTGTCCGAATTGGATCTTCTTTAACTAATTTTTCGGTCAATAAAGTGCGAATATGCGCAGAATTCCCGCACTGGACATCGGTCATCATTTGGTCACCGATGATTAAGCAATCATCCGGATTAATATTGAGAGCTCTTAATTTTCTTAGTAAGCGGCCTTTAAATGGTTTATTAACAAACGCAAGAAATTCAATCTCTAAATCTTTCGCGTA
Source organism: Bacilli bacterium (assembly GCA_024408565.1). Classification (GTDB taxonomy): domain Bacteria; phylum Bacillota_I; class Bacilli_A; order RFN20; family CAG-826; genus UB1719. Next base: position 1,215 of record JAKSUW010000012.1, read on the forward strand.
AGTCCGGACTCGCTTACCGGTGTTATTACTCGTAATAACCGGTCGTAAACCGTTCGCTTTTAACCGTTTAATATAATCAATTGTCCGTTTGCTCGGTGTTTTTACGCGATACGATTCAAGTGTATTATCTAAATCAAGCAACAAAACTTTCACATGATTTTTCACGAAAAATTTTGGATCAATCTCATAGAGATTATTCGCGTAGAAAGTCGGAGTAAAACGCTTCATTATTTTTGCTCGTCGTTATCTTCATCAAAGATGGAAATTTGCGTATATTTAGCGGGTTTTTTCTCGTTATTATTTGGTTCGTTCGCTGGTTTTTCGCTCACTGGTTTAGGTTTATATGTGGACACTAATTTCGGGTTCACCACTTCACCATGGGAATATAAATATAAAAGGGTGTCACGCTTAGCAATCCCAAGATTTGTCTTCGCGTATTTTTCAATTGGTGTGAAATAGAAATCATCAATCTTTAAATCCACTAAGCCTTTGGCTTGACTAATCGCTAATAAATGAAGTTCACCTTCACTCCGATTAAATTTCTTCACACCCATAATTTTGTGTGGTTCACCTTTAAAGGACGGCATAATTAAGGTTGGTTTATTTAAGCGTTTAGTAATCGCGATATGTTCTTTATCAAACACCCGGTAATGTCCGTGATCAGTGATAATTAAGATTTTATTCTTCTCATCTTGTTGATAAACAAGCATCGCGGCAATATAGGTTTTATTTAGTTTAGCGGCTTTCACTCCACCCGCTTTAGGACCAATCGGGGTTAACACTTCTTCGGGATAATACACCGCTTCCCCACTTCCCATAAAGAGCATGATGTTATCCGCTCCGGTACTAATCGCAACATCGACGAGTCGATCGGTGTTAAGTAAACGGAACGCAGTGTATAAACGGTTACAACGATTTAGATAAAAATCTGCCATCGCGGTCCGCTTAATTTGTCCATTGCGGCTCACTAAAATAAAGAAGAGATCGTTCCGGAAACTCTTTAAAGTAAAGGCCCGAACGAACTTATCTTCCATCGCGTTATAGTTAATGTGATAAGAGAGTTGTTTCCCTTCTTCTTTCCAACGGATTTCGGGAATTTCGTGAACCGGAATCACAATAAAATTACCGTGTTCAGTGAAGGCAATTAAATAATCTTCGGTGTTACATTGATTATTATAAATAATCACGTCGCCTTCTTTAACACCAGGTAAAGATTCTTCACTACTCTTAAAACTCTTCAGTGAACTCCGTTTAATATAGCCATCACGGGTGAGACAAACCATCACGTCTTCTTTATTAATTAAGTCACGTTGATCAAACACCTTTTCTTCCATCGCAACTTGACGAATTTCGGTCCGGCGTGGATTACTATATTCACGTTGAATCACGCGCAAATCCTTAATAATTTCGCGGTTAAGTGTTTCACGGTCACTTAGGATTTCTTTTAAGCGCTTAATCTCGACTTCTAAGTTTTTCTTCTCTTGGTTAAGCGTGTTCATATCCGTATGGGAAAGCTTATATAAAGGCATCATCACGATGGCTTCGCTTTGCGCTTCGCTAAATTTATACGCTTCGGCGAGCTTAGCTTTGGCGTCCGCTTTATCGTTACTCTTTTTAATAATCCGGATCACTTCATCTAGATGCGCAATCGCTTTAATAAGACCATCAACGATTTCTAAGCGCGCTTTATTTTTGTCTAAATTATATTGCGAAACCCGGGTGACTACATCCACTTGGTGAGCAATATAACAATCAATATATTCAAGGATATTTAAGGTCCGTGGGTGGCCATCAACAATCGCCACCATATTCGCGGTATAGCTAGAAGTTAAGCCGGTTTTCGTCATTAAATATTTTAAAATCGCATCGGGATTAACTGACTTCTTACAATCAACGACAATCTTTAAACCATGGCGGTCACTTTCATCGCGAACTTCAATGATACCTTCGATTACTTTCTTATGACGAATCTCATCAATTTCGTGAACAATGTTAATCTTTACCGCTTTATAAGGAATCTCGGTAATGACAATTTTATTGACGCCGTCTTCGTTTTTCACAATTTCGGCTTTTGCCGCTACTTCAATCCGACCATGTCCAGTCGCATAAATATTTTTTAAGCCTTCGCTTGAAGAAATGACGCCACCAGTTGGGAAATCTGGACCTTTAATAAACTCCATTAAATCAAGGGGTTCTACCCGAACACGCCGAATCCGGTAAATGACGGCTTCAATTAATTCACGTAAATTGTGGGGAGGAATTTCGGTTGCCATTGCTACTGCAATGCCTTCCGCCCCGTTAACAAGTAAGTTTGGGAAACGGGCTGGCAAAACCACCGGTTCATATTCGGTATCATCGTAAGTTAAAATTTTATCAACTGCGTTTTTATTTAAATCACGGACCAGTTCATCCGCTAAAGCGCTGAGCTTTGCTTCAGTGTAACGATAGGCGGCTGGAATATCGCCATCAATACTACCATTATTACCTTGAAAGGTAATAAGCGGCATCCGGACTTTCCAATCTTGGCTCATCCGGGCTAAAGCTTCGTAGACCGAAGTGTCACCATGCGGATGATATTTACCAATGACATCACCAACAATCTTCGCGCACTTTCTGGTCTTATAAGCGCTCGTGTTTTTATTTGCCCACATCGAATAAATAATGCGCCGTTGGACTGGTTTTAAACCATCGCGCGCGTCAGGAATCGCCCGATCTTGAATGACGTATTTCGCGTAAATTCCGTACCGGTCCCCCATGACATCGTCAAGGGCTTCGACCGAAATATTTTCGCGAATCACCGGCTCTTCAACTTTCTTTTTCCGACTCATTATTTAATTTCCTCGAAATTATCTTTCTCAGTAAAATCAACGTTTTCCGCAACCCATTTCCGGCGTAATGATGCATCTTTACCCATTAAAACCGCGACGCGCGATTCGACTAATAATGGATCATCAATCCGAATACGAACAAGTAAACGGTGACGAGGGTTCATCGTGGTATTCCAAAGTTGTTCGGCGTCCATTTCGCCTAACCCTTTAAAGCGACTAATCTCGTAACCACGACCAACTTCCGCTTTCGCTTCTTCTAAGTCATTATCACGCCAGGCATAGCGTTCTTTTTTGTCTTTATAAACTCGGTATAATGGCGGAACTGCAACATAAACCATCCCGCTAGTAATGAGTGGGCGCATGTAGTGATAAAAGAAAGTTAATAACAGGGTTTGGATGTGCGCACCATCGGTATCCGCGTCGGTCATGATAATAATTTTTCCATAACGGGAATCGTTAACATCGAATTCACTACCAACGCCAGCACCAATCGTGTTAATAATCGTGGCGAACTCTTCGTTTTTTAGCATTCGTTCCATCGTAATTGAATCGGTATTTAATGGTTTTCCACGAAGTGGAAGAATGGCTTGATGGAGCCGGTCACGACCTTTACGGGCCGAGCCACCCGCGGATTCACCTTCAACAATGAAGAGTTCGTTCCGGGCATAGTCTTTACTTTGCGCTGGAGTTAATTTATCCGAAAGGATAATTTCGCGATTTTTCTTTTTACCGCGCGCTTCGTCTTTGGCTTTTCTAGCGGCCATACGCGCTTGTTGCGATTCAACACATTTTTGAATGAGTTTTAAGGCTAATTCACTATTTTCGTTTAAGTAATAAGTGAGTTTAGTGTAGATAAAATTGTTGACTAATGCAGTGGCTTCTGGGGTGCCTAGTTTACCTTTTGTTTGACCTTCGTATTCAAGTTTTTCTTCCGGAATCCGCAAGGATAAAATCGCGGTTAAACCTTCCCGAATATCGCCACCTTCAAGCTTTTTACCATGGAGTAAATCTTTTTCTTCGGCGTAGTCATTGACCGCCCGCGTGATGCCAAGTTTAAAGCCGGTTTCGTGGGTACCACCATCATGAGTGCGAACGTTATTCGCGTAGCTATAAATGTTCTCGTTATAATCGTTACTACAATATTGGAACGCCACTTCCATCTTGATGTCGTTACTATCATCGGTAAAAGAAACGACGGGTCCAATCGGGGTTTTATTTTCATTTAACGCGGCGACATATTCTTTTAGTCCCTCGTTATATAAATATTCGACTGTGTTATACGGAATACTCCGTTGATCAGTCACAATAAATTTTACTTTTTTAAGTAAAAACGCGGATTCTTGTAGGTGTTTAGTAATGGTGTCCCAACGGAAATCAACACTACTAAAGATCTTCTTATCCGGTTTAAAACGAACGATGGTTCCGGTCTTCCGGGTTTCCCCAATCACTTTTAGTGGCTCCACTAACTTACCACCTTTTTCGTAGCGCGTATGGTAAATCTTTCCATCCCGCATCACGGTTACATCAAGCCATTCACTAAGCGCGTTAGTGACAGAGGCACCAACACCATGTAATCCGGCAGAGTTACTGTACACTTTGTTAGAAAACTTACCACCACTATGGAGAGTTGAGAAAATAAGATGAACCGCCGGAACATTGTATTTCTTTTGGATGCCGCACGGGATTCCCCGTCCATGGTCTTCGACACTTAAAGAACCATCACGGTGAATGATTAAAGTGATCGTGTCACCATATCCGCTTAACGCTTCGTCGATCGCGTTATCGACAATTTCCCAGACGAGGTGATGAAGGCCACTAAGGTTCGTCGAGCCAATGTACATGGCCGGGCGTTTTCTTACGCCTTCAAGCCCTTCGAGGACTTCGATATCGTTTGCATCATAACTGCGATTATTCGCCATAACAATTTAAGATTTTAGCACAACGGAAAACGAAAAATCAAAAAACATTTTCGCGAGTGAGCATAATTGCGCGATGAAAAAATCGAGTTATCTTCTCGCGCACACCAAAGGAAAAATTCTCGTAAAATTTAGTTTTAATTTATCGAAAAATCAAGACGCCTAAATCGGACAAAAATATTGATTAAATTCTCGATAAATTTCTTCGTATAGTCAATAACATAATTTAGTTTTAATTTAGTAGTTTAGTAGTTTTTATTATTTATTTTATAAATAAAAAGGCAAGAACTTAATCTTGCCTCTTAATTTTAATCTAACCAAATTATTGGCTATTTTTCATGTTTTGAATGACTGCACGAATTTGGGCTTCACTGGGCTTACGTCCCATTGACATAAACATTGCCCGAATCATGTTCTCATTAATTGGTGGGTTCTTCTTGAGCTCGCGCCGCATGAGCTTGCGGGCGCCTAAGAAACCAACCACGAGGCCCACGAAAAGTAAACCAATCGCTAAGCCAAACCAACTTCCATTCCAATCCATAACTTTTCCTCCTAATCTTATTGATTGACCCGGCCATCATAATCGCCGGTATCCGTTCTTACATAAATTGTTTCACCATTATCAATAAATAATGGAACTTTTACTTGATAGCCAGTTTCAAGTTTCGCGTTCTTCATCGCGGACTTCACTGTATCGCCACGCACCGCGGGTTCACAATCGACAATCTTTAAAGCGACCTTCACGGGCATGCTAATACCTAAGATCTCATCGTTATACGATAAGACATCAATTTCGGTATTCGCGACTAAGAAATTCATTTCCCATTTTAACCGTTCATGGGGAATTTCGATTTGTTCATAAGTTGTGTTATCCATAAAGCATAAACCCATGCCACTATCATACAGATAGCTCATCTTCTTTTTATCGAGCCGGACTACATCAACCATGTAGCCACTGTTCCGCGAAAGTTCAATAATCGCACCCGTGCGAACATTTTTCACTTTGACCTTCGCCACCATTTTTCTCATCGCGGTCTTATTTAATAAGATGTCCATGACGACAAACATTTGGTTCTCATCGATAAAATAATTACCGGGTCTTAATTCAGTTACATTTACCATTGTTTATTTCTCCTTCAAGCTTTTACTATTATACACGAACTACTTATAGATACTCATTTTTTACGAAACGATATTCATCCTTTAGAGTGGTTTTATTCCCGTGTCCAGGATAAACAATTGTCTCCATCGGTAAGGTGAATAACTTTGTTAACGACTCGCGAATCTTCCGTGGCTCACTCGTGGGTAAATCACTCCGCCCAATCGCGTTAAAGAATAAAGTGTCGCCGGTTAAAACGGTTTTTAATTCTGGTAAATAAAAGCAAACGCTCCCCGCGGTATGAAAAGGCGTATGAATAACTTTAATGTGCATTCCGTAGAGATCTAATTCGTCTTGATCTTTTAATAATTTGGTCTTTACATCGTCGACCGTGAATTGGTTTAATGACATAAACGAACAGTTGTCGCGGCTACTATGAAGAGTCGCTTCTTCCGCTTGATGAAGATAAATGGGCACCTTTTTCATCGTTTTTAGGCCCAGAGTATGATCATAATGAGCGTGGGTAAGTAAGACTCCACGGAGTGTTAATCCGCGCTTAGTAATGGCTTTAATTAAACAATCGTGTTCGTTATAACCTGGGTCCACCACTAAACAATCATGCCCGTTAATTAAAAGATAGGTATTACAGTTGTGATTAAAAAAGATTAACTCAATTTTCATACCTTTATATATAAAGCGAAAGTAGAAATATTACTTTCTTTCCTTATGAACGGTTTCTTTTTTGCACCGTGAACAATACTTTTTCTTTTCAATCCGTTCCGGATGTTTACGTTTATTTTTGGTTGTAATATAGTTCTCTTCACCACAGACGGTACATTTTAAAATGATGTTCTCACGCGCCATAAATTTCTCCTCAATTTGAGCACTAATTATCATATCACTAATCAGTAATATCGCAACTTTTTAATTTTCGTTGCCATATCATTTCATATATGAAATAATATATGGGTCATGAAACAAGAAAAAAGATGAGCTAATTACTCAGGGGGTAGTGCCCCTTTTTTTATTGTTAATGATGGCTATCAAAGGAGAGAAAAATGAAGAAACATTGGAAGTTAGCGTTATTACCTGCTCTCTTTTTAGTTTGTGCCACTAATGTGGGCTGTGCCCGGAGTACCGCCGAAGTCGCCCTTGTGACTGGTATCGGTGATATTGATGATGGTTCGTTTAACCAATCCTCTTGGGAAGCGGTCAAAGAATTCTGTGAAGATCCTGAACATCCATTATCATATGAATATTATCGTCCTTTTGCTTCAAGTGATTTCGCGCGGCGTTTAGCGATTCGCCAAGCGGTCGCCAAAGGCGCGAAAGTAATTGTCTTCCCGGGTTTTGAACTTGCTAACGTGGCCGCTCAAGCGCAAATTGATTACCCCAATGTTAAATTTTTATTACTTGACGTTCCAGTATCAAATTTTAACGCTCCTAATCTTTGCTGTGTCACCTATTCAAGTGCATATTCTGGTTATTTAGCGGGTTATGCAACTGGATATGATTACGCTGAATACAAAAAAGAGCACGGCGGTTTGAGCGACGATGATAAATACACTTACGGCTATTGTGGCGCAATCCCAATCGACACCGTTTTCCCGTTCGGTTATGGTTTTATTCAAGGGTTAGTCCGCGGTATTGACCAAGTATATAATCCCGACCCTACAAACACTCGTTCTGATCCAAAACTAGATGTTAAATTTCTTTATTCGAACGTCTTCGCGCATGATGATAAAACTAGTGCGGCGATGATGGGTTGGTATGCCGAAGAAATTAAAGCGGTCTTTTCTTGCGGTGGCAAACTTTATCAATCCGTTACCGATGGCGTAAAAGACTATAACCGCAAGCATAACTATTATGATTTTGTCGAAGGCGAAGCACCAATTAAAGCCGCTCGTTGGATTGGTGTTGATACTGACCAATATAGCGCGTTAAAAGATGACCACGAACGAAAAACCATCATCACTAGTGCCTTAAAAGATTTACAACAAACCGTTAAAGACGCTTTAACTTATTATGTAGTTGATAAAAAAGATGGCAATGCTTGGAATGACATTATTGGTAATGGCCCTATAAGCAGAACCCCCACCACATTCGATTCTGAACAAGCCGCTAGAGACTATATCAATAACAAAGACACGTCTCATTGGTTTACTGGTTATAAATACGAAATAAAAGAAAATTCTGAACACAAATGGATAATCAATCTTAATACTAGTGATCCAAAGATAACTTATACATTTAGCGAAACTAATCCCACATGGAAACTTGAACTAAAAGATTTGTTTGGTGTTAAAGAAAAGATGCAAGAACATGGTCTTATTCCCGAAGAAAGAATTCATGACTATGTTGGTATTCCAACTGCATTAAAAAGCGGAAGCGACAGCGTTTTGCGTGGTTTTAATTATTTCACCAGAGGATTACTAGAAGATGCTGTTGAGAAAATTCATAAGAAAGAATGGAAAGTCTATTGCGGTGATGGCACAGATATATACATAGACGAAGAGGGGGTAAAAAAGAAAGATCCTCACGCCTCTGAACCCGGTTACTATGGTTACGCTCGTTTCATGAGCGAACGTAGTAATGAATTCTATGTTGATACCGGTACTGGTGATAGCAATGCTTATACACCATTCAATAAAGAGTATTTCCCTAAAGATTATAATCCAGAGAATATTATCGTAACACCATGCTAAGAGAGAATTATGAAGAAAACAGTTGTAACTAGAACACATAGCGAAGCGCCCTTAGCGGTTGAAATGATTAATATCACCAAGAAATTTGGTCCACTTTACGCAAACAAAAATGTTAATTTAAAAATTAAAAAGGGCGAAATTCACGCTTTACTTGGTGAAAATGGCGCAGGAAAATCCACCATCATGTCTATCCTTTTTGGTATGTATAGCGCCGATGAAGGAAAAATTAAAATCAACGGAAAAGAAGTTGAAATTAAAGATCCTAACGATGCGAATGATTTAAAAATCGGCATGGTCCACCAACACTTTAAACTCGTCGATATTTTCCCAGTTCTTGATAACATCATCATGGGTCGCGAAATTGCTAAGTGTCACTTCTTAGAAGACGCTAAAAAACGGCGTGAAAAAAATGTCACTCGTCTTTATGTTATCAGTGGTCTTCTCCGTGCCTATGAACATTTTGATGAACTCATGGATATCGTCAAGAAAGCGAAGACGCCGACATCAGTCCTAGTTGATTTATATAATAAATTTCATCTAACGAGTTCCCAAACTGATGCCCTCCTTGCTACTCCATTAAGTGAATTAACCGTTCTTCGCCGCGAAGCGCTAAAACGCGAAGCAAAAAAATTAAGAGATTCCGTTATTAACGAAGGAACCAAAAAAGAATCATTACCATCGCGCTTATGGTGGAAATTTGTTTTCTCACTCGCTCGTTTTGCCGATTGGTTTAACAGAAAGACTCATAACGTTGACCGGGCAAAAGCGGCGTTTGAAATTACCGCGATTGCGAAAAAGTATGGTCTAGAAATTGATCTTGATACCCCGATTGAAGAATGCACGGTTGGTATGCAACAACGCACCGAAATTCTTAAGATGCTTTACCGCGATTCCGATATTCTCATCTTTGATGAACCGACTGCGGTCTTAACACCACAAGAAATTGATAGTCTTCTTCAAATTATGCGTAATCTTAAAGCGGAAGGAAAAACTATTATCTTTATTACTCATAAACTTAATGAAATTATGGCCGTCGCTGACCGCGTGACGATTTTGCGCCGTGGCGAAGTAATTGGTACGGTTAACACTAAAAACACTACCGCCGCACAATTATCCGACATGATGGTTGGTCGTCACGTTAATTTAACAGTTAAGAAAACTAATAAAGCTGCTGGGAAAGCCGTTCTTAAAGTTCGTAACCTAACGATGTTTGATAAACACAAACAAAAGAATGTTGTGCAATCAGCAAACTTTGATGTTCGCGCTGGAGAAATTGTTACTATCGCCGGGATTGATGGCAATGGCCAACGTGAATTAATATACGGAATTACTGGTCTAAAGAATCCGGTTAAGGGTAGCATTAACTTCTTAACTAATACTTTAAAACCCGGGAATATTAAACAACGTAATTATCTTGGTATGTCACACATTCCTGAGGACCGCCATAAGCACGGCCTCGTCCTTGATTATCGGCTTGATCAAAACCTTGTTCTACGTGATTTCCAAGATAAGCGTTTCGCTAAATATGGTTTCATTTTAAATGAAAATATCCGTAAACACGCGAACAAATTAATTAGTGAACACGATATCCGGAGTAGCGAGGGCGCAAAAAGTAGCGCACGTAGCATGTCTGGTGGTAACCAACAAAAAGCCATCATTGCTCGCGAACTTAATCGGAAACCAAAATTCTTAGTCGCTGTTCAACCAACCCGTGGCGTAGATGTGGGAGCAATTGAACAAATCCATAAACGGATTGTAGCAGAACGTGACCGGGGTGTTGGTGTTTTACTCGTCTCCTACGAATTAGACGAAGTCTTTAGTCTATCTGACCGGATTTTAGTGATGTATGAAGGCGAAATTGTTGGTGAGTTTGATCCAAAGAAAACTACTCGCCAAGAACTTGGTCTATATATGTCGGGCGCGAAGAGAAATTATCAATTTCACGAGGAGGCTAATTAGTTATGAATAAGATTAAAGCTTTCTTTACTCGCGAAAACTTCAAACATATTTTCTCTAGCAATGGTGCTAACCATTTATATTCGTCTTTAATTTGTGTCGCGTTTGGTTTATTACTTGGCTTTATCATTATGCTTTGCTTATCGCCTAATATCGCTGGCACTGATTTCTTAATGCTTATTACTGGTGGTCTTGTTTATTATGGAAGCGAAGGCTTTGGTAATATCTTGGCTACTCTTGCCCCACTCCTTTGTTGTGGCGTCGCAATTATCTTTGCGTATAAAACTGGCATCTTTAATATCGGCGCCGCGGGCCAATATACTTTAGGCGCTTTTGGCGCTTTACTCTTCGCTATTCTCTTTAAATGTCACTGGACTGTTTGTTTACTAATGGCGATTATCTTTGGCGCCCTTTGGGGTGTTATCCCAGCCTTATTAAAAACTTTCTGCCACGTAAACGAAGTCATCTCGGGCATTATGCTGAACTGGATTGGTTTATTCTTTGTTAACTATTCGATGCAAACTTACGCAAAAGGCATGGTTGATGCCGGTGATAGTTTTCAAACTTTCCAATTTTGGATTGATGGGCGTGGACCACTAAATCCTAATTATCCATATAACCCAGCGGGTAAACTACCTAATTTAGGTGCAACTAGTCTTGGTGATTGCTTTAGCATCGCTATCTTTATTGCAATTATCGTTGCAATTATTGCTTTTATTGTGATGGAAAAAACTACCTTTGGTTATCAATTAAAGGCTTCTGGTTACAATAGAAGCGCCACTAAATACGCCGGTATTAACGCTAAAAAGAACGCGATTCTTACCATGGCGATTTCCGGCGGCATTGCCGGTTTAGGTGCGGGCTTATATTATTTATCAGGCGTTGAACGTTGGAGCGCGGTTTCTAGTAGCATCTTACCCCAAGTTCCTTGGAACGGTATCATTATTGCCTTTATCGCCCAAATGAATCCAATTGGCGCCATCTTTGCTAGTGGCTTCTTATCACTCTTATCAATTGGCGCGACCGCCACAAGTCAATCCGTCTTCCCAAAAGAAATTGCTGATTTAATTACTTCGATTATCGTTTACGCCAGCGGCTTAACCGCTATTACTTTACGCATTGTTCCTTGGATTAAAAACAAGATTCAATTAAAGAAAGCGGGTGGCGTGAAAGAGTTGCCACTAAATAAGGAGGGTAAATAACTATGGGTGCACAAGTTGTTATTCTTCTCTCTTACGTTTTGATTTTCTTCATTGCGTTAACGATTGTCGCAATCGGTGGTATGTTCTCTGAACGAAGCGGCGTCATTAACCTTGGTCTAGAAGGTACCATGGTCTTCGGTGGCTTCTTTGGTTTATTAACCCTCAATGGGTTATCCGCGACGGCGTGTCCACCGTTCTTTATTGTCTTAATTACCATCCTTGTTGGTATGGTAACGGGTGGAATATTCTCACTATTACTCGCGACCGTCGCGATTAAATTTAAAGCCGATCAAACATTAGTTGGGACCGCGATGAACTTATTAGCCACTGCGTTTGTGGTTGTATTAGCTAAACGGATTTCCCCCGCTAGCAGTTCTTCAATTGCTTTTATTAAAGATTACTTCATTGTTAATCTTGGAACACTTCCGGTTAATATCTTCTTACCTTTAGGTATTATTATCATTGTTGTCTCCTGGTTTGTTTTATATCGCACCCGGTTTGGTTTACGCTTAAGAGCGTGCGGTGAGAACCCACAATCAGCCGCAAGCGCTGGTGTTAACGTGATTAAATTCCGTTATATCGGTGTAATTCTTTCCGGTGTTTTAGCGGGTTTAGGCGCTCTTGCCTACATTATTCCAACTAGTGGCTATTGGAACGCTAGTGATGGCGTTTCTGGCTTTGGCTTCCTTGCTTTAGCAGTTTTAATCTTTGGTGCCTGGCGGCCCTTACGGATTACAAGTGCAGCGTTATTCTTTAGTTTCTTTATGGCGTTAAGTATTTGTTATTACGGTTTCTTCCACGCGATGGGCATTGATTTAAACCCTGATGTTGGTGTCACTAGTGAATTATTTAGAATGATTCCGTATGTGTTATCATTAGTGGTGTTAGCGTTCACGAGTAAAAAGTCGCGAGCGCCCAAAGCCGAAGGTAAACCCTATGAACGAGGAGAGAGATAATGAGTATTCATATTAATGCGAAGAAAGGCGATTTTGCGAAAGTCGTCTTAATGCCTGGCGATCCCTTACGCGCCGCCTGGATTGCGAAAACTTTTTTAACGAAGGTTAAACAAGTGAATGATGTCCGTGGCATATATGGCTTTACGGGTTATACCAAAAACCATAAACGGATTAGCGTAATGGCAAGTGGCATGGGTCAACCAAGTATTGGTATTTATTCCCACGAACTTTATGCTGAATATGGCGTAAACGCCATTATTCGGATTGGCACTTGTGGCGTTTTTAGTAAAGCGATTAATAGCCGTGATATTATTTTGGCACAAACCGCGAGTAGCGATTTTAACTGGTTCACTGATTTTCATTTATCGGGCACTTATAGTGCTGGCGCCGACTTTGACTTATTAGAAGCGGCGGTAGATGAAAGCCGGAAGGCTAAACTTAGATTCTTGGTTGGTAATGTTCTAAGCGAAGCAACTTTTTATCACCAAGATAAAGACTGGTGGAAAAATTGGGATAAGATTGGGACGCTCGCTTGCGAAATGGAATCTTATGCACTTTATGCGACCGCTGCGCTTCTTCATAAAAAAGCGTTAACCATTTTGACCGCAACTGATCACTTCCAAAAGAAAGAAGTGATGACTAGTAAAGAAAGACAAACCGGACTAACCACTATGGTTAACCTCGCTATTAAAGTAGCGGAACGCTTTGCCTAATTATTAAATAATAATTAAGAAAGAGGCTACGGCCTCTTTTTTTACTATATAATAGTTAGTATGAAACGCACTCAAACTAAGAAGATTAAAATTGGCCATATCACTATTGGTGGTAGTAACCGCGTTTTAATCCAATCAATGTGTAATATTAAAACTAGTAACACTAAGGATGTAATTAAGCAGATTAATGAGTGCGCTAAGTTAGGGGCTGATCTCATGCGCGTGAGCGTTTTAGATATGGCGGATGCGCGCGCGATAAAAGTAATTAAAAAACACACGAAAATTCCTCTTGTCGCGGACATCCATTTTGACTATCGTTTGGCTTTAGAAAGTATTGCCTCCGGCGTCGATGCGATTCGTCTTAATCCCGGTAACATTGGCGATGATAAAAAAATTAAGTGCGTAGTCGAAGCTTGTCAAAAGCATCACATCCCCATCCGGATTGGCGTGAACGCTGGTTCACTTGATAAGAGCGTTGCGAAGGTAGCGACTGCCGAGAATTTAGTGAAGAGTGCTATGAAGCACGTGAAGATCTTAGAGCGTCTTCATTTTAAAGATATAATTATATCCTTAAAAGCGGATAACGTTTCGCATACGATTGAGGCGTATCGTCTCGCGAGTCAAAAATTTAAATATCCATTACATCTAGGTATCACTGAAGCTGGACCAAAAAGCATTGGTATCATTCGTAGTAGCGCGGCCCTCGCCCCACTACTTTACGAAGGAATTGGTGACACCATTCGGATTTCTTTAAGCGATGATCCAAAAGAAGAAATTAGAGCGGCGAAACGCTTGCTACATGATTTAGGTTTATATCCTCATTACCCCACCCTTATTTCTTGTCCGACCTGCGGTCGTACCCAGGTTGATTTGATTCCCCTCGCCCAAAAAGTTTTAACTTATCTAGAAGACCATAATATCAATAAAAAGATTGCCGTGATGGGTTGCGTAGTGAATGGACCTGGCGAAGCCAAAACCTGTGATTTAGGTTTAGCGGGTGGTCATGATGAGTGGGCGTTATTTAAAAACGGCAAAGTTATTCGTAAAGTAAAAAATAAAGACGCTTATCAAACCTTAATTAAAGAAATCAATCGATTATAAATTAAAATTTATACGCCCAGTTAGCGTCAAATTGTTTGCTTTTGAGCATTTTAATTTCCTCCGCATACGGAGGTTTTTCGTTAATCCAAGGGGTTTCTAAAATCTTTGGGATTTCTACTAATCTTGGATGATGAACAAAGTTCACTAAGACATTAAAACCAATGAGACCAACGCCAATATTCGCGTGTCGGTCCTTATGGGCTCCCCGGGAATTAATCGAATCGTTAATGTGAATGACTAATAACTTATCTAAACCAATGACTCTATCAAACTCATCAAGTAATTTATTAAGATTACTAAGGTCATAGCCAGCGTCACTAATGTGACAAGTATCGAGACATACTCCAACACGGTCTTTCTTTATAACGCCGTTAATAATCTTCGCTAACTCTTCAAACTTCGCACCGATTTCGCTCCCCTTCCCCGCCATCGTCTCTAAAGCGATCTTAACATCAGATTGATCATCTTTTAAAACTTCATTTAATCCATCGATGATACCTTGGATACCCGCGTCAATGCCTGCGCCAACGTGACTACCAGGATGAAGGACTAAGGTCTTCACATGAAAGGCGTTCACTCGTTTTAATTCTTCTTTTAAAAAGCTAATGGCAAGTTCGCGCGTTTTAGAGTTAGTGACATTTCCAAGGTTAACGATATAGGGCGCGTGAATCACAATCTTACTTTCATCAAGCCCACTATTTTTTAATAGAGCACGACCTTCATCAATTTTTAATAAGTTAGTTGGTTTGCGGATCGTGTTTTGGGGAGCGCCGGTATAAAACATAAAACAGTTTTCGCCCATATCTAACGCTGCTTTAACAGTACCAAGATAATAATCGGGAGCGCCCATATTAACGTGACTACCTAAATATAATTTATCCATGGTGTCTATTTCTTGCCTCCGCTTTATAGCGTTCTACCCGTTGCCGACGGATATCCTTACGGATTAGTTCTCGTTTATGTTTTTGTTTCACTTTGTTAATCGCGTTTTTCACTTTCTTTTTATAACCTGGTTTCACCCGTTTCCCTTGGTTCTCGTATTTCGCCTTTTTAATTTCACGCAGTAAATCAGGATCAATTTTCTTTTTGTTTTTAAATGTCTTTTGAAACGGCTTACCAACGGTTAATAAATTATTCTTTAAAGAATAGTAATCAAAAACTACCCCTTGTTTCATTAGTGATTCAACTCGCCGCGTGTCGTCAGTGTTATAAAAGACATATGAATGCCCACGTTTATCAAAGCGACCGGTTCGACCCGCCCGGTGGAAATAGTAAGATAAATCACTTGGTAAGTTAATACTTAAGACATCCGAAACATTTTGGAAATCCATTCCGCGACTCATGAGATCACTTGCCACCACGATTTGGAATTCATCTTGGTTAATCCGTTTTAAAGCGGCCCGACGTTCCCGGTCAGATAAATCACCGGTGACTTTAATCACCGAGAATTTTTGCGCTTTTAAAAAATCGTATAGAGCGTTCACATCGTTTTTGTTACTCGCCAAAATTAATAAGAAATTCGGATTTTTATTCTTAATAAAGGCGAGTGTCGCTTCGTTAACGTGTTGGTGATGAATGTCGATTAAATGATGGGAAACCCCACGACTAGTTTTCATCGAGTCACTAGTGATTTCATAATCCGCACCAATATAACGATTAATCCGGTTTTGTAAATTGGCTTCAATTGTCGCGGAGAAAATCATTAGTTGTGGGTGATGCGCTAAATGCATGATGTAATCAATTTCGTTAAAGTAGCCCATCTCCAGTAACATATCCGCTTCGTCTAAAATAATTGTTTCTAGGTGATCGGCTTTTAAGTGTCCCTTCTTAAAGAGCGAAGCTAAGCGGCCGGGTGTTCCCACCACAATTTGCGGTGTTTCTTTTAGACCAACAATATTTTCTTTTTCACTGGTTTCACTTGAAAGAAGACGCACTTTGACTTCATGATATTCTTGCTTAAAGCCGCGAAGAAAATTAAAGACTTGGCGCGCTAACTCATTAGTGGGCGTTATAATGAGCGCATTGAAAAATAGCGCGTTTGAGCGTTTTTGTTGATTAAGTAAAGGAATTAAATAGGCATGGGTCTTTCCGCTTCCGGTTTCACTTTTAACAACTAAATTAGCGCCTTTAAGCGCCTTCGGAATCACGAGTTCTTGCACTTTGCTTGGTGAAAGATAGCCTTGACGCGTTAACGAAGCAACGAGGCGAGAATCAAGATTAAATGATTTAAAGGAGCTAGCCATACTACCAAATTATTATAACAAGTTTTATAATAGTGAAAGATGAAAACCTACGTTGCTAATCCGAGTGGTTATTGTCAAGGTGTCCAACGCGCTGTGGCCTTGGCGATGACTTTTCGGCATGAACATCCGAACTTAGAAATTTATGTTCTTGGTTCGCTCGTCCATAACGAAAAAGTGCTAATGGAACTAGAGAAGATCGGTATCCATTCTTTACTAGGCAATGAAAGTGACGAAGAAAAAATTAAGAAATTGCCGGACGGCGTTGGTCTAATTTTCCCCGCGCACGGTCATGACCAAAAACTTGAATCCCTCTGTAAAGATAAACACATTGTCATCCTTGATGCCACTTGCCCCATTGTTTCGGCAAGTCGCGACCGCATTATGCGTGCGCTTATTGACAAACACGAAGTCATTTATGTAGGTACGCCTCATCATCCTGAAACGAACGCGATGCTCTCTTTATCTAATAATGTTCATCTTTATGATGATATTAAAGACGACTTACTAGGCAAGGTGAAAGATCGTGCGCCGTTTGTGAGTAACCAAACAACTTTAACTTTCTCGGAACTCGTCGAAATTTTTAATCGCATTAAAAGCGTCTTCCCCAACGCAACCATGCAAAACGAAGTTTGTAGCGCTACGCGTTTACGGCAACAAGCGGTCCGTCAATTACCGAGTGATGTTGACTGTGTCTTTATTGTGGGCGGGCATAAAAGTAGTAACACCTTGCGACTTTACGAAGTCGCTAAACGCCACTTTTCAACTTTAAAAATTTATCGCATCCTCGATGAAAACGATATTGACCCAAAAGCGTTAAAGGGTTGCCTAAGTGCCGCGATTATCTCGGGTGCTAGTACGCCACTTCAAGAAACGATGAAGGTCAAAGTTAAGCTGGACGGAATTTATTAGATAAATTCAGGATATTTTTGCGCGACCGGTGTTACTTTTAAACTCGGATTTAGCTCTTTTAATACGCACGTAAGCGTAGGGACGAAGATTTGTTCAACTTCGTGCATTATCTCTAGATAATTATAGCGACAACAATTAATATCATGACGAATATGGTGGGGAGCATCACCCGAGAGAAAGATATCATAGCCTTCTTCGCGCGCAAACTTAAATATTCCTGAGCCCGCGCCTCCGCAAAGAGCGACCTTTTTAATTTGCTTTGCCCCACGGTTAATTAAATAAACACTCGGTAGATGAAGTTGCTTTTTAACGTAGCGGGCGAAAGCGTGCACTTCCATTGGATGAGGTAAAACACCACCCCGAGCCATTGGCTCATTTTTTAAAGGTTTAACATTCTTTAGCCCGAGCACTTGTGCGAGTTGATCATTCATCCCACCGTGTGCACAATCAAAATTAGTGTGCATACTATAGACCGGAATATGAAGATGATCAATTGTCTTCACTAATTTTCGTTTCACTTCGTCGTAGGCCAAAACTTCTTTCCGTTTGCCATAAATGAGCGGATGATGCGTCAAGATTAAATCAACTTGCTTGTTTTTAATTACGTTCCAGACATCATCATCAAAATCTAAACAGACACAAATATGATGAATTTCTTTCTTAATCTTACCAGTTTGTAAACCAATAAAATCACCCGGAAATGCTACCCGTTTTGGATATAACCGCCGTAAATGATATAACAACGTGCTGCTTTTCATTAAAAGTAACCACCACTAATAAAATAGTGAAAGCGTCGATAAATTACGCTGTTTTAATTGTGTAGGATGTAACGCCTAAGACCGTTTCGCCATCGATTTGTAAAGCACATGGAATATCAAAGGTTACTTTAATATCCTTTCCAACGATATGGTGAATATGTTTACCTAATTTATCGTGTTTACCACCCGAAAATTTCGGGAAGCGTAAGAAAGTAAGTAAGCGCGATTTGCCCGTGAAAATGACTAAGTCATTCGTGTGGGCTTTATTTAAACGGTCTTGCCGTGGCGCACCCGTCATGCCGCCGCCATAGTAACGACCGTGCATCGTCGTCGCAAGCCAAACATTTTCGTAATTACTCACTTTGCCATCAACTTCCACCGTTGCTTTTCTTAATTTATATTTGCCGAGTAATAATTTAATGGCAATGCCCGTATAGTTAATTTTCGCTCCCGGGTCAGTGGCACGGATTTGGTCGGCCACTTCGCAGCATTGACCATCTAAGCCAAAACCGATGTTATTTAAGAAATAGGTTTTCTTACCATTAATTTCCACGGTCGGTAACTTATCAATATAACGATTTAATGGAATTAAGCCTTCTTCGTCAGCGTGATCAACAACATCGCGGTAGAAATCATTACCCGAACCACAACGAGCGTAACTAATCTTGTTACTTGGTTTATGACCAGCTAAATCGTTAACAAAACGATTAAGCGTACCATCACCACCGGTTAAAATCACCCCATCAGTCTTTTTAAGACCGTCGAAAAATTGTTTGAGATTAAGATCGATAACGCTTTGGAATTTGACCTGAATTTTTAATTTTTCCGCAATGGCTTTTGCGTTATCTTCGCCGTGCCCGTTATCAGCCTTCGGATTAAATAGAATATAAATCATAACATTTTCCTCCTTAGTAATGCTATTACTAACCTACATAGATTATAGCAAAAAATTATCGATGATAAGCAATGAGTTGATATTTTTTCTTTTTGTCGATAATTGATTTTTCCTCTTTTACTTGGTAACCAAGCGCTAATAGATAGGCAGTA
The DNA here is from genome assembly GCA_024408565.1 of Bacilli bacterium. GTDB lineage: Bacteria > Bacillota_I > Bacilli_A > RFN20 > CAG-826 > UB1719. The sequence goes on from JAKSUW010000012.1 coordinate 20,648, forward strand.
ACTTTATCATTATCGCGATGAGCGTCCGTAATAATGGTTTTAATATTTTTAAGTTTTTTCTCATCGTGTTTTAAAATGCTGATGATGTTCATACCACCTAATCCAGCCAGCACTAAAGTGTTGACTTTTGGATCAAGTGGAAAGTCTAAACCATTCGCTTTGATTACTTTACAACAATCGGTGAGATGATGTTTTTCGATATTGTTTTTAGCGTTCGCGATTGGACCGTCTTTATTATCAATCGCGTAGGCATATTTAATTTGTTGGTTTTTGAAAAGTTCAAGAATTAAATAAGCGTGATCAGTACCAATATCCGCCACAACACTATTTGGTGGCACTAACGAAGCAATAGCCTTAATTCTATTTGCCATTATTATTGTTAGGAATACGATAATCGCCAAGCTTTTTAATGCGCATTGGACTTCTTAATTTCTTAAGGGCTTTGGCTTCAATCTGCCGAATCCGTTCACGGGTAACCGCGAATTCACGACCGACTTCTTCAAGGGTTCTTGGCTTATTATCATCAAGCCCATAACGGAGACGGAGAACTCTTTCTTCCCGTTCGCTTAATTCACCTAAGACGGTAAAAAGTGCATCTTTACTTAATGATTTCGTTGTAAATTCGTTCGGTGAAACATTTTGTTTATCTTCTACGAAGTCCACTAAATGGGATTCATCTTCTTCACCCACTGGCGTTTCAAGCGAAACCGGTTCAAGTGCAATCATTTGAATCTTTCTTAACCGTTCAGGCGAGATTGAACCATCAAGGCGTTTAGAAATTTCTTCAGCGGTTGGATCACGGCCAAGTTCTTGGACGAGTTGACGTTGCACCCGCGTAATCTTGTTAATCGTTTCGACCATGTGAACCGGAATCCGAATAGTCCGGGCTTGGTCAGCAATCGCCCGCGTAATGGCTTGGCGAATCCACCAAGTCGCATAGGTTGAGAATTTAAAGCCTTTTGAATAGTCAAATTTATCAACCGCTTTCATTAAACCTAAGTTACCTTCTTGAATTAAATCCAGGAAGTGCATCCCACGACCTACATAGTGTTTCGCAATCGAAATGACTAACCGTAAGTTCGCGTTAATTAATTCGTGCTTTGCCTCTTCGGCATCTTTACCACCTTTAGCGATACGCTTCGCTAATTCGATTTCTTCATCACGTCCACCAAGGAGACCCACGCGACCAATTTCCTTTAAATAGATTTTCACGGAGTCAGTCGATTTAATGTCGCTATTAGCAAGGGCGTTTAAGTCGCTTAAACTCTTCGCAATTTCTTCGTATTCGCTCTTTTCGGAGTTCTCAAAGTCATCATCTTCATCGGCGTCGAGTTCATCTTCCGCCATTTCTTTTTCGACATCTTCTTCATCACCACTAAAATCAGCTGCGTCGATATCATCCGCTTCTTCTTCGTTGGTTTCGATTTTAATTTTTTTCTTCCGGAAGAAGGCGATTAAATCAGAGATTTCGTCATCACTTAAGTTAAGTGGTTCCGCCGAATCCATAATATCTTCTTGGGATAAGAAGCCTTCTTTCTTAGCAATTTTTAAATATTTCGCTTTAATTTTTTCGAGTTCTTCAACCTTCTCGGCCTCGTCTTCATCATCCATCACCACTTTCTTTTTGCTTTTGGGGGCTTTGATTTCTTTAACGACAACCTTCTTAGCTTTTTTCTCTTGTTTCTTAGTAACTTTAGCGATTTTCTTCGCTGGTTTTTTAGTCACCTTCACTGGCTTCTTAGTTATCTTCGCCGCTTTTTTCACAGCTTTCTTAACAACTTTTTTGCTCTTTTTAATCGGCTGCGCTTTCTTAACAACTTTCTTGACTGCCTTTTTTACCGGCTTAGCTTTTTTCACAGCTTTCTTAACAACTTTCTTTGCCGCTTTCGCCTTTTTTGGCGCTGCCTTTTTGACTGGCTTTTTGTTGATTTTTTTCTTGCTCATAATTAACTCCCCCTTAATTATCAACTTTTAATGTATCCGCGATTACTCGCGCTTTTTCTTCTTCGGTTTTACCTATGGTCGCATTACGAATCCGCTGTTTACGGTCAATGATTTTTCGTTCTTGATCAATGATTGATTTACAATCGTTTAATAATTTCTCACTATATTTAAGATGGGTTTTCTCGCTCGCTAATAAATCCAGTTCTTTCCGTAAACGTTCTTTATTAACCGCTTCACTCATTTCGATTGCACTAATCACACCGTTAACATCAATCGCTTGGTGTTGGGCGTGATAATCTAATAAGTAATTAGCAATCTCGCGATATAAGTTAGTGTAAAAGACTTCCACCGTGGTTTCGTAAAATTTTAAAGCATCATCATGCGAGAGCATATGATAAAGAATTTCACGTTCCGCCTTTTCAAGGCGTCGTAATTCTTTACGTTCAGGGTGGAAGGTGGAAATAATACTCGATGGATCAACCGCATCATCGGTATAATTTTCTTCTTCATTTAACTTTTTTCTCCGGGCACTTACGACCGCTTGTTTAATTGCCCCCGCACTAAAGCCAGTCACATCACTTAATTTATAAACATAGTCGTCAAATTCTAGTTGGGACTTAGTGGCTAAAAGAAGCGGCATAAACCGGACAATCAGTTTTTTCTTATCGTTAGTGGCTTCAAGCGCTTTGGTATTTTTATAAAAGCCAATCGTGAAATCAAACGGTGATAATAAATTATTTAAATATTTTTTTAACGCCTCTTCCCCGCTCGTTTGTAAGATTTCATCAGGATCTTTAGGGCTATTAAGATTATTGACAATCCGGACATTAAGACCATTGGCTAATAAAACGGGCACAATTCGCATCATCGCTTCTTGCCCAGGTAAGTCACCATCGAGACATAATCTTACTTCGACGTTTAGCTTCTTTAACATTGCGATGTGCGTTTTACTCAAAGCGGTGCCCATAAGCGCAACAGCGCTTGTGATGCCAATCTTATCCAGCGCGATGACATCCATAAAGCCTTCTAAGACATAAATATATTGACTCACTCTCGCGCTTTCTTTAGCGTTGGCGAAATTATAAAGAATATTACCTTTGGTAAAGATTGGCGTTTCAGGAGTGTTAACGTATTTAGGCCCGTCTTCTTCCTTAAACTTCCGCGCCGAGAAACCAACGACTTGTCCACTTTGATCAGTAATCGCAAAAACTAAACGACCTTGGTTATTATCGTGTGTGCTATCGCCACGGTTAGGTGCGACACCAATATCTTCAATTGTTTTGAGTGAATGGCCTTTGCTTTGTAAAAACTTAACGGTCTTATCCCCATCCATGAGCGCATAACCAATATGAAACTTCTTAATCATCGCCTCGTCAATGTGACGTTTATTTAAATAGTTAAGCGCGGCTTCACCCTCGTCAGTTATGAGAGCGTATTCATAGTAAGCATTAAGGTCATTGATACAGGTATAAAGCGGCATTAAATTATCCGCGATTTTTTTCTTGTATTCGTGCTGGTATAAACGGGGGTCATCAAAACCAATAATTTCGGCAACTTTTTTGACCGCTTCTGGGAACGATAAATGTTCGTATTGCATGACAAAGGAAATCGCGTTCCCGGCATGCCCATCAACCCAGCAGTGGAAGGTGTTCCGTTCGGGGTTCACTTGTAGGCTTGGATTTGAGTCGTCATGGAAGGGGCAGATAGCCACATAGATTTTACCCTTTTTAATCAAGTTTAAATAACTACCAACGACAGTGACAATATCGGCACGCTTAGTTATTTCATCGATTAACGACTTATCATACATATGATATAAATCCTACAAAACTACTAATTTTCCACTATTTTTAGAACTTAACCCGTTCAAGTAAATAATCTTTAATTTCGTCAATTTTTATCCGCACTTGTTTCATTGAATCACGTTCCCGAATGGTGACGCTTTTATCTTGCTCAGTTTCAAAGTCAATCGTGACACAAAATGGCGTGCCAATCGCGTCCTCACGACGGTACCGTTTTCCAATGCTTCCGGTCTCATCATAAACGCACATCATTTCTTTACTTAAATTTTTAAAGATTTCTTTGGCTTTTTCACCTAGTTGTTTACTAAGGGGAAGGACCGCCACTTTATAGGGGGCTAATTGTGGCTTAATGTGCATCACAATTCGTGTATCTTTTTCTAGCTTCTCTTCATCATAACTATCCATCATAATCATGAGCATCAAGCGATCTAGTCCCATAGAAGGTTCAATACAATAAGGAACATATTTTTCATTCGTATCTGGATCAAGATATTCTAATGGCTCTTTCGAGAATTCCATATGCCGCTTTAAATCGTAGTCAGTCCGATCAGCAATCCCTAAGAGTTCGCCCCAACCAATCGTTGGGAAATTATATTCAATATCAGTTGTGGCTTTCGAATAAAACGCTAATTCAGCTTTATCATGATCACGGTACCGAAGGTTTTCGGGTTTAATATTTAAACTTTTAACAAAGTTAAGGCATTCATCTTTCCAATACTTAAACCACTCTAAATCAGTACCAGGCTTACAAAAGAATTCCATTTCGAGTTGTTCAAATTCCCGGGTGCGGAAAGTAAAGTTCCCCGGTGTGATTTCGTTCCGGAAAGATTTACCAGCGTTACAAATCCCAAACGGGATTTTCTTTCGCGCGCTCCGTTGGACATTTTTAAAGTTAACGAACACGCCTTGCGCAGTCTCAGGGCGAAGATAAACTTCGCTACTACTATCGTTAGTAACCCCAATATGCGATTTAAACATCATATTAAATTGACGAACGTCGGTAAAAGTACCAACTTTGCCGCACGTTGGGCATTTAACTTTATGTTCACGAATAAATTTATTCATATCAGCGAAAGACATTTTCGTGACATCAACATCCGTAAATTGGGACTTAATGAGTTCATCCGCCCGGTGGCGCGCTTTACACGCTTTACAATCCACTAAGGGATCATTAAAGGTCGTGACGTGGCCCGTGGCTTCCCAAACCCGCTTATTCATTAAAATCGCGGAATCAATCCCAACGTTATAAGGTGATTCTTGCACAAAGTGTTTCCACCAATAACGCTTAATGTTATTTTTGAGTTCAACACCAAGTGGACCATAATCCCAGGTGTTTGATAAACCCCCATAGATTTGGGAGTTTGGGTACACATAACCACTTGTGGTTAAATGTGTCACAATTTTGGCAAATTTATTGTCTTCCATAAATATTTCAGCTCCAATATTAGACAATTTCTTAGTTTTATTGTCAACCCACTATAAGGGTATTTATTTCATTTTCATGACTAAATCGGCACTCTTAAAACGAATACCGGTTTGATCATAGGCATAAGTAAATAAGTCATTTAAGACTTCAAAGCCTTCTTCAATGTTAAAGTCTAAGTCTTTTAGGTTTTGTGGCTCCGCTTTAAAGATTTGCCGCAAAATTCGGCATTTATTTGGTGAATAGCGGCGGTGCCGTCCGTTAAGAAACGCTTCACGCGAGATAAATCCACCTTCTTCGAAAGAAACACCAATGATATTCATGGTTGAACCAGTTAGGACACAACGGTCAACTTCTAAGCCGTTACCGCTTAGGCGTAATCCGGCCGCTAAATAGGTGAGCGCTAACATGGGTAACTTTTCTTTTTGTTCAATAAGCGCTAGAGTCGCATCAAGGTAGGGATAAATTAATGGCATATCTTCTTCGCTAAAAAGAAGTAAGGTAATTTCGTTAACAAAGTTAATAAGTGCTAATTGATTAAAATTATGGATATATTTTCGTGTATCAAAAGTCGGAGCAAATTCCTTAAAGGTTAAAATTTGTTTATCCGTATCATTAAAAGTAAATTCCCCGCCCATTAGCGGTGTCGCTAATAAACTATTCTTCTTGTCGAGTTTAAAGGTGTTATTCGCATAAAAGGCGAAAAGGCGACGGGGTCCTAAGACATTAATCATGGCACCCGAATCGCGATAAGGTGAAACTCGGACAATGTAACCATGCGTTTTCATTAGTAGCCAAGCTCCTTTAATTGACGAGGAGAATCAATCCAATCCTTCTTAACTTTGACATGAAGATCAAGGTAGATACTCCGTTTAAAATATTTTTCTAATTCTTTACGGGCTTTCGTGCCAATCGCTTTTAAAGTTTTACCACCATGTCCAATCACAATCCCTTTTTGTGAATCTTTGTTCACAATAATCTCCGCTTCGATTAGCGCCCGCTCTTTTTGCTTTTTGATGTTTTTAATATAAACGGCAATATGGTGAGGCACTTCATCTTTTAACGCGTATAAGATTTGCTCGCGAATTATCTCTTTAGCATCAAAAACTTCATTGGTGGCTTCGCGCGCGTCCGGATAATATTTAGGTCCATCTTTTAATAGTTTAACCGTGGCTTTTAATCAAGCGTCAGCGTTAAAGCCATCCGTCGCACACATTTCGATTAAAGTCGCCTTTGGGAAAAGATTCTTAATTTGGCTCTTAGCAAGATTAGCGTCAGGTAAACGAACTAGATCAATCTTATTTAACACTACGATATGAACTGGCTTACTAAGAAAGGGGGCTAAATATTCTTCGTTAATTTCTTCTTTTGCGCTTAATACTAAAATCAAAACATCCGCACTATTAATGGCTTCGCCAACTTTCTTGTTCATACTTTTTCCAAGCGCGTTCTTCGCGTTATGATAACCAGGCGTATCAGTAAAAACAATTTGGTAATTAGGCGCGTCAACGACGCTAATAATGTTGTTGCGCGTGGTTTGGGCTTTGGGGGTAACAATACTTACCTTCCGGTTCGAAAGAAGGTTCATAATTGTTGATTTACCAACATTTGGTTTACCAATTAAAGAGACAAAACCGGATTTCATAGTTTCTCTCCCACTAAAATTGTGTCTTCAAGTTGAAACATCTTTTTGGCCTCGCGCTCATTATGCACATGATCATACCCGAGGAGATGTAAAAGACCATGGAGGTATAAATACGCGAGTTCATAAGAAAATGAATGGTTAAATTCTTTGGCTTGCGCTTTGATTTTATCAATCGAGATAATAATTTCACCTAAGATTTGTGGCTCTTTACTTTTAATCGCGACCTCGCCTTTTTCTCGTTCTAAGAAAGCGAACGAAAGAACATCAGTTGGTTTATCAATATGGCGGTATTCACGGTTCATTTTTTGGATTGTTTGATTATTAACAAAGTTTAATTCAACTACATAGTTGCCGGTAATTTTTAAGTGTTTAAAGGTCTTGTTAGTTAAGCGCTTAAGCGTTGGTAAATATGTAGCGTATTTTGGACTATAATCGTTCACAAAACTTAGTTGCATACCTAACTAGTCTATCATAATTTCGGGGTGTTTATGATTAAATCATAAAATTTCGTTTTATTGATCCCGTTTTGCCAATAAGAAGTGATTCCTTTTAGAGCCATCTCTAGACACGTATAAGTGAATAAACACATCGCAAAATTATAGATGATAAATTCGATGTGAGCGTAATGGGTAATTTCGCTCATCAAAAATGTCATCATTAATAGCACAAAATAACTGACCAATCTTTTAAGGTCAATTAGACTTGCGGTCTTATAACTTTTTTCTTTCACTCGAGTGTAAGAAGTGAGGTAGGTATTTTTATCAAGATCATTAGCGAATAGCCTTGTCTCTAATCGTTCAACCTTATGGGCGTTTCTTTCGATGAATGGATTAACCAAGAAATGACCAAGAATTACTAATACTAATGAGGTCACGATTATATAAATAGAATAGTAATTATTTAGTATTAAGATAGTATTTACTGCTAAAGCAGACATAATGTCTAGCACAATGTTATTCAAATTTGAGAAGAGACCACTTTTTGTGTTATGCATCAGCTCATAATTTTCCCGTCGAGCCTTCGGGTCGGCTTGGTAAGTATAGATGATGTATTTTTCATCAAAACGTTTCATTAAAGTATAAGTGTAGGCACGATAAATAATCGCGAAAATTATCCCCAAAGAAATGATGACAATTGGGTAGATCATATTCCATTCTGGACTAATAAAAATCGCACTAAAAAAATAGCAAAGAATTGAGACAGTTTCTAGCCCCACTAAAATGACCTGATTTTGTGCACTCACGAGGGTCGGAATTTTGAGTTTAATTTCCCGGTGGATAAAATTCTCCACCACTAAAACTTCCATCCCGTTATTTAAATTACGAAATAATTTTTTAGTTCGCACTAACCGTTTTCCATATTCAGGATCATAAAGGTAAGTAAAATGTTTACCAATTCTTTTTATGAGTAGAGCGTGTTTACTTCCGTTACCTAATGTCTTTACTAAAATAAATGGTGTCTTCTCTTTTTTAATCTCGGTTAGATCTTTATGTAGATAACCCGCTAAAAGAAGACCATATGGCTTCGCGAGTTCTTTGAGTTCAAATAACGAATAATTATTTTCGTGCTTCGGATGCGGTAAATATAAAAAGCGGGAATCATGATATAAATGCGCTAAGAGCATCTTTAGACAAGCAAACCCACATTCATGCGCGTGTGTCTGGTAAACAAATGTTTTCATTTTTTTCTCCAAAATAGTAAGGGACGATAACATGCAATCGTACATATAGGATTAGGCATGATTGTTTGGGGAGGTAGTTATCGCCCCTCATTTATATATACGGAAATAGGTATGAATTGACGCGAATAAATTTGTATATTTATCTATAAATATAAAAAGAGGGGGGGTGCCCCTCTTTTTGTTTGACTAGCTTTATTGAAGCGCTTTAAGTTTTTCTTCAAGTGACTTCTTCGTGGCGAGATGCTTTTGATACTTTTCTTGTTCAAGTTGTAATTTCGCTGCTGGGGCTTTACTTACAAAATTCTGATTGTTAAGTAAACCTTCGCTCCGCTTAATCTCGTTATTAATATTTGCTAATTCTTTCGTTAAGCGTGCTTTCATCTCGTTTTTATTGATTTCTAGATTCACCACTAATGTGGCATTCGGATAAGTAAAGATCACGCCTTGGTTTTGTCCCTCTTTAATAATCTCTACTTTTTTAGCGAAAGTGAAACGCGCTAAATATTTATCAAAGTCCGGGAAAAGATTATCACTAGTGATAATTGTAAGATTAACTGGTAGATTCGGCGCTAATTTATTACTCGTCTTATAATTACGAATATCTTTGATCATGGAGTTTAATAAATTAGCTTTAGCAACTGCCTCTTTACTAATCGCCTTTTTATCTACCTTCGGATAACTTTCAAGCATAATGCTCTTAAGATGCTCAGGTAGATTTTGGTAAATCTCTTCCGTAATAAACGGAGTGTAAGGATAAATCATTAAAATAACACCACGTAAAACTTGGTATAAAGTGTTTTTGGTGGCTTGACTTTGACTTGTGAGTTTACTCATCTCAAGATAGAAACTACAAAAATCATCGTAAACGAAGTTATAGAGGTGCGAAGACGCTGCTCCTAGCTCATACTTCTCCATGTTACGTGTTACTTGCTCAATCGTTTCGTTTAAGCGGGAAATAATATATTGCTCCATGATGGGTAACTTCTTGAAGGGAATTGTTTCCGCTTTAAAGTTAGGACCAAGAATATCGAGCACATAACGCGCACTATTCCAAATCTTGTTTAAGTAATTAGCGCTCGCTTCAACTTTATTTTCATCATACCGCATATCTAAGCCTGGTGAAGAACAGGTGGTTAAGAAATAACGTAATGCATCAACGCCATACTTAGCAATGACATCAAATGGATCCACCCCATTACCTAAGGTCTTTGACATCTTGCGACCTTGTTCATCACGAATTAAGCCATGAATTAAGCATTGCTTAAATGGTGGTTCTTTCGTAAATTCTAATGATTGAAAGACCATCCGGCTCACCCAGAAGAAAATTAAATCATAACCCGTGACCATTAACGAAGTTGGGAAATATCTTTGACAGTCACTATCATTAATGTCTGGCCAATTAAGCGTAGAAAAAGGCCATAAGCCCGAAGAGAACCAAGTAT
>JAKSUW010000013.1 GCA_024408565.1 Bacilli bacterium
CTAGAGGTTTAAAAGGTTGCTTTATTTATTGCGAAGATAAAGCATTAGCGGAATATTTAAAAACAAGAATCGGAGGAAATCGTAACTAATGGACCGATTAGAAAAACTTGATAAGCGTATCAAGAAATTTAACAAAGATAGAGATTGGGACCAATTTCATAGTCCTGCTAATTTAGCTAAATCAATTTCAATTGAGGCTAACGAATTACTTGAATGCTTCCAATGGAATGATAATAAGTACGATATTAACGAAGTTAAAGAAGAATTAGCAGATGTTGCTAATTATTGTATCCAAATGGCGCAAGTATTAAATGTTGATTTAATTGATATCATCAACAAAAAGATATCTGTTAGTGAAAAGAAATATCCAATCAAGAAAGCTAAAGGCGTTTCAACAAAATATAATAAATTATAATAATCAGTTCAATCCAGTTTGATCTACGATCAAGCATGTGCTAAGCTGCTTATATGATCGCTGAAAAATTTCAATATATACTAGACCATTACATTGATGGTAATCCTACCGTTTCTAGCTCTTCTCCTATTTATTCAGCTTTAGTGAATGAATTACCTGCCTTGTTAAAGGAAAAACATAAATTCAGAAAAGACCTTTTATTTAAAGGAAGTATGGGTCAAGGAAATAAAACAGAATATCCGTGGCTATGTGTTTTTAATACTAATATAACCCGTGGCGCTAGATACGGAATATATCTTGTATATCTTTTCCGAAAAGATATGTCTGGTTTTTATTTAGCTTTATCACAAGGTGTCACTTATTTTGAAGAAATGTACCAGCGGAAAAAGTACGATGCTTTAAAAACAGTTGTTAAGTATTTTAGAAGTCAAATCGACATTGGTTCGTTATCCACTGATCCTATTAATTTAATAGGCACTCGCAGAGGAACTTTAGGATATGGATATGAAGTGTCTACAATCGTTTCTAAGTTTTATGCGACTAATAGTTTCAATGATGAAATGATTGTGAATGATCTTAACGAAATGTTGTCGATTTATGATGAAATTTATCGTCATATGAATGTCGATTCCTATAAAGAAATTATCAACCGTATTGTTGTATCGACATCTACTTCTAAAACACAAATGATGAAAGCGGATGAAGCTATAGAAGCGATTAAAACTTCTTTAGAACCTGTTGATGGCCAACCATATGATTTTAGTAAGCAACTAAGAGAAGTTTCGCCTTATATAGACACATCTAAAAAATATCGCGAAATTACTAACCCAATTATTCGCAAGGTTGATTACATCAAAAAGGCCAAAAAAGATGCTGAAACTGGGTATCTAGGAGAGATGATGGTTCTTGAATATGAAAAGAAACGTTTAGAAAATTTAGGGTTGGGCGAATATATAGACAAAGTAGAGCATGTTTCAGTTCGATCGGACGGTTTTGGTTATGATATTGAATCTTATGATTTAGTTGGAACTGAAATCAAAAAAATATACATAGAAGTCAAGACGACTTCAAATAAAGTTGATATACCTTTCCAAGTTTCTAAAGGGGAAGTGGATAAATCAAAAGAATTAAAGAAACAATATTTCATTTATCGTGTCTACGACATAAATAAGGATCCAAAAATGTATCGTGTTTCAGGCCAAATTGAAGAGCATTTCGATTTGGACCCGATTACTTATTTAGCAAAATATAAAGGTTAATATTCCCGTCTAATTCTATCCACATGCTCTTTTTCCGTGCATATCGGATGAATCTTATACTCATTAATCTTGTTATACATTTCTTCAAGTCGTTTATTAGTAAACACTACTCGTTTATAACGTTCTAGATAACTAAGTAAATCCGAAGCATTATGAACATAATTTTCGCAACCTCTAATATTTTCAATATTATTTTGGGCGAAAACTACACAAGAGATAATTGAATATCTTTGATTTAAGATTCCGCCAATGCGGGAACAATGGGTCTTATTTTGTTTAATCGGATTAAATAATCGATTTTTCGTTTGGGGATTTAACACTTGTGTCCAATATTGTTGATCAAGTGAACCATAGATATAACCACTATAGTTTTTCGTCTCAATCACAAAAATTGCATATGGTGTAAATAAGATATGATCAATCTGACTTGTCTTACCATTTAAGTTAGCAATAATAACATCATTAATGACATAACCATCATGGGTTTTTAGATATTCATCTAAGATTCTACTTACATACCTTTCGCCACGCTTCCCTCTCCGTTTATTTTTTGTCGCGGCTAAAACAAAAATTATAACGAGTATAATGACGCCGATAATTAGCCCAGACAAAGCACTAGAATCCATATTCCTTCTATATCATACAATAAAACCACTAGATAGTGGTGTACGTTATCTAGTTACTATATCGGTAGTGTAAAAACCAAAAATGACGTGAATATATTAAAGTTATTCTTCTTCAAAGAGTTTATATTCTTTAAAGTCGTATTGACCGTCTTTTTCGCCGCCTTCAATAGTTTTTTCTTGTGTCACTAAATGTAAGGTTAAATTATCGATATCATACGCTTCAGCGTGAGTGGAGATCCAAGGAACTTTTCCTCCGGGTTTTTGTTCGCGCCCTTCAGTTCCGCTAGGTATTTTTAAGGCATCTTGAATTTGCTTAGTAACGCCTGCGAGCTGATCTTTTAAGCCTTCTTTTGGTTCCAAGCCTTCAATTTCAACCCAATTAGAGCGGCACCATTTTTCCGCATTATAGAATGTGAGTTTTTCTTCAGCGCCTTCTTTGATTACTTCGCAACCCGCGAACTCTGTTGGCCACATTGCACAATCTGTATCCTTACCATTCCATTCAGGATCATAGCAAGGCGAATATTGAACGAATTGAATTAATTTTTTCATATCTTCAATTGTCTCAATTTTTTCAATAGGATCAACTTTACCAGGTACTGGTGTGCGTTTTGCTAAAACTTCATATCTTTCAAGACCCGCGCCACTATCGGTAAGTCTTGATAAATAGAAATTTGTCATGATAGGCGTTTGCATTATGCTTAACTTATCATTAGTAAATTCAATAACGAACGTATCATTTCTATCGGCAATCATACAGTGGAGTTCATAACCCATGTTATCAACTCCAAACATATCACAAACTTCACCTTTACTATTAACCGCGGTAATATTACGTTCTTTTAATAGATCAACCGCGTGTTGTGCGCTTTTGGCGTTATCTAGGATAAAGCGAGGAATAAATTGATAGAATAAATCCTTTTTACCAGGATTAGTTCCACGGGTATGATAATGCCTATCGGTGTCTTCTTCATGTGGTTCTAAATCTTTAGCCGGAACGACGTTTGTGTTACACACAACCCCGTTCTCGTTAATTCCATCGACCATCGCGAAAGGAATCATCTTGTCATCGAATTTCTTAGCTTTGACTAATTCTTCATTGGTCTTACAGTCAGCGATAGAAATACCAATACTCGCGTAGTGACCATTCTCACGGTTAGTTCTTACCAAGAATTCACACATATCGGTAACGCAGAAATCAAAGCTCCGACCATAGAAGTTACCAAGATGGATACTTGAGCAACCAAAACCGGCTTGGTTAAGTGAATGATGGTGAGAGCCATTCATCCAATCGGTCACATCATCCCAGTTATAGTTGTTATAGGTGACATCGTATAAATAATCTAGACCATTAGGATCAACATCAATGTCTTTAACAAATTCACCATGCTCCACACCCTTTTTGGCGCAGCTAGTTAGGCCCGCTAATAACATGGGGACGGTGAGCATTAATAAAAATGGACGACTTTTCTTCATAAATAGTGTTCTCCTTTTAATATAATTAACACGTCTATATTATAGCAAAGATGCTGTTTTAGTTTTATTAGAGTGTTATATATAATATATAGATAGGTAGGATAGGCATGAAGATTCATAGACTAGCGTTATTATCGTGTGCGAGTATCTTCGCGCTTATTTCTTGTGGGTCTAATGGTAAGAAAGACTTCACGAGCATTATTTTTAAAGACGAAGAGATTGGCTACGATGGTAAGCCACATACAATTACACCCACTGGTGTCCCAAGTTTCGCTCATGTTACATATGATGATGGCAAAGAAGAGCCACCTTCATACACTGATGTAAATCAATACAGCATTTCTATCAAAGTAACCGCGGATGGTTATAATGACTATCTAAAGACAGCAACCTTAACTATCAAAGAAGGTAGCCTATACGATGTTATTATTTTTGAAGATGTGACGGTGCCTTATGATGGTCAACCACATACGATTGTGGCAGAAGGGATTCCAGAAGGCGCGACTATTAAATACACTCCATGTGGGGATAGTGAAGATAAACCGCCTTACTACACTACGGCTAATAAAATGGGATATCCTATCACTCTTGATGTTGATGCAAAGGGATATGAGCATTACACTAGGACTCCTAAACTCTTTATTATTCCGTAAAATTGATCGGTGATTAATATGGCGACTAAGAAGACTAAAGAGACAATCAAGAAAGAAGAACATAAGGAAGAGGTTATTTCTTTACTAAAAAGAGCGAGACCGACTTATACCTTTGATTTTGCGATTGTCGCGTTAAGTGCGGCGTTTATTGTGGTGACTACGACCTTATCCACTATTTATAAGGTGTATATGGTGTTATTTGCACTTATACTGTTTGTTATCTTAACGGTTGATGCTATCTTCACCATTAAGCGCAAGAAGAAAAACAATATTATTGTGAAAGACTGCGCTTATTTTAATAAAGAGAAAGAGACATTAACGGTTTATGATATGCATGCATTAGAATATCGCCTTAGTCTAAAAGATATCGTTAAAATTAAGCAAGATAATTTATGGACTAATTGTGTTTATTTAACCTATAAGGTGATTAAGGATGATATCTATAACACCCATAAGATTAATTTAGGTTACGCGGATAAGAAATCATTTACTGAGTTCCAAAAGAAAGTAAAAGCGTTAGTGGATATCTACGCGAGTGTTGAATAACTATGTTAATCACGAAAACCCATTATGTTGAATATTGTGCTTGTCCAAGAGCCTTTTGGTTTTATCTACATCATCCTAGCGAAGCCAAAGAAGTTGATGAACAAGCCAAGAAACGAATCGACGAAGGGATGTTAGTGGGACGCTTCGCTCATCAATTCTTTCCGGATACCTATAAAGTTAAGGGTAACGAAAAGAACGTTGATATTAAATTACAACTCGAGATTACCCAAAAACTCTTAAAAGAAGGCGTCAACGCGATTGCGGAAGCCTCTTTTAGTGTGGATGATCTATTTTGTGCGGTCGATATCTTAAAAAAAGAAGATGATGGGTATGCGATTTATGAAGTCAAAGCGTGTAATGATATTAATAACCATATAAGAGAATATTATCCCGACGTCGCTTTTCAAAAATATGTCTTAACTAGATGCGGTTTAAATATTAAACATTGTTATATTATTCATCTTAATCCCGATTATGTAAGACACGGGGAGATTGATTTACATCAATTATTAATTACTTATTCACTTAACCATAACGAAGCGTTTGATGAAGAAGTAAAACTCGTCGCGGCGAATTTAGATGATTTACGGCGGGTCATTAATAGTAGTGATGTTTCGTATGGTAAACACTGTGTCTCGAGTTGTGACTTCTTAGATTATTGTCACCATGATTTAGAGAAACCCAATGTCATTTATATTAACGGCTTAGCCAAAAAGAAAGCCCACGAATATATTGAAAAAGATAACATCATTACCTTTCTGGATTTACGGAAAGCGGGTATTACCTTTAAGAGCCCCCGTAAACAAGCGCAGGTGGATGCTTATTTAAACCATACACCCGTGATTTATGATAAAACGATGCTTAGTAAGTTCCTTAAAAGTGTTAAGTATCCTTTATATCACCTCGATTTTGAAACAATGAACGAAGCCATTCCGCCTTACGATAACACCAAACCTTATGAACAACTACCATTCCAATATTCTTTACATATTGAGATGAGCCAAGGGGGAACATGTATTCATAAGGAGTATTTAGGTGCGAAACTTGATTGTATCCGGGAACTCGCGGAACAGTTAGTGAACGATATCCCCATGAACGTTTGTTCTATTGCCTATCACTCTTCCACCGAAAAGGGGATTATCCGGATGCTAGCGAAGAAGTATCCAGATTTAAGCGAACATCTTCTTAATATCGCTGACCATATGATTGATTTACTTGATCCCTTTAA
This sequence comes from Bacilli bacterium, assembly GCA_024408565.1. Lineage (GTDB taxonomy): Bacteria > Bacillota_I > Bacilli_A > RFN20 > CAG-826 > UB1719. Next base: position 6,204 of record JAKSUW010000013.1, read on the forward strand.
AAAGGGTTACTTCTATCACGAGAAACAAGGCAATTCTAATTCAATTAAATACGTGATGCCTGCCTTATGTCCGGAGATGGAACTTGCTTATAAGAAACTGCCAGTCGTCCATAATGGGGGAGAGGCGCTTACCATGTTCCCGAAGTTAGTGAAGATGACAGGCGAAGAATACCAACGAGTGCGGCAAGGGATGCTTGATTATTGCTGTTTAGATACTTTAAGCATGGTTAAAGTCTTAAACGCGTTATTTAATTTTTATCAAAAGCTTTAACGAGCTTTCTTTTGATTCTTATAATACCGTTTACTTTCGCGGTACGCTTCAATGAGGTTATGCGTTAGTTCTTTAATCCTCGCCCGTTGTTCTTTACTATAAGTCTTCCGGCGACGATGATGTTCAATAAGACGGGTGGGTAAGTGCTTACCAAATTCAATTAAGTTAGAGTCAATTCCACCAAGTAAAGAGATAATGACTTCAATCAGCATCTCGCTATCTTCGTTTTTTAAGCCATCAATCCAGGTTTTAAGCGCCCGGTTACGGATTAAAGATTTTTTATTTCTTTCCTTGACGCGCACAAATTCACCAAGACGATCAATCTTCCAGCTATAGGGGTTATGTTGTAAGACACTAATAAGGCCTTTCGCCTTAATGGTGATTGAGTGTTTGGGGGTATAAAACATCGCCCCAATCACATCATCACTCGGGAACACTTGAATAATCTTATCTTTAATTTGTTTATATTTTTCCGAGAGGAAGATATCTTCTTTTTTAAAGCCAGGACCATCAAAGCTATACACGGCGCTTAAACGGTTCTTAACAGGTTTTAAACAATGGATCGCGGCGAATAAGGCAAGGTTACCCGCTTTGGAGTGACCACCAATCTTAAAGGGGCCTTTAATGAGTTTACTCACCTTATCGATATAGTTAAAGGTTTCAATTTGCGAAGGGATAATATCATCAAGCGCGAGCATAAAGTCTTCTTTCCAACCAACCAGTGTTAAATCAGTTCCCCGGATGGACACAAAGGGTTCAGCGTCTTCTAAAAAGATCGTCATCGCAAAGAATTGCTCAGTAATGTTTTTATCCCGAACACTATCAACATAAGTAATCTTCGCGTTTTGGTAACGTTTACTATCTCTTAATAAACGGATGAGTTTACGGTTCGGGAAACTCGTAAATTCACCCGCGCAAAGCTTTTTAATAATCTCATCCGGGACATCTTTAAGGGTTAAGGTATCACCAAAGTGGGAAGGAATGTATAACTCAAAATTAAGATAGGAAAGCGTGACACAAATGGCGGCGTCCACATGGTTAAATGGTTTTTCTTTAAAACCATACTGGCCAAATTTCTTCACGTATCCTAATAAATTCATTGCTAAAAATAATTATACATTTTTTCTTAAGTTTGCGTATAGAATATTAGAGATGAAAAAAGGCGTGATTATTCTTAATCAAGATCAAAGTATCAATGCGCATAAATTAAAGCGCTTCTTAAGCGAAAGTAAAAAACTCGCGATTAAACTTGATTATGTCATTAATGATGGTACCTTAGCCTATATTAATGAATTCGCTGAGCCAAAAATTAACTTACCGCGTTATGATTTTGTTATATATCTAGATAAAGATTATTATCTAGCGCGTCTACTTGAAGAGGCGGGTTATCGTTTATTTACTAACGCTAATTTTATGCGCTTATGTGATGATAAATTTCTTACTTATTTAGCCTGCTTAGATAAAAAGATTCGGATGCCTAAGACTTTCGCTTCCCCGTTAGTGTACACCAAGCGCCTTAACCAAAGTTATTACGCTTTCCTTAATAAAGTCGGTCATGAGTTAGGTTATCCCTTAATCGTTAAGAAAGTGTCTGGTTCACTTGGTTTAGAAGTGTATCTTGTTAAAAACAAACAAGAACTTTTATCTTTATACCGTAAATTATTACCGACTTCATTAATCTTCCAATGCTACATTAAAAGTAGCAAAGGAAGAAGCGTTCGGGTCTTAATTATTGATGGTCAGGTGTTTGGGGCAATTGAACGTTATCATCCAAGTGATTTTCGAAGTAACGCGAAAGGCGCAAAAAGCAAAGCCTTTAATAATCCTAAGTATTTAGCCTTCGCCCAAATGATTGCCAAAAAACTAAACATTGATTACGCCGGGATTGATTTACTCTTTGGATCAAAGAATGAACCAATCCTCTGCGAGATTAACTCAAACGCCTTCTTTAACGAGTTTGAGAAAGTGACGAAGAAAAACGCCGCCGCGGCGTATTTAAAGATGGTACTTAAAAAGATTAAATAAGACTTGGTTTTTTCTTTCCTTTTTGCTATAGTATGAAAAGTAGGAAAAGTATAACTTATGAAAAAAATTACGAAAGATCGCTTCATTGTTAGTGTCACGGTGGGGAGCAAAGGCCAAATCGTGATTCCTGTCGAAGCACGCGAAATGTTTAAGATTAAGCCCGGTGACACGATGATGGTGTTAGGGGATAAAGAGCGGGGGATTGCGCTTTTAAAAGACGAAGAGTTCTATAAGGTCGCAAAATTTGCTAAATAATGGATAACGCTTTAGAGATTGATCATTTAACGAAACATTATCCAAAATTTGATTTAACGGATGTTTCTTTTGCCGTCCCGCAAGGGAGCATTACTGGTTTTATTGGTCGTAATGGGGCGGGCAAAACCACCACCCTTAAATCCATTATGAATCTTCTTCATTATGAACAAGGCGAGATTAAGATTTTTAATGAACGGATGAAAGATAATGAATTAAAGCTTAAACAAGAAATTGCTTTCTCTTTAAGTGAACTAAATTATTATCCGAATGTCACTATTAAGAAATTAACTAAAGTGACGAGTAAGTTCTATGAGAACTTCTCTTATGAGACGTTTAATAAATTATGTAGTCGGTGGAACCTTGATCAAAATAAGAAACTTGAACAACTTAGTAGCGGGATGAAAGTGAAATATTCTTTAGCGGTTGCTTTATCGCATAACGCTAAATTATTGATTCTAGATGAACCAACTAGTGGTCTAGATCCAGTAAGCCGCGCGGAGATAACGGATTTATTTATCGATTTAGTCAAAGACGGGACCAGAAGTATTCTTTTCTCCACCCATATTACTAGTGACCTTGATAAATGTGCGGACCATATCGTTTATATTAATGACGGGAAGATTATTTTTACCGGCACAAAGGATAACTTAATTAATGGTTACGCTTTGCTTCGGATTGACCCGGAAGCAATGGATGAGCAACTAAAAGTGACTTTTATCTCTTCTAAAGAACAATTTGGGCAAATTATTGCGTTAGTGAAGAAAGAGCATGTGATTAATAAGCCCGGGGTTAAAGTTTTAACACCAAGTATTGAAGATATTATGCAATATAGCGAAGAAGGAGAGGGTTATGAAAAAATTACTTTATAAAGAATTTGTCCTTTGTATGCATCCCCTTTGCTATATCTTTTCTTTTGTCTTCCCGCTGATGTTTTTAATTCCTAATTACCCACTTTTTGTGGGTACTTTATATATCATCCCGATGTTTTCGGTTTTATTTGTGGGGGTCCAAAAGGGTGTCCAAAGTCACGACTTATTTTATACCGCCTTATTACCCATTCGTAAGCGCGATATTGTGAAGGCCAGAATGGCAAGTGTCGTCACGATGGAAGTCGCGACTTTATCCTTAATGGCGTTGTTAACTCCCGCTAAATTAGCCATTATCGCTAATATGCCAACTGATCCAAGTGTGGACCCATATATTCCTGGGCTTAATTCAATTGATGGCCTAGTTTCTTCCTTTGCCTTTGTGATTGTTGGTTATTTAATGGTGAACGCGATTTTCTTCCTCATGTTTTATAAGAAAGGGAGAAGTATTACCGCTCCAACTTTAATCTCAACCTTTGGTTATATTATCTATATAGCAATCTTTACTTTAATTTTGCCTGGGTTCGCGCATGGTTTCCAAGAGGTGTTTGTTTTATCAACCCCTGCTTTCCAATGTATCTTCCTTGGGGTCGCAATTGTTCTATATATTATTGGGATGTATTTAATCTACCGCAAGGCAAGTAAAGAACTCGAACAAGCGGATTTATAAAAAAACTCTAGATTACTGTACTACCCAAGAAGTTTCTTTTGAAAAATCACAAATTCGCCAAAGCGTGGTAAAGCAAAAGCGATAGTCCCGCGTGTAGATAAATCAACTACGCCAGCATCCGATAAACGTCTTTTATACACTTGGATTGCGGAGTTATTTAATTTTGTGAGTTTGATGATGTCTTTAATGCGGTTTGATTTTACCATCGCAAACATTATTCGTTTTTCAGTTTCGCTAAAGTTAGTCCATGTTTTCATATAAACATTATCTTCAAGCATATTATCAAATTTGAGTAGAGCGCTTTTAGTAAGCTTTTTACAATTATCTTTGAATACAAGATTTCCTAATAATTGATAGCCATATGCATATCCTTTAGTTATTTTTGCTAAGTCAACCGATTCGTTTTCGCTAATTTTAAAAATTTCCTGGTAAGATTGAGCGATAGCTTTCAAATTTAAACTAGAAAGATGGATTTTAGGAGCGCGTAAAAGAAAAGTTAAATTTTTGGTGTTGGTTAAACTAGAAACATTCTCATATAATCCTGTCATTAGTAAACATACTAGATAATTTTCGCGGACAAAGCGCTGAAAGGAATGAGCAAATAGTTTTATGTTACCGTTGTTGGAAACATCATCAACGGTAATTAAAACTTTAATGCGTTTTTTCTTTAAATAAGCAAACATTACATCTAGTAAGGAGTCGATATTTACAATGGGATTGCGGCCTTTGATTGAAAAGGAGAGACCATGAAAGGAAAAACTAAATTCTTTTTCTAAGAATAGGTGCTTCATTTTTCCACGATCATATAAATTTGCGGCAAGTTGTTCTAAAATATTTCCGTATTGGTTTAAATCGATTGTTAAAAAGTTATTATTTTTGTTAAGATGCTTAGCGATTTGTGTCATTAGGACAGTCTTTCCACATCCGCGTGGGCCAGTAAGTATATAAGTTCTTGTTTCGGGTGCATCGCTAGAAAAAGTAGTAATTATTTCATTAAATTCGTTAGTTCTTTCTATTAAGTTATGTGGTTCTTGCCCAAAACCGATATTAAATGGATTAGTAGTCATAAATATACCTCACTATGCTTTTTATTATATAGCAACTTTTGTCATTTTCAAAAACTTTTGTCATTTGTTGTCATTTGTTGTCATTTGTTGTCATTTTCAAAAACTTTTGTCATTTGTTGTCATTTGTTGTCATTTTCAAAAACTTTTGCCATTGAAAAATAATGAATTTTTGGTGGCGTTTCTTTTAGCTGTTAATATATTCTGATTTTATCTTTTTCGAGTTGTTCTTTAAAATGGTTATCCATTTTCGAGTCAATAAATACAATATCCACATCCTTTTTTAAGGCGTTAGTCAGTTCATCTTCAAAAAAGCCTTGTTTAATTAAGGTTTTGACATCACCCGGTTCACAATAAATATCGATATCACTACTATTTTTCGCTTCGCCTCGCGCATAGCTCCCAAATAAATAAGCTTCGTGGATATTATGTTTCTTAAAAATCGGTAAGATTCTGTCTTTAATCTCTTTAATTGTTAAAACATTATGATGGACATCATTTTCAATGAGTTCATTAAGATAACCGTTCACACTGCCAACCGAATCTAACTTTTTGATAATATCCAATTTATCCTTTCGCACGCGAAAAATAATCGTTTTATAAATGCTTTTATTATATTTTTTGATGTAATCAATTTGATTAAAATTCATATTTGTCTCTATATGATATCATATGCTAAATATATCGCAAACGAAAATGGATATTACTAGGTAATCCAAGGATTAGGTCATATGGTTAGTATCCTTTACTTAAAATCCGATTTTCTTGTTTAAGTTAAATTTTTTTATGGAAACTTTACTTATAACGCTTTATAATTATTATGAGTTAAGGAGAAGAACGATGATGAAATTATATTCTAATCGCGCTGGATCAATCTATCACGTGCAGAGTGATTATGATTGTTTTGTTCCTCATTCATTAGATCAGATTACATTAAAATACGACGATGAAATGATTTTGCTTATTAGCGCGGCTAATAATTTAATTGGTAAACTTGATGGAATTGCCATCAATTTGCCCGATAAGGATCTTTTTATTTCTAAATATGTTGAGAAAGAAGCGGTGGTTTCAAGTCAGATTGAAGGGACGCAAGCCTCTTTATCGGATGTTTTTCAATTTAATAAGATTAAAGGCGAAAAAAGAAAAGAAACCGAAGAGATTGTTAATTATGTTGAGGCGCTAAATTACGGAATTGATCTTTTAAACCGTTTACCCATTTCACTTCGATATTTTAAAGAGCTACATAAAATATTACTAAAAGGTGTTCGCGGTTCCCATCGTGATCCTGGTGAAATTAGGCATTCACAGAACTGGATTGGTCCGAAAGGATCTACTTTAAATAACGCTTCATATATTCCCCCTTCCGTTGATAAGATGAAAGAAGCTTTATATGCGCTTGAAACATATATTAATAATGAATCGACTTTAAACCCACTGATTAGAATCGGATTAATTCATTATCAGTTTGAAACCATCCACCCATTTTTAGATGGTAATGGACGATTAGGCCGTTTATTAATTCCTTTATGGTTAAGTAAAAATAATTGCTTAACTCATCCTTTGTTATACTTAAGTTTGTATTTTAAGGAGAACCGCACTGAATACTATGGTTTGCTCATGGATGTCAGATTCAAAGGAAAATATGAAGAATGGCTTAAATTTTTCTTAAGAGGAATTATCGAAATGAGCAAAAATTCGATTGAAACGATTGGAAAAATAAGTAAGTTAATTAATCTTGTTAATAATCGAATAACGAAATTACCTAATAAAAATAAGAAATCGCTCTTCGCGGCCATGCAATACATTTATCGTCACCCTTATTTTGATACGGTGGATTTAAGAAAAGAATTAAATGTGTCGAAACCGACGGTATCGAAAATCGTTGCCGATTTACTTAAAGCGAAAATCATTGACGCTACTAGCAATAAGCAAAGGTATGTCACTTATAAATTTACTCAGTACATATCAATCTTAGAAGAAGGGACTAAATAATCGTCCCAACTTCTCTTCGTGCAAGGCACTAACTTACCAGTTAAAAACCATAAAAGGGTGTTTCTCTTTTACTTTATACTTATAGTATAATATTCATAATATTAGGAGACTTTATGATTTACATTTTGTATAATCCGTTAGCCAACAATTCCCGTGGCCAAATCGACGCGGAACAGTGGGCTAAGCGTTTAACCACGAAACCAACTTTTAAAAGTGTGATTGGTTTAAACTTCAAGGATTTCTTTAAAAAAGTCAAAGCGAGTGATGAAGTCATCCTTTGTGGTGGCGATGGAACACTAAACCGTTTCGCTAATGACACCTATGGAATGAAATTTAACTGCAAGTTAAGTTACGCTAAGTGCGGGAGTGGCAATGACTTCTACCGTGATGTCGCAGATCAAGAAGTCGATGGTCGCATTGATTTAAAACCTTATTTAAAACATCTACCCTTAATTAAAGTAAACGGGATTAAGCGGAGATTCCTCAATGGCATTGGTTATGGTATCGATGGTGATACTTGTTTAGCGGGTGATGAAATTCGCGCAAAAGACCCTAATGCGGTGATTAATTATACGAAAATCGCGGTTGGTTTATTACTTGGTAAATTTAAAACCAAGACCGCCGAAGTGGAAGTAGATGGAGTCAAATCCACCTTTAAACATGTCTGGTTATCTTCGACGATGAACGGGAAATACTATGGTGGTGGAATGATGGCAGCGCCTAAACAAGACCGTTTAAACGCGAAACACGAATGTGACTTAGTCACGCTTAGTAGCATTGGTCGCGTTCATACCTTATTACGTTTCCCGAAATTCTCGGGTGGTAAGCACGATAAGAAAAGATTTCTTACTCATCTACGCGGTAAACACATTAAAGTGACTTTCTCATCTCCTTGTGCGTTACAAATTGATGGTGATGTAATTAAAGATGTCACCACCTATGAGGTGATTAGTGAATAATTATGAAGAAGAATTACGATGTTATTGTTATCGGCGCTGGTAATGGTGGTTTAGCAGCCGCTTTAGCCGTTTTAAACAAGGGCAAGACTTGTTTAGTCTTAGAAAAACATAATATTCCGGGTGGCTTTGCGACTAGTTTTGTGCGGGGTCGTTTTGAATTTGAAGCCTCCTTACACGAATTTAACGGGATTGGCACAAAAGAAGAACCCGGTAGTTGTGGTGTACTTTTTAACGCGTTAGGCGTTAGCGATAAAATCGAATGGGTGCCACTTCACGAAGCCTATCGCTTAATTTCCTTAGAAGAAAATATTGACGTGACCGTGCCACTTGGTAAAGACAAAGTGATTGCTCTTGGCGATAAACTTTGTGAAGGTGGCAGTAAATATATGAAAGACTTCCTTGAATTAGCGGGTAGTATTTCGGATGCGATGACCTATCTTGGTGAATGTCATGGTAAACCTGATCCAAACGTGATGAAAACTAAATATATTAACTATATGACTACCTGCTCTTATTCTTTTAAGGAAGTGATGGATAAATTAAATTATCCCTCGATTATCCGTAAAGTCTTAACTGGTTATTGGAGTTATCTTGGTGCGAAGGAAGATGATATGAGTTTCGTTCATCTTGCCAATATGATTAATTCTTATTTCACCAAAGGCGCCTGTATCCCGACTTTACGTTCGCACGGCTTATCCTTAGCCTTTGAAGAAAGAATTCATGAATTAGGTGGCGATATTTATTTTAATTCCAAAGTAGCAAAAATCTTAACCGACGAAACCGGTCACGTGAGCGGCGTTAGACTCGTTAATGGCCAAGAATATTACACCCGTCACGTTATCGCTAACTGCTCCCCGCATAACGTCTTTTCCACGATGTTAGATAAGAAAGCAATCCCAGAGCGGGCGCTTAAGTTAACTAATTACCGCAAGTTCGCTGGTCGAGGCTTTACCGTTTTCCTTGGTTTAAATAAATCACCCAAGGAACTTGGAATTAATGAACATTCTTATTTCATCTATTCAAGTAGCGACAACATTAAAGTTTATAAAGAAATGGGTAAGCTTCCTCATACCGCTGGACAAGCCACGGTGTGTTTAAATAACGCTTTACCGGATTGTTCACCAAAAGGAACAACCATTCTTTATATCACTACTTTATTTACCGAAGATGCGTGGAGTAAAGTGAGTGAAAAAGATTATGTCAAAATGAAAAACCAAATGGCGGAAGGCTTAATTAAGCAATTTGAAGACGCTTTACACATTAATCTTCATGATCACATTGAAGAACTCGCGATTGCTTCACCCATTACTTACGCTCACTATTGTCTACATCCTCAAGGCGTCATCTATGGTTATTATTCACAATATAACGATGGCTTAATGTACCGGATTCAAATGGTAAATGAAGACGCCTATGTCCCGGGTTTAAGAATCGGTGGAGGCTATGGAGAACGCTTAGATGGTTTCCCAAGTTCTTATAAATCTGGCGCTAACGAAGGCGCTCGCACTTTAGGCGATATCGCTAAGGAGGGGAAGTAATATGTTTACTAAAAACGGACCCAATGAAGACGTTAAACGTACTTTATCAATGCTTGATGTTCGTCGTAAATTAATTGACGATACCCCCGCCAAAGAATTACCGAAGACCTACGCGGTTAATCAATTAGCCGACGCACTCCATCCGGGCTTTATTAAGGCAACCATTAAAGAAATTAAACCTTGTAGTAAAAACAGTAAAGTTATCACTTTAAGTGCAAAGAAGTTCCCTTATTTCCGTGCGGGTCAATATGTGACTATCAGCGTTAAAATTAATGGCAAAGTAGTCACTCGTCCATATTCCATTATGTCTTCACCCAATGATGCCCTTATGGGTAAATTAGAACTTGGTGTCCAGACTGCGGGTTATGTTTCTACTTATCTAACCACCCAAGCAAAAGTTGGTGAAACGGTATTAGTGAGTGAGCCAATCGGTGATTTTCACCACGACTCCATTCGCGATGAAGATACTATTTACGCTTTAGCGGGTGGGAGTGGGATTACGCCATTTGTCTCGATGATAAAAGCGATTATTGAAGGGAGCGAAAACTTTAAATTAGTTATCCTTTATGGCGTGAAGAGTAAAGCTGACTTAATGCTAGATATTACTAAGATTAAAGATGACCGCATTAAGATTATCCCGGTTTATAGTGATGAAAAGGTCGAAGGGGCCGAAAACGGCTTCCTCACTAAAGAATTAATTAAGAAATATTTACCCGAAAAGGCCAGTATCTTTATGTGCGGGGCGAATTTAATGTACCAATTCGTGAAAAAAGAATTAGCGGCCCTCCAGTTTGATTTACACCAAATTCGTAGTGAAACTAATTGCGCGGTGGACCAAAAGATTGATCATCCCCGGGAATTTAATTTAACCGTTCATATGCGTGATGAAGTGTACCAAATTAAAGCACAAGAAAACGAATCGTTATTAGTCGCAATGGAACGGGCGGGCTTAGCGGCACCAAGTCGTTGTCGTGGGGGACATTGTGGCTTTTGTCATTCGCGTTTAATTAAAGGTAGTTATGTTGCCCCAAAAGAGTACGAACATCGTCGCTTAGCGGATTTTAAATTTAAATACATTCATCCGTGTTCAACTTACCCAAGTAGTGATATGGAGATTGATGTACCACCGGTTGATGAGTTAAGGAGTTTTAATCTATGAGTGCTGGCATTATTGCTTTTATCGTTATTTATTGCGCAGTTCTTTGCTGCTATTTTTATACCGAAACGACAGGTAATCTTCGATTAAGAGCGCCGAATAAAATCCTGATGGCGCTTATGTTCTTTATTTTCGGCACCGTCTTTATTTGTAAAAATTTCCTTCCGCTTGATCGTCTCCATTATTTAGCGATTGCGGGATTATTCTTAGCGATGCTTGGTGATATCTTCTTATTATTTTCGTATAACCGGGGTGGCGATTTCTTCTTAGCGGGTAATGTGTGTTTTGTTGCTTATCAAGCGGTTTTATTACTTGATAATACGCCTAATGGGGTCGCGAGTTTCTGGTGGGTATTTTTAATAATCCCGGTGTTATGGACAACTTTCTTTATCCTCTTTAAGAAATTTCCTAATTTCTTTAAATTAAATAAGATGCGTGGTCCATTCCTTTTTTATCTATCCACCATCATTTCTAATGGCATCTTTGGTTTAGCGGTGGCTATCTATGTGCCAAAATTTCTCTTATTTGGTTTAGGGATGTTTATCTTTATGCTCAGTGATTTTGATATTACTTTCCATAAATTCGTTTGTCCCGATAATAAATGGGTTCTGCGCTTAAATAGCGCTCTTTACTTTGTCGGGATGCTTATCGCGGTTTTAACTTTTGCTTTATAAGGAGATAGATATGGCTAATATTCGTGATCCAAAAATGAAACGTATTACTAATAAAACACTCGCTAACGCGTTTATTAACGAACAAGTGAAAGCGATTAAAAAACAAGTGGGGAGTAAGAAAGTTTTACTTGCCTTAAGCGGGGGAGTTGATTCGAGTGTTGTCGCGGCGTTACTAATTAAAGCGATTGGGAAAAACCTCGTCGCGGTTCACGTAAACCATGGTTTACTAAGAAAAGGTGAACCCGAACAAGTGATTAAAGTTTTCCGCCATAATCTCAAAGCGAATCTTATTTATGTCGATGCGAGTAAAGAATTCTTAAATAAACTAAAAGGTGTGAATGATCCGGAAAAGAAAAGAAAGATTATTGGGAAAGTCTTTATCGATGTATTCGCTCGCGAAGCGAAGAAGTTAAAAGGCGTTGCCTATTTAGCCCAAGGGACGATTTATCCTGACATTATCGAAAGTAAAGGTGTTAAAGCCCACCATAACGTTGGTGGTCTACCAAAAGACCTTAATTTTAAATTAGTGGAACCAGTGAAGTTCTTATATAAAGACGAAGTTCGCCAAGTGGGCTTAGCCCTTGGTTTACCGCACGATATGGTGTACCGTCAACCCTTCCCGGGACCTGGTTTAGGAGTAAGATGCTTAGGTGCGATTACGCTTGACCGCTTAACGGCCTTAAAAGAAACTGACTATATTCTTCGCGATGAATTTAAAAAAGCGAAGCTTGATCAAAAGGTGTGGCAATATTTCACCATTATCCCTGAAGGTAAATCAACTGGGGTTATCAATGGGAAAAGACTTTATGGTTATGTAGCGGTTATTCGGGCCGTGAACACAAAAGACGCGATGAGCGCCACCATTGCAGAACTTCCATACGCTTTCTTAAAGAAAGTGACTAACCGAATCTTAAAAGAAGTAAAAAATGTGAACCGCGTGGTTTACGATATTACTCCAAAGCCTATCGGCACGATTGAGTGGGAATAAAAAGAAAAAGCGGCAACCCGCTTTCTTTATTTAACGACTTTCGTCGGTGTAGTGCTGAAGGTTTGTTTCCGCGGCCATGATTTCAGCTCCGCCATGTTTACTACACACCATCACGATGTTTTCTTGATGCCTACTTCGCATCTCTTTATACTCAAGGACAAGCAACCCGAGTTACTATGATTATATCATATAATCTTTTTTAATTTAGCTTTAACTTGTTTTAAGTTTGAGTTAGTTAAAATTGGAATGAGTTTATCAATCTCATTAATCGGTTTATCCCACCATTTTAATTTCAATAATAATTTAATTAATTCATCATCAAATCTTTTCTTAACAACTCTAGCCGGGTTACCTACTACCACACTATAAGGCGGAACGTCTTTAGCGACCGTTGCGTTTAATCCAATAATCGCTCCATCACCAATATGGACACCTGGTAAAATCGTTACGTTTTGACCAATCCAAACATCATTACCAATTATGATATTACCTTTATGAGGTAATTCACTTTCATGAGGCACCATATTGCCACCCCAATAGCCACTGCCTCCCATAATATAAAAAGGATAAGTAGTTGCGCAATTCATTCTATGATTTGCATTATTCATAATAAAATGAACGCCATTTGCGATTTGGCAGAACTTACCAATAATTAATTGATCTTTAGAGAATTTATAAAAATGCTCAACGTGTTTCATAAATTCTTTAGTGGTCGTCACGCCATCAATATAGGTGTAATCACCGACTTTAATTCGTTTATCTTTTACGATGTTCTTAAGAAAACACACGGAAGGATTTACCTTGTTGGGTATAATTGCATTTTTATCTGGGTATTTATTCATTTAATTTCCTCGGTTAAATTTTCTTTCACTTGATTTAATGTTTCTTGAGGAATTTGACATTTATCTCTTAAGAAGGTTTCAACCGCAACGTTAATGTTTTCGTTAATTCCTTTTAAAGCAGCAATAAGACGTGGCCATGTAGGTTTATAATCACTTTCGTCATGTGTTTCGTAATAATCTTTTGTGTAGTCAAAATCAGTTTTATCTTCATTATGATCGCATCTAAGTCTTCCACCGGTAATGTAAGGCGAGAAACTAGTTAATTCAAAATCACGAACGATGTCATCGTAAGTAACACCAAGCAAAGCTTCGATAAAGAAAGCAAGTGCTCCAGTGCGATCTGCACCTGCTGAACAATGGAAATAAATTGGATAGTTATCTGGATTAGCGAGCTTATCAAATATATCTTGAAACATTTGTATACCCGTTAAAGTTTGACCACTTAATGGTGAACCGGGAAGAATACAAGGTCCGACTAATGGATTTTCAACCTTATTGATTATGTCAGCGTAAGTTAGGCCGTCGTTATAATAGTTATAACTAACTCCTTCTGCGAACGCCTCTTTTTTAGGATACGGAGCCTTATCTTTTCTAAAATCAAGTTGGGTTTTAATTCCTAAAGTATCTTTTAGCAAAGCTTTATCGGTTTCGTTAATTTCATCAGGGTTACGAGCGCGGAACACTTTGCCAAATTTAATTTGTTTACCGCCAGGTAAATCCCAACCACCTAAGTCACGCATATTGCCGACACTAGGAGCGTTAATCCATCTGACATTATCTTTATTAACTGTAAAATTTCCAGCTTTTAAAACATTGTCGGTTTTATTACCATATATTTTCCAATAATAAGTTTTACCAGGTATTAGATTACTATAAGCAAGTTCTGAATCGGTACGGGTTATAATTTCTTCATTTTTAAATTCGGAGTTATTAGCAATATGAAAATAGTATTCTTCGCTACCATCAGTTGGGCAACTGATAGTATAAGGTAACGAAATATCGTGTGCGACTCCGGTGCGACTTGAGATGTTATGATAAATAGCGTTGAATTGTGCTTTTGATGTTTTTGCTGCTAAATAATTAACACAAGCCATATCATTCATATTAAAAACTTGAATGTTGCTGTTACAACTAGTTAACGAAAAGATTAAAAATGCTGGGGCAAGTATTCCGAATAATTTTCTATTCATACATTAATATTATAACTGACTTAGCAGTTAAATACTTTAATATGGTGCTTAACGTTATCGTAAGTACCTTTAACCATTGCTAAATTTAAATCAAAGTAATTATGCTTGTTGTCGTTCTTTAAATAAGTTTCCGCTTCTTTAGTAAGCGAAACAAAACTTGCGGTCGCAATATTTACTTTAGTAATTCCATGTTTAATTAATTTTTGGAATTCTTCATCCGTGATTCCACTTCCTCCGTGGAGCACTAAAGGAATTGATACGGTCGAGGCAATTTTATCTAAAACATCAAATGCTAGTTTGGGTGCTTCTTTATATACTCCGTGCGCATTTCCAATCGCAACGGCTAAGAAATCTACTCCCGTTTGAGTTACAAAATCTAAGGCTTTGTTTGGATCAGTATATAAAGCTTTAATATCTTTACTTCCATCTTCACTTCCACCTACATGACCAAGTTCAGCTTCTACGCTGGCATTATATTTACGCGCGAGAGTAACGACTTCTTTAGTTTTCTTAATATTTTCTTCATATTCAAAACTAGATCCATCAAACATCACGGAAGTAAATCCAAGCGCTAAGGCTAATTTCACGGCGTCTAAGCTTTGTCCATGGTCTAGGTGGACTGCAACATCGACCTTACTTCTTTTGGCCGCTGCAATCATCATTGGACCAATTAATTCAAGTGGTGAATGTTTAAAACGAGACTCCGCGATTTGGATAATAATTGGAGTATTAGTTTCTTCCGCAGCCTTAATCGCACCCATAATCATTTCCATATTGCCAACATTAAAAGCGCCAACGCCATGATGGTTTATTTTCGCCCTCGTTAAGAGGGCTTTCATATTCACTAATGGCATATTAGTAAAGATTCTTATACATTTGAACTAGATCAGCTTCGGTTAACGAACGCATGGTGTTTTGTGGGCTACCACTATCCATCGCGTCGTGAGCCATCTTCGGGATAGCGGCGAAGAATTGATCTTTATTAATCCCGTATTGTTCAAGCGTGGGGATTTCGCAGGTCTTAGTAATACCTTCAATGGCCGCTAAGAATTTCTTACTCGCTACTTCGTCACTATCATCTTTACTCGCAACATTAATTTCGCGGGCTAAGATGGCAAACCGGTCATAGGCACCCGATAAGGCAAAGCCTAAGCATTCTTTCATCAGCATCGCGTTAGAAATACCATGTGCGACGTGGAAGAGCGCGCCAATTGGACGAGACATGCCGTGTATTAAAGTAACAGAAGCGTTATTAAAGGCAATGCCAGCCTCTAGAGCGGCAACTGACATTTGAATGCGCGCTTCTTCGTTTTTCCCGTCTTTAAACGCGATTGGTAAATACTTGAAGATCCGTTTCACCGCGCTTAAAGCGAATGTATCCGATAAGGTTTGCGCTTTCCGTGAAGTAAATGATTCAACCGCGTGACAAAGAGCATCTAAGCCGGTCGCAGCGGTAATCTTTGGTGGCGCGGTCATGGTAAATTGTGGGTCAATGACCGCTAAAGTTGGAATTAAAACCCGACCTTTTAAAAGCATCTTAATGTTTTTCTTGGTATCAGTAATAATGGTAAATTGAGTGGCTTCGCTTCCGGTACCAGCGGTCGTTGGAATCGCGACCATTGGGGGCATCTTTGAGGTAATAACTTTACCCATAAAATCAGAGATGCTACCACCTTTTTCCACTAATGAGCCGATCGCTTTCATCGAATCAATGGGGCTACCACCACCTAACGCGACTAAGAAGTCACAATGGTTATCCTTATAGATTTTTAAACCACCTTCAATCATCGTGTCGGTTGGTTCGCCAGTAATTTGATCATAGATCACATAGTCGACACCCGCTTTCTTTAAAGCGTCTTCGACTTTCTTGGCGTTACCTAATTTCACCATGACGGCATCCGTCACGAGTAACGCTTTCTTACCTAAACTACTTAAAGTAGTGATGGCGCTATCAAGTGCGCCTGCGCCAGTAAGCATTTGTCCTGGAACAATAAATTCTCTTGCCATAAATTATTCTCCTTTAAATTTAGCTTTATGTAACCAAAGATATCTTTTATCTTCGTTACGATCAGTTTGTAACCACGGTTTGTTGTCGAAATGACGAATCATCCAACAAGTGTACATATGGAAACCGGGGGCGCAAACCTGTGGATGTAATTCACCACCCGGAATCGCTGAGAAGCTATTATTAACACTTTTAAAAACTTGATCACCGACGAAGCTCGCACCAAAACCCTCAGGGCGATCAAACTTAAATAAATAGCATTCGGGTTGGGGGTGACGGTGGGGAAGATAACCACTCCAATTACCACGGTCATTGACGATTTCGCCAAGGACGATGTGTGATTTAGGATTGATGTCATGATCAATAATCGTATTTAAACGACGTTTAGCGGTGTTACCAAATTTGCCAACACAAGAATACTTAAATGGGGCGTCTTTTGGTGAATAGAGTTTGCTCTTCCAAGTATTATTATTTTTCGCGCATTGCACTAAAATTTCGGTTTTCGTGATTGCTTTTAGTGTCACTAATTCATTTTTTGAAACATGGAGCGCCCAAGGCCCTTCACAGAACACACATTTCCGCGAAACGGTTTTGTTACCACCTTTCCAAGCAAAATTTAATTTGCCAGATAAAAGTAAGATGGCCATTTCTTCGGTGGGCTTTTTAAATTTCCGCACTTCACCTTTCTTTAAAGTGTAGAGACGAATATCCATATTCATATGTTTATATTCGTTCGTGTAGGTGGTGAGAACCATCTCACCTTTTTTGTTATATTTCGGATAACCAAAAACTTTCATCGTTATTCCTCCTTTAATAATCTCTTGCTTCTTTCCGACCCTTTAAGACGCCTTCACACGCTTTCCGGACACTCGCTTTAGTTGAAGTTGTAGCAATACCAACGTTCCACCAAGACTCATAACCATCGGTCATCGTCTTTGGTAAAACTTTTAAATCAAATAAGCAGGCCACTTTTTGTTTCTTCGCGTCTTTTAAGGCGGCTTCAAGTTGCTTCACGTTTTTACAAGTGTAGGTCTTCATGCCATATCCCTCACCAATCTTGGCGTAATTAACAGGAATGAGCTCTTCGCAAGGCTTCTTACCATTAGTGTATCTAAATTCAGTAGCTAAACTACCGATACCATGGTTCATTTCCAGGTTATTAATACAACCAAAGCCACAGTTATCAAACACTAAGATATTCACCTTTTGCTTTTCTTGCATAATGGTCATGATTTCACTATGGAGCATTTGGAAACTTGCATCACCGACGACGGCATAAACTTCGTTATGCGGCTCTGCCATCTTAACCCCTAAGGTTGCGGCGACCTCATACCCCATACAGGAATAACCATATTCGGCGTGATAGCCACCCCGTTTATCCGTCCGCCACATTCTTTGCATGCAGCTTGGGAGTGAACCGCCTGCGGTAATAATCGTCGCATCTTTATCTAAGACTCGGTTTAAGGTCGCTAACGCGGCGGTTTGAGTTAACACCGAGTTAGTTAATTTATTAAATTCTGGGACGGTCCGTGGATCACGGGCTTTGATATTAGGAACGAAGTTCTTACCCGTATAGACAATTGAACCTAAACGTTTAAGTTCTTTATCCCATTTATCTTTCGCGACTTTAATTTCGTTTTTGTATTTACTCACATACTTAATTTTCTTCAGTTTAGCGGTTAACGCTAATAAAGTCGCTTTCGCATCACCAATGGCTTTCGTCGCATCATATTTATAAGCGTGATAACGGCAGTTATTAATCGTCACAAATTCAACGTTTGGATTTTTAAATAAGCGTTTTGAACCAGTCGTGAAGTCACTTAAGCGCGTTCCAATCGCAATGACGACATCGGCGTCTTTTGCGATGATATTAGAAGCGTAGGTACCAGTCACCCCAATCCCACCTAAACAATAGGGGTGAGATGATTTACACGCGGATTTTCCCGCTTGGGTTTCCCCAAAGGGGATTTTAAATTCACTAGCGAACTTTTCAATTGTTTCGCCGGCTTCACTATATTTGGCGCCACCGCCAACAATGATTAATGGCTTCTTGGCTTTTTTAATGACATTAGCAATATCATTAAGTTCTTCGTCTACGGCAACAGGACGCGTAATCCGGTGCACTCTTTTCTTAAAGAAATATTCTGGATAATCAAATGATTCACCCTCAACGTCTTGCGGTAAAGCGATACAACACGCACCGGTTTCCGCAGGATCAGTTAATACCCGCATCGCGTTAATTAAAGCGGTCATCACTTGTTCAGGACGTGTGATTCGGTCCCAATATTTACAAACCGGTTTAAAAGCATCATTAGTAGTGGTCGCTAAGGAATTACTTTGCTCTAATTGTTGTAAAACGGGATCAGGTTGTCTTGAGGCAAAGCTGTCCGCGGGGAACACTAATAAAGGAATATTATTGACGGTCGCAGTTGCAGAAGCCACAATCATATTCGCCGCGCCGGGACCAACGCTAGAAGCGCAAGCAATAATTTTCCGGCGGTTATTTTGTTTAGCGAACGCGATGGCCGCATGGCACATTCCTTGTTCATTTCTTCCTTGCATAACCTTTAAAGCACCAGGATTAGTGTCTAAGGCTTCGCCTAGACCAACTGCGATACCATGACCAAAGATCGTAAAGAAACCATGAACAAATTTTGTTTCTTTATTATCCATTAAGACATATTGGTTGTCTAAGAAGCGCACAATGGATTGGGCAGTAGTCATCCGAATTTTTTTACTCATAATTTCTCCTTTAGGCGCGAGCAATCATCTCGCCATATTTTTTCTTTTCGTCTTTAATAAAGGCGCGAACTTCTTTCGCACTTGGTAAATCATCGGAGCAGTTATTGCTTCTTACCATCATAGAAGCTTCGGCGCTACCAAATTCAAGGCAATCAATGATTTTCCAACCTTGGTATAAGCCATATAAGAAGCCTGAAGCGTAGCCATCGCCACCACCAAAGCCTTTCCGGGCCTTCACGGGGAAGGGCTTAATGGAGAATTTTTGGCCGTCAATGGTGTAGGCGGTTGAACCTTTCATACCGTGCTTAATGACGACAATCTTCGCGTTATAACTTTGCCAAAATTTCGCACTTTCTAAATCACTCATATGGGGTTTAATTAAGCGTTCGGTTAAATCGAACTCTTCGCGTGAACCCATAATGATGTCCGCTTCTTTTGCGACAATTGAATAATAAATCGAGATTTCATCAAGATTTTTCCAGTTATAGGCACGGTAATCGATATCAAAGATTACTTTTGTCTTATTCTTTTTCGCGAGATTCACCGCTTTAATCGCGGCTTCGCGAGATGGCGATTCTGCTAATGCGGTGCCAGAGATTAAGATGGCTTTCGCACTTTTAATGTAGGCTTCATTAATATCTTCAACCGATAATTGTAAGTCCGCGATTTTATTACGGTACATAAGAATGGAACTTTCTTTCGCCGAAAGCATTTCGGTAAAGGTTAAGCCTAAGTTTTCACCATGTTTACAACGCGTTAGATTGGAAGTATCAATGCCACGGCTCTTAAAATAGTCCGTGACAAAGTCACCGAATTGATCATTACTGACTTTTCCAATAAAGCCGACCTTGAGACCATGTTTATTAAGACCAACGGTAATGTTCGCGGGTGAACCGCCTAAGAACATTTCAAACATATGGACTTTCTTTAAAGGTTTAAAGTCTTCTTTGACCTTATCGTTATAGGCGGGATTAAAATCAATTGCCACCCGTCCTAATAAGATTAAGTCGAGTTTTCGTTTCTGATCAAATTCAATGTACTTCATACTTTCTCCTATTTACTTTTTTTGCTTTTACTTTTTGGTTTCGTTACTTTACTAACCTTTTTCGCCGCTTTTGGTTTGGCGGTTGCTTTGGGTTTAGTAACGACTTTTGTCTCCGCAACTTGCGGTTTTTCTTCTACCTTTATGGTAGAGGCAACCGCGGCGTTAGTTGTGGTGCCCGCTTTTCTTTCATCAATCTTATGTTTAGTCGCGGCAATAATATCTTCAGTATGCGCGCTTTCTTCTTTTTCCCATTCACGTTTCGTGAGAACAAGCATCATCGCGTCATACTTCTTATCGAGTTTATAGAAGACAAGAACAAGGAGCACGCCGGCAGCAATAATCATTGGAGCGTAGATATAAAGACCAGAAATCATTGCTTTCGCCGATTCTGATTGGATTGTTTCGCCTTCGACATATCCAGCTAGTTTTAACAAATTGGTGATAATCGCGGAAGCCAGACCAGCACCTAATTTTGTACCAACGGAACCGCCAGCACAAATGAAGCTTTCTTGCCGAACACCGTTTTTATAGTGGCCAAAATCAACGACGTCGCCAAGCATACCAAAGACAACGGCGTTAAGGGGTGCTAAGCCAATTGAACGAACAATACAAACGGTGTAAAGCATTCCAATGTTAGTGGGGAAGAAGACATAAATAATTTGGCCAGCCAAAGCAATTGCTGCCCCAATTAAAGCAAGATTTCGTTTGCCAACTTTTTTCACTAGTGGCATACAGACAAAGACGCCGCCCACTAGTGTTAATGTTTCAACTAAGAACAAGATACTATATAAATTAGTGTCACCAATGACAGAATCGCAGAAGAAAGGAAGAACGGTTCCTACTACGCTAAAGGAAACGCTTTGGAACATCCAGAGCAATAAAACGGCCCAGAAGTATTGGTTTTTCACTAAGAATTTTAATGCTTTCTTCATTGGGAGTTTTTCTTTCTTTTCAACTTTCGTTGGATTTTTCTTTTGTTCGATATCCGGGTTCGTCTTTTCTTTACAAGTGATAAAGTTAATCAAGAGTAAAACAAAGGCAACAGCGGCCCAAATGGCCATCACTTTCCACCAGTCATCCCAGTTATTACCCATTAATTTAACTAATGGTAAAGTGGCAACGACCGCAATGATTTTGCCAAGTGGCGATAAGCCCATCCGAATGTTACCAATCACGTCACGTTCATGTGAACTACGGGTCATGTAGGTTGATAAG
>JAKSUW010000014.1 GCA_024408565.1 Bacilli bacterium
ACGAAATTAAACCGCAATATAAAAAAGGCGCTAATGTATCAATTACTATCGTCCCAGATGATAATTATGTTTTGCCTAATAAAGACAATATCACAGTCCAAGGCGTTGATGATTACACCTACGATATTGGAGATAAGAATGCTACTTTTACTTGTGTAATGCCTGGTAATAATGTCGAAGTAATAGTTAATGCGTTTGACCCGCGTGAAGCGAAGGATTATCTTAGTTTTACTTGTAATTCAACTGATGGTGGAACTTTAAGTTATGTAGGAATAGCGGATGAAACGGTGATATATGATGTAAATTTAGAGTATTCTCTTAATCGTGAAAATTGGACAAAGGTCGCTTCTCTTGTAGAACCATATGAACCCGTTGAAATTCATAAATTCAGTAAAGATGAGACAATTTATTTAAGAGGAAATAACCCAAGCGGAATGGCGCTTAACCGTAAAGTTTACACATCTTTCGTAACATCTGAAGGTTCAGATTTTGCGGTTGGCGGCGATATTATGTCTCTACTGTATAATGACGATTTTGCTTTTGAGGATACACCACCGGTTGACGATTGTTTCGATTATTTATTTAGTAAATGCGATATTAGCGATGCAAGCGAATTAATTTTGCCAGGCTCTCCTTCTAAGTATTGTTATCGTGGTTTATTTATGAAGTGTAAAAATTTGACTAGTGCCCCTGCTCTTAACGCGACTGAATTAGCCGAGGGTTGCTGTATTAGCATGTTTGAGAGTACTGGTTTAGTCACTATCCCTACCGATTATTTCGCATCTTATGAAAATATACCGTATGGCTGTTTTGCTACCATGTTTTATGAGTGTTTCTCTCTTATTCAAGCCCCTGATCTCCCGGCCACCGTTCTTGCCGAGGGCTGTTATAACGGTATGTTTTATAACTGCACTAGTTTGACCGAAGCGCCTGAACTCCCTGCAAAAACGCTAGCAAAAGATTGCTATAGCTCAATGTTTTCTAAATGTACATCCTTAACCACAGCGCCTGTGTTATCAGCTACAACATTGGCAGTAAGGTGCTGTAAATATATGTTTGAATATTGTACATTATTAAAAATTAGTGAAGGAAGTGGCGGAACCTTATTCTTTACTTGTCCTGATACTTCGCCAGAAGATTGTGTTGGATATATGTTTGTTGGCACTGGCGGAACGTTTACAGGAAATCCAACTGCAGGAAAGGCTTATTATTGGAACTAATAATTAACCTTTGAGAATTCCAAAACTATCATAGTAATATCTATTAAGTTAAAAAAACGGGTAATATTGTAATTGGATTTGTGTTTAAAGGTTTTTTATGTAACATAAATTGTTTAGCTTTATCAACTGCCTAAAAATAAATTTGCCTTTCGCTATCTACTCGTGTATGATATTACTCGCGTATCGTCCTTTTCGTGTGCGCATGATTAGGATTAAATACACCTAGGCGTGGGAGAGTTGATCACTCAATTGCACCACTGCCAAGAATTCAATAAAGGAGGATTCCCATGGCAAAAAAGATCGCAAAAGTTGTGAAGATGGAACTGCCTGGCGGCGCGGCCAAACCTGGTCCTAAGCTAGCAAGTGCGGGTGTCATCATGCCAAAGTTCTGTACGGACTTTAACGCGAAGACCGCTGACCGGAAAGGTGAAACGGTCCCCGTGATTATCACAGCTTATGAAGACAAATCACATTCATTTGTGATTAAGACAACCCCAACCGCGGAGTTATTACTCAAAGCGGCCGGGATTAAAAAAGGCTCACCCAATCGGAAGACGACAACCGTCGGTTCGATTAAGAAGGAGCAAATTAAGAAAATTGCAGAATATAAGATGCCAGATCTTAACTGCAACGATTATTGAGGCGGCTATCAAAGTGGTAGAAGGTACCGCTTTTAATATCGGTTTAAAGGTGGTGGACTAAGATGAAACGCGGTAAGAAATATCTTGCAGCGGCGAAATTAGTCGACGCCAATAAACTTTATTCGCTTTCCGAAGCAAGCGCACTTGTAAAGAAAACGAACACCACGAAATTTGATGCGACTGTTGATTTAAGTATCAAACTCAATGTTGACACTAAGCAACCCGACCAAATGATTCGTGGCACGATTGTTCTACCACATGGCAATGGCAAGACCGTGCGCGTCCTAGCGTTAACCAATAAAGTTGACGAAGCGAAGGCGGCGGGCGCTGATTATGCAGGCGCCAAGGAGATGATTGAAAAAATCACCAAGGAAAGTTGGTTCGATTATGATGTCATCGTCGCGACTCCTGACATGATGGGCGAGATCGGTAAGATCGGTCGGATTTTGGGCCCAAAAGGTTTAATGCCTAACCCCAAGAGCGGCACCGTGAGTCCCGATATCAAGAAAGCCGTCAAGGAAATTAAAGCGGGTAAGGTTGAGTACCGGGTCGATAAGGACGGGAACATCAACTTAAGCTGCGCGAAGGTTTCTTTCGAGGAAAAGAAAATTGCCGAAAACTTACAAGCGCTTTGTGATGCGATTGTAAGAAGTCGTCCACTCACCGTGAAAGGAAAGTACATTACTAATGCGGCGATCCACACGACGATGGGACCAAGTATTCACATCACGTTTGAAGGACGTGACCAATAAACCTTCAACAAGTTAGATTGTAAAGTGTGCTAAATACCTAAGAAAGTAACTGCGGAAGCTTAATTTGTTACCGAGGCCAAACTCACTAGATATTAAGTCCTCTACAATTAGTGAAAAAAGGAGGGAAACGATGAACCAAGAAATTCTCAAAAGTAAACAAGCAGTCGTGACTAAGATCATCGATGCGGCGAAGAAAAGTCAAAGTATCGTGATTGCTGAGTATCGTGGTTTAACGGTGGCCGAATTAACGGAACTCCGTCGGGAACTACGCAAGAACAAAGCCTCGCTCAATGTTTACAAGAACACACTTGTTACCCGGGCCTTTCAAGAGTTAAAACTTGATTTAGGCACGGACCTCACCGGACCAAACGCCTATGTTTTCTCGGAAGAGTTAACAGGTGGTCCAAGTGTCTTGCTCAAATTCGGCAAGAAGCACAAAAAGCTTGTCATCAAGGCAGGCATGATTGATGGTAAGGTCGCAACCGCCGAGGAAATCAAAACCATCGGTAGCTTACCAAACAAAGAAGGACTCATTGCGATGTTCTTATGTTGTTTAAAAGAACCCGTTGCGAAATTTGCCCGTACGCTTGACGCGTATAGCAAAACTAAAAAAGCCTAATTAGGAGGATAATTTTATGGCAAAAGTTAGTAAAGAAGACATCATTGCGACTTTAAAAGAAATGACGCTTTTAGAGGTCAATGATTTAGTGAAAGCCGTCGAAACCGAATTCGGTGTGACCGCCGCCGCGCCTGTTGCAGCTGCTGCTGCGCCAGCGGAAGCCGCCGCGGAAGGACCAGCGGAAGTGAACGTCATCTTAAAGGCCGTTGGTGCCCAAAAGGTTGCCGTCATTAAAGCGGTTCAAGCAATTACCGGTTTAGGTTTAATGGACGCGAAGAAACTCGTTGATGCGGCGCCAAGCACCATCAAAGAGAAAGTTTCACCAGTGGAAGCGGAAGAGCACAAGAAGGCTTTAACCGCGGCTGGTGCCACAGTTGAAGTTAAGTAAGCTTAGGCTTATTTAAATATCGTTAATTGGTGCGAATGAATAGTCATTACTTTGTTAAGAATCCATCAACTCCGAGTAAGGAGAAGATCATTACTTATCAAATCCATGGTCTATCCATTCCCCTATTAACGGACACAAATGTCTTTGCTAAGAATGGTGTGGACGAAGGGAGCGATACGCTTCTCAAAGTATTGATCCCCTTGATCCATACGGGAAAAGTGTTAGACATCGGATGTGGGTATGGAGTGATTGGCTTAACTCTCGCCTCCCTCATCCCGGATATCCTAGTTACCGCTAGCGATATCAACCTTCGTGCGGTGGACTTATGTCAAAGAAACGCGCACGCTCTCGAATTAAGCAAGCAGGTCACTACCCTTCAGAGTGATCTCTATGAGAAGATTGAAGGTAAGTTTGATTACGTGGTCTCTAACCCGCCTATCCGTGCGGGTAACGCGGTATTAATAAAGTTATATCGCGGGGCGCACGATCACTTAAAAACTTCAGGTAGCCTCTTTATCGTGGTGCGGAAGAAACAAGGTGCGGAATCAACGGTTACGCATCTCAAGGAGTTCTTCTCGGCGGTAGAGGTGCTTAAGAAGCACAAAGGCTATTGGGTCATTAAGGCCACGAAGTAAAGGAGAGAATTATGGGTAATTCAACACAAAAAATCACCAACGGAAGACTTGACTTCTCGAAAGTCTCAGGAAGCTTAGAGCTTCCTTACCTCGTCGAAATCCAAACGGATTCCTACGACTGGTTCTTAAAGAAGGGAATTGACGAAACTTTACGCGACAATTTCCCGATTACAAGTAATGCGGGTAATTTGGTTATTGAATACATTTCTTCACGGTTAGAACAACCAAAGTATCCATACTTAGAATGTAAAGCAAGAAACCTCACCTATGGCGCGAAACTCCGCGCTACTTTACGGCTTCGTTTTAAAGAAACCGGTGAGATTAAAGAACACGAAGTGTTCATGGGCGATATTCCTTTAATGACGCAATCCGGGACATTCGTCATTAATGGTAGCGAAAGAGTTATTATCTCCCAAATCGTAAGAAGCCCCGGCTCATATATGATTGATGTGGGACCGGATAATAAAGGTAATCACTTATACCGTAATGACTTAATCCCAAGCCGCGGTAACTATTTACAATTTGAAAATAACGCGAAGAACCGGTTAGATGTCCGGATTAACCGTTTAAAGAAAATGCCCGCGAGTGTTTTACTCCACGCGATCGGCTTAGAGAAATCCACCGATATTCTTGATTTATTCGGTAAATCACCTGCGTTAATGAATACCTTAAGCGAAGATAAAGACACCCCAAGTGTGGTTGCCTTAACTGAAATCTTCCATAAATTAAAACCGGGTGAACCAACTACTCAAGAAGGCGTACACAATTTCTTAATTCAAACCTTCTTTGATGCGCGGCGTTATGATTTAGGCCGGGCAGGTCGGTTTAAACTTACCCAAAAGTTAGGGGTTTATAACCGTTTACTTGGCCGCGTTTTAGCGGAAAACTTAGTGAGCGCTTCCGGCGAAATTAAGTTTGAAAAAGGTCACGAAATCACGAAAGAGGATATTAAGGAACTCCAAAACGAAGAATTCTTCGAACGGGGTGCCCACCAAATTCGTTTACACACCAATGACAAACTTGATAAGCATTCTTGTGTGAACCTCGTCAAAGTTTATCTTAACGATAAACAAGATAAGATTGCCCACATCGTTGGTGTTGATCTTAACTTAACCGAAAGCCGGATTACCATTAGTGATATCTGCGCCACCTTCTCTTATTTCTTAAATATCTTAGAAGGTATTGGTAGTTGCGATGATATTGATAACTTAAGTAACCGCCGGATTCGTTGCGTTGGTGAATTACTCCAAAGCCAATTCCGGGTTGGTTTAGCCATGATGAGTAAGACCATCCAACAAAAGATGCAAATTAGCGAAACCGAAAATATTACGGTCCAAAGTTTAATTAACATTAAGCCGATTAATAGTGCGGTTCACGAATTCTTCGCGAGTAGCCAATTAAGTAGCTTTATGGATCAAACAAACCCCTTAGCGGAATTAACCAATAAACGTCGACTCAGCGCTTTAGGTCCAGGCGGTATCGCGCGTGACCGGGCGGTCGGTGAGGTGCGTGACGTTCACTACACTCACTATGGTCGGATTTGTCCAATTGAAACACCTGAAGGTCAAACCATCGGTTTAATTAACTCTTTAGCCTCGTACGCGAAGATTAATAAATATGGTTTTATTGAAACACCATATCGTCATGTGTATCACAAAGATGGTAAGCACATCGTAAGCGATGACAGTGAATATTTAAGCGCTGATCAAGAACGTGATTACGTGATTTCTGAAGCTAACGTCACTTTAAACGAAAAAGGCGAAATCCTTGATGAATACGTGGTCGCGCGGCATAACGGCGAAAACATTTTAGCCGCCGCAAGCGAACTTGATTATATCGATGTTTCACCAAAACAAATCGTTTCCGTTGCGGCTGCCTGTATTCCCTTCCTTGAGTCAGATGATACGACCCGGGCCTTAATGGGTGCGAACATGCAGCGTCAAGCTCTTCCTTTACTTCGTCCAGAAGCTCCTTACGTTGGCACTGGTATTGAAAGCCGGATTGCCCGCGATAGTGGTTTAGCGGTCGTAGCCGTCAAGCCAGGTAAGGTCACTTACGTTGACTCGCAAAAGATTATGGTGAAGGAAGCCAAAGAAACCAGAACCTATCAACTCCAAAAATTTGAAAGAAGCAATAAAGGTACTTGCATTAACCAACAAGCGATTGTCAAAGTGGGCGATGAAATTAAAGCCCAACAAATTATCGCTGATGGTCCCGCGATGCAAAACGGCGACTTGGCCCTTGGCCAAAACGTCACCATCGCCTTTATGACCTGGAACGGTTATAACTACGAAGACGCGGTCATCATGAGTGAACGTTTAGTGAAGGATGATACCTACACTTCCATTCACATTGAAAAATACGAAATTGATTGCCGTTCGACGAAATTAGGTGATGAAGAAATCACGCGTGAAGTGCCTAACGTTGGTGAAGAAGCCAAGAAGTACTTAGACGAAAACGGGATTATTACCGTTGGCGCCGAAGTGAAAGAAGGCGATATTCTTGTTGGTAAAACCACTCCGCGTGGTTTAAGTGAGCCAACCCCTGAAGAAAAATTCTACATGGCCATCTTCTCTGAGAGGAGCCGTGAGGGTAAAGATACCGCTTTACGGGTTCCTCACGGTGGTGCGGGTATTGTCATGGAGGTGAAAGTCTTTAGCCGCAAGAATAAAGATGAATTACCACCAGGCGTTAATATGTCAATTAAAGTCTATGTTGCCCAAAAGAGAAAAATCTCCGAAGGTGATAAGATGTCGGGCCGCCATGGTAATAAGGGTGTTATTTCCCGGATTCTTCCCGTGGAAGATATGCCATTCTTACCTGATGGTACCCCAATTGATATTATGCTTAACCCCCTTGGTGTTCCAAGCCGGATGAACATTGGTCAGATTCTCGAAATCCATCTTGGTTTAGCGTGCCGGAAATTAGGCTTAAAAATCGCGACACCAGTCTTTGATGGAATCGACGATAAGAAGATCCGTGAACTCATGGATAAAGCCAAAATCGCTAAAGACGGAAAAACCATCCTCTACGATGGTCGGACGGGCGAACGCTTTGATGAACGCATTAGCGTGGGCGTGATGTATATGATTAAGCTCGACCACATGGTTGATGATAAGTTACACGCTCGGGCGACCGGACCTTATAGTCTAGTCACACAACAACCACTTGGTGGTAAAGCGCAAAACGGTGGTCAACGGTTCGGTGAAATGGAAGTCTGGGCGCTTGAAGCTTATGGCGCGGCCCATACTTTACAAGAAATCTTAACCGTGAAGAGCGATGACCGCGTTGGCCGGAATAAGACCTACGAAGCGATTATTAAACAAAACGAATTACCGCAAGCGGGTCTACCGGAAGCGTATCGCGTCTTAACCAAAGAATTACAAGCGCTTTGTATCGACGTCAAACTCTTAAGTAAAGATGGGACGCCGATTGATATGGACGCTTTAGCGCGTGAGGTGCAACAAGAGGAAAGAAAGACTTCGTCTTTAATCCATAACCTCACCAGCGAACAAGCCACCAACTCGACCAGTGTCAGTAAAGAAGACATTGACGAGCAATTAAATTAATAAGGAGGAGAAAAGCGTATGTTTAATGTTAAAGATTTATCCGCGATGCAAGTTGGTCTTGCCTCTCCTGATCGGATCAGAGAATGGAGTCATGGTGAAGTGACTCGTCCCGAGACGATTAACTACCGGAGTCAAAAGCCGGAGATGGAAGGTCTTTTCTGCGAAAAGATTTTCGGTCCGAGTAAAGACTTTGAGTGCCATTGCGGGAAGTATAAAAAGATTCGTTACCAAGGTTTAGTCTGCGAAAAGTGCGGTGTTGAAGTGATCTCTAAACAAGTCCGCCGGGAACGGATGGGCCATATTGAATTAGCCACTCCTTGTACCCACATTTGGTATTTAAAAGGTGTCCCAAGCCGGATTCAACTCCTTCTTTCTACTTACGCCGATATTAGCGTTAAGGAACTCGAAGAAGTCGTCTATTTTGCGGCACACATTTGTTTAAATCCTGGTAGCGCGAAGTCCTTAAAGAAAGGTCAATACCTTGACGAAGCGACTGCGCGTATTGTCTTTAGTGATGTCATTAACGAAATCAAAAATAAGTTTGATGCCGGTAGTAGCGATAGCGAAAAGGTTGAACTCTATCTTGCCCACATGGCTAAGCGCGACGAAACCTTCGACTACTTTACCATCGCGAAATTCATCAGTAAACACACCGGTGCGGAATTTGGTGAAGGTGCGGATGCGGTCAAACGTTTACTCCGTGAACTTGATATCGAAAAAGAATTTAAGAAAGCTCAAGCGGAACTTAAAGACGCCCAAGGTCCTCGTCGGATTAAACTTACCAAACGTCTTGAAGTCTTAGAAGCCTTTAGAACAAGTGATAATAAGCCCGAATGGATGGTATTAGATGTCATCCCAGTCATTCCACCTGATTTACGGCCAATGCTACAACTTGATGGTGGTCGTTTTGCGGCCAGTGACTTAAACGATTTATATCGCCGTGTCATTACCCGGAATAACCGGTTAAGAAAACTCGTTGATATGAACGCCCCTTACGTTATCTTAATGAACGAAAAGCGGATGCTTCAAGAAGCGGTTGACGCCTTAATCGATAATGGCCGTCGGAACAATAAACCAGTCTTATCCACCGCCGGTCGTCCACTTAAGAGCTTAACTGCGGCTTTAAAAGGTAAGCAAGGCCGGTTCCGGCAAAACTTACTTGGTAAGCGGGTTGACTATAGTGGCCGGAGCGTCATCGCCGTTGGTCCAGATTTAAGAATGTATCAATGCGGTTTACCACGCGAAATGGCCATTCAATTACTCCGTCCGTTTATCGCGAGTATTTTAATTAAAGATTATGGCGTGTTAGCGCATAAAGAAGCCGACAAGATGATTGACCGGAAAGATCCAGTGGTCTATGACATCGTCGAAGATATTATCGAAGAACACCCCGTCTTACTTAACCGTGCGCCAACCTTACACCGGTTAGGTATCCAAGCTTTCCAACCAAAGCTTGTGGATGGAAGAGCCATTCGTTTACACCCCTTAGTGTGTACTGGCTTTAACGCGGACTTTGATGGTGACCAAATGGCCGTCCACGTCCCATTAGGTAAAGCCGCGCAAGAAGAAGCACTTAACTTAATGCTCGCGAGTAATAACATCTTAGGTCCAAAGGATGGAAAACCAATCGTTACGCCATCGCAAGACATGGTCTTAGGTAACTATTACTTAACGCTTGAAGAAACGGCTGAGAGTTTCTTAGAACGCGCGAAAAAGGCGCACGAAGAGAAAGACTATGACGCGGAAGAGCAATATAAACTCTTCGCCGCGAGTGAAGGTAAAGTCTTCTCCAGTGTTGAAGATGTCTTACGCGCCTATGAAACGAAACAAATTAGTTTACATAACCGCGTGGCGATTATCGCGAAAGCTTTAAAGAAAGATAACACCGTCTTCACCGAAGAAATGCAAAATATGTATTTATTAACCAGTGTCGGTCGGATTATCTTTAACCTCATCTTCCCCTCTAACTTCCCGTATTTAAACGATGCGACGGATGATTCCTTAAAGATTAATTTAGGGAAGGATGATGACGCCAATAGAGCGCGTTTAAAAGTGCTCAAGAAGCACTTCGTGGCCCGTGGCACGAACGTAAAAGAAGTGATCGAAAAGATGCCACTTCGCGCGCCCTTAAAGAAAAAGAACTTAGGGAAGATTATTGACCAAGTGTTCCACCGTTACGATACGATGAACACGAGTGTCATCCTTGATAAGTTAAAAGACCAAGGCTTTAAGTATTCCACCGTAAGTGGTGTGACCGTTTCTTTAAACGATATCCGCACCCTTGAAGGTAAAGAAGAATTAATCGCCAAAGGCGATAAACAAATTGCCCAAATCGAAAAGCTTTACGCAAAAGGCCTATTAACGGATAGTGAACGTCATAATAAGATTATCGAAGTCTGGACGAAGGTCAAAGACGAAGTCATCGCGAAACTTGATAAGCAACTCAAAGAAGATGATAAGAACCCCTTATTCATCATGGTTGACTCCGGTGCTCGTGGTAGCTTAGGTAACTTCGCGCAGCTTGAAGGTATGCGTGGTCTAATGAATAAGCCAAACGGCGAAACTATTGAATTACCAATTAAGTCAAGCTTCCGTGAAGGTATGACAGTGAGTGAATTCTTCATTGCGACCCACGGTGCTCGTAAGGGTGGAGCCGATACCGCACTTAAGACCGCTGACTCAGGTTATTTAACCCGGCGGCTTGTTGACGTAAGTCAAGACGTGATTGTGCGTGAAGAAGATTGCGGTACTGATCATGGCTTTGTGATGCGTGCCATTAAGAACCCAGGCGAAGAAAAACCATTAGTGAGTCTATATGATAGGATTCGTGGTCGTTACGCGATGCATGATATTAAAAATCCGAAGACCGGTGAAGTGATCGCGGAAGCCAATACCTTAATTTCTAACACCAAGGCCCACTTAATTGAAGATAGTGGCATTGAAGAAGTGGAGATCCGTTCCTTGTTTGGTTGCCAAACGAAAGACGGCGTCTGCGCCCATTGCTATGGCCGTAACTTAGCGACTGGTAACTTAGTCCAAATTGGTGAAGCGGTTGGCATTATGGCCGCTCAATCAATTGGTGAACCAGGTACGCAATTAACGATGAGAACCTTCCACTCTGGTGGTGTTGCCGAAAGCGATATTACTCAAGGTTTACCACGTGTTCAAGAATTAGTCGAAGCCCGTCACCCGAAAGGCGAAGCCTTAATTAGTGATATTAAAGGTAAGATCACGCGCATTGAAGAAGAGAACGGTTGTTATTTAATCGATGTCACTAACGACATTGAAACCAAGACCTATACGACCACCTTTGGTGCCCGTTTAGCGGTCAAGAAAGGTCAAAGCGTGAATAATGGTGAACGTTTAACCACCGGTGCGATTAGTCCCAAGAAGTTATTAGACGCTTCGGATGTCACCACGGTTGAAAACTATATGTTAGACGAAATCCATAAGCCATACTGCGCCCAAGGTATCGAAATTAACGATAAACACCTTGAAGTCATTGTCCGGCAAATGCTTTGTAAAGTTTTAGTCGTTGATGGTGGCGAAACGGATTTATTACCCGGCACCCGCGTGGATGTCCATCGCTATACCGAGGCAAACGCTAAAGCGTTAGTCGCGGGTAAACGTCCAGCGGTTGCACGTCCATTAATGCTAGGTATTACTAAAGCCGCCTTAGAGACCCCAAGTTTCTTATCAGCCGCGAGCTTCCAAGAGACGCCTCGTGTCTTAACTGACGCCGCCATTAAAGGTAAAGTTGATCCACTCCATGGCTTAAAAGAAAACGTCATTACGGGTAAATTAATCCCCGCGGGACGTGGTCTAAAGAGTGAAGAAGAGGAAGAAAATATTATTGATAATTTCTCGGTCAAAGCGAAGATGGACGAAGTGAGCGCTCACTATATCGGTGTTCACGATTATAACGAAGAGAAGAAATAATCTTTGTTTTATAAGGCAAAATAAATAGGAAGGGAGCAATCCCTTCTTATTTTTTTATTGAAATTGACTTTTTTTTTCAATAAAATATATATTTGTTTCAAGGAGAATTTATTTATGAAGAAACCGTTTATTTATTTAATTCCTATAACATTTTTAATGATTGGGTGTGGTGGTGGTAATAAACCACAAAAATCTGATTTACCAATTAAGTGTTCTAACTATACTGTTGACACTGAGACATCTAAAGCCGAATTGTTTTTTACAACAAGTTATGAATATTTTGATAATGGGTTAATAAAAAAACAGACAGAAGATTATTTTGATTTAGGTAAAAATATATATGAGTATACTTATAACGCCCATAATGATGTAATGCAAGAAAAATATACTAGTATAGATGAAGAGGGGGATGAAACCATTTACATTACTACGTACAGTTATCAATATGACGATGAAGATCGAATCAAGAGTTGCAAAACCACCTACTATGATGAAAGCAAAATTAGAGAAGATTATACTTACGAATCTAACTATAAAGATTGGGATACTTATAAGCAATATTCTGGAGTAACAGACAATGAAGAAAAACTCGAGGAATCGTTTAAGCACAAATTTGATAAAAGCGGTTTAGTGATTAGTGAAATAAACGCCCAAACCAACAGTCACGATGATTATAAATGGGATAAGTATGGTTGTAACACTCTAATTGAAATGTATGATTTTCAAGATGTGAAGTATGAAACCGAAGAATATGAATACTATAAACATAACCCTAGCAAAATTGCAAAATGCGTTACCACTATTTATAACGATGGAGAACCTAGTCACACCACTGAAAAATATACATATGATTCTTACGACAGACTTACAAAAATGGAATCATATGATAATGACGACAAGTTGTTTGAATATGATGTGTACGAATACGCTGACTAATTAGTTAAAAAAATAACAAACAAATAGGAAGGGAGAAATCCCTTCTTATTTTTTTTCTCCACAAAGGAGTGGAAAACTTTTATTTTGCTAAATCTTTAATAATCTATATTTATTTATAAATATAATTAGAAATTCGCGTTTTCTTATGGTGGATAACTCTACCTTAATAGTAGGAGGTAAACATGTGTTTATTTCCCAAGGAGGTTATCAGAGTCTCATTAAGCGTGAAACGAATAAAGGAGGATCCCTTTTCGGGGTGAAACTAATACTCGTCTTACTTCTCTTGGTGTCATTAGTGATATTAATAAAGGACTAATAAAAAAAGGGGGGTGGGGTTAACCACCCGCCTCCCTAATAACCAATACCATCGTAATTATATCACGCTGGAATGAAAACTCAACTTTGACTCCCGGTGCCTCGTATAACTAGTGCGGGGCGCTGCTAGTTAATTAAGGAGTAGCTTATGGAAGAAGAGAAAATCATTCGTCTAGTCGCGAAGACTTATCATCAATTATTACGGAAACATAATTTCTTTCCGGATTATAACCAGGAATTAGAATTTTATGATGTTGTCAGTAATGCGTGTCGAGAACATTATCCCTGGGAACAATTTATTTTAGGGGTCGAAACTTGTTACTTCGCCTTACCTTATCATCTTCGCAAGATTATTAAGTATGAATATTTCTATAAGAATTATTCATTTTGGTGGGAAGAATTTTATAACAAGAAACAATACCGCATCTTTAAAAAAGAAGCGATTGCGGGTTTTATTAATAATCTTAAAAAAGTGCGTTTAGTAAATAGTGAGGGGGCTTTATATGTGGCACAAAATGCTTAAATTAACTTTCGGATTAACACTGGCCGCTTTAATGAGTGCATCGACGCCAATGAATGATTACGCGGTGCGGGTTCAAGAACTAAGCTATCAAGACACAAGTAGTGGTGGCCTTATGATTCATGCGGCCTATCATGTAAAAAATCCAAGTACTTATAAAGTAACTTTTGAACTTTTCCATACTATTGATGATGCTGATCCTATTTTATTAAAAGCGGAAAAATATCCGTCGGGTGTGGAAAGTGATGGGGTGTTTTGTGATTACGAATTAAGCGCAACTGAAGTTGGGAAAGATAACGCTTTTACCTTCGCGATTACAACAACTGACCCTAGTTATATAAGCGAAAAGAAGACCATTCATTATCATCCAAGTGGCGAAAAATATCTTGAAGTGGAGGAGAAACATAATCACGAGCCACTTGACAGCGGTTATTATAAAGAAGCCTACACTTTACTTCATGGTTACGAGATTAGTCAGGACTATTTTATCTTCGATAATTTTGAAGAAACCGTGGTCGAACCAGTCTATAAATATTTTGATATTCGGCGGTTCCGTTTTTCTTACTATAATTCAAAAGGAAAAACCTTAAAGGCGACTTGTCGTTTTGACTTTTACGATGCCTTTAATTTGTTTCCGGGTTTCCCGATTCATGAAGAAACAATGTTCCGGAGTATTCCGTTAACCATTTACGCAGACCGCGATGGTTACTACCATTTTGCCTTTGCGAGTCATCTTTATTATCAACCAACAACTTATCAATCTTCCTTGATTTGTGAGGAAGGGTATCGCGAAACTTCGCTCCTATATTTTCCAAAACGCTATGCCGATCAATTAAATGATATCAATTGTCTTATTAATATTGATGTTGATAGTTTCTTTGACTATAACATCAGTGCGACATTTTCCCTTAAATACGAAAAGAAATTCTTTGGTCATTGCACGGATAGCGCCTATTGTATTGAAAGCGAAATGGACTACGGTAATAACGTGAAAGAGCACGTAGTCGAGGTGGAACTATGATTTTGTTATTGGTGGCAATCTGGGGATTATTACTCGGCGGTGTCTCTTTAGTTAGTTCAACCGTTTATCATAGCATCGACCACGCGTTTACTTCACTTAATTACGCCTTGCCCGATTTATGGGTGGTGACTGATGTTGAAGGAGAACTAGAAGCGCCTTTATATGATACTTATCTTGTGGAAACGACGAGTATTCACCATCTTTCTCATAACCTAAAAGGGGTGATCGATCGTTACCAAATTGGCTTTTATTATTTTGACGCGGAAACAATGGAGGAAGTCAAAGGCCGTTATGTTTCAGGTGTGCGCCTATCTTTACGCGCAAAGGTGCCCTTTACGAGTGATTACTATAAGGCCATGAACTATTTAATTACGGAGACAAATTATGCTGAATGAATATTTAATCTATGTGGCGGTTTCTTTAGCGGTGGCCGCTTCAAGTTTCTTAATGAGCGGAAGTATCATTTTCGCCATAGTGGTTTTAGCTATTTTCCTTTGCTATTTCTTCCTTTATGAACGGATGATGAGTCGGAAACAAAAACAGGCGAAAACGCTTGCCAACGATTTAAACTACTTTATCCATGACTTTATTTATGGCTATGCCAAAAATAACGATTTAACGGAAGGATTAAATCAATCGACCTTAAATGTTAGTTATGCATTAGTGGAGCACCTTGAGCTCGTTAAAGAGTATCCTGTGATGGAACGTCTAGAACAATTAAGTAGCTATTTCCATCATCCCATTTATTTATTATTTCTTGATAATTTAAGACTTGCGGTCAAAGAAAAAAGCGATTTGTTAGTGAGCGCGAACTTTTTATTAGAGGAAAATGACCGCCTTCTGGATGAAAGGAAACTGGTGGATAAACAAACGCACAAAGCGTTAGCGGAGTTTATCCTGTTATGGACAGTTTCCTTTTTAATTCTTATTATTCTTCGGTTTGCCATCGCTAACCAATTTGCGAATATTTCGACTACCTGGGTGTATCTTATTGGTCTGATAATTTATTACGCTTTCTTCTTAATGAGTTTGTATTTATTTACGTACACGAAACAAGGGAGTCACCATCATGAATAAAATTAAACGTCTAGTCGCGGACGCTGGTCTCCGCTTTAACTTGGAAATGACCATAATTCTCGCTGTCGATGCGATTTTAATGGTTGCGGGCATTATCAGTTACATTTATACCCATAGTCTATTATTAACCGCGCCATTTATTTTTCTTGTTATCGCATTGGATTTGGCGGATCTTTGGCGGTTTTATTATTATCGTGATCTTCGTCAAGAAAACGCGATTCACGAAGTGAGTTTATTATTTCGTTATCTTTATGTTGATTTAAATAATGGGCTTTCAGCGAAAGACGCACTTGAGCAATTAAAGAGCTACGCAAGTCTTCATTTAAACGAACTATTAGTGAATCTATTAGAAAACCAAGAAAATGATGTCACTCCTTATCTAGCGTTCGCCCATCAATTTCCCTCAATCTTACTAGAAGAGGTGATGGTTGCCTTATATCGCTATGCGAAAAAACCGGAATTAGAAAATCTAAAGACTTTTAACGAAGCATATTTAAAACTAAAAACGAGTAGTGAACAAAAAGCGCAAGAACGAGTCAAAACTCGTTTTGATTTCGCTAAATCTACCGCGATTATTGGCGTTTCAATTGTACTTATTATGGTGATTGTTGCCATTATTTTGTTAGTAGGAGAGTATCTACATGGCTAAACGAATTATTTTTATGGGCTCGATGCTTTTGACCACCATCGCGATTTTACTTATGAGTGATTTACTCGGTGTGCAAATGATTTATGATCAACTTGATAATGTGGCGATGACCGTTGGTTACTATATCAGTAAGGATGGTGGGATTACTAAAGATATTCAAACTTATGTAAAAAAAGAAATTAACGCCGTCATCTATACTACTCTACCCGAAGGAACAGTAGTAAAAGTTGGCGATACTTATCCTTACGTTATCGACAAAGAGTATTTACCAATTGTTCTAGGGAAAAATAAAAATCATATTAGTGTTGAGCGAAGTGTCGTGATTGGCCTATTTGCTTAAATATATTACTTTGTAATATAATAGTAAGCAGTAAAGGAGTACGTATGAACGAAATACGAGCAAAAGCGGAAACAGTTTTAGCGAAAAAATTAAGAGTTAAAACGGTTGATCCAACGAAAGAGCTGCGGGAACTTGGTTTAGATTCATTAGATGTCGTGGAAATGCTCTTAGCCTTAGAAAATGAATTCCATATTCAATTCAATAATGACGAGTTAAAATCACTTAAAAAAGTGCAAGACTTATATGCAGCACTTGAGGCGAAAGTTGCCCACAATAAATAATTGCCCTAATTTAGCGATTGTGATAAGATTTAACACGCTGCCCACTTAGCTCAGCGGTAGAGCAATCGGCTGTTAACCGATTGGTCATAGGTTCGAATCCTACAGTGGGCGCCAAATGGCCCGTTGGAGAAGTGGTTCAACTCACAAGATTTTCAATCTTGCATTCATGGGTTCAAACCCCATACGGGTCACCAAGTTAATAAAATTCCCCCTGACACTTGACTAGCTCGGTGACGGAGGAATTTTTCTTTAAAATAAAACAATATATTTGTTTTATAGTTGACACTAATTAAGGGCGAGAATATCATATTTTAAGGTATGTTTAAGAACTTTAAGCTTATTTTACATAGTCTTCGTGAGCATAAAGTTTACGCGATTTTAACGCCGGTTTTAATGATTCTTGAATCTGCTTGCGAATGCGCTTTGCCGATTATTATGGCGCGTTTTATCAGCTTAATTCAAGACTACCAGCAAACCGAAACAATCGATTTTGTGCAGTTTGGTATCCAGGCAGGCATTTTTATTTCGGTCGCGATTGTGAGCTTAATTGCTGGATTCTTAGGTTCAAAAACTTCGGCGAAAGCCTCAGTTGGCTTAGCCCAAAATCTCCGGTTAGATGTCTTTAAAAAGATCGAATCTTTTTCCTTCGCGAATATTGACCGTTTCTCGACTTCGAGTTTAGTAACGCGTTTAACAACCGATGTGACCAATACCTTTATGACCTTTAACATCGGGATTCGGGTTGTGGTAAAAGCACCGTTAATGCTTGTTTTTTCGACGGTGTTAAGCTTTGTAATGGGTGGTCGGATGGCGTGGATTTTTATTGCGGTTATCCCACTTGTGTGTCTAGCGTTCTTCCTAATGATTAAGTACGCAACCCGCATCTTTAACCGGGTCTTTAAACGCTATGATAAATTAAATGAATCCATCCAAGAAAACGTGGCCGCGATTCGCGTGGTGAAGAACTTTGTCCGGGAAAATTATGAA
Organism: Bacilli bacterium; assembly: GCA_024408565.1. GTDB lineage: Bacteria > Bacillota_I > Bacilli_A > RFN20 > CAG-826 > UB1719. Next base: position 17,890 of record JAKSUW010000014.1, read on the forward strand.
GTCAAGAAGATGGCGCGGGCCACTGATGATGTTCGTGATGACTTTAAGAAAGCGGAAATCATTGTATCGTTTGCTTCGCCGATGATGAGTCTTTCGATTAACCTCGTCAATATTTTAGTGTGTGGCATCGGGGCTTGGATTGCCTATGAAACAAAAGGGGTAGAAATTAACGTTCCACAATTATCTTCCTTACTCACCTATGGTGTTCAGATTTTAATGGCGCTTCTCATGGTGACAATCATCTTAGGTATGTTATCAATGAGCTTAGAAAGTATGCGCCGGATTTGCGAAGTATTACGCGAAGAAAGCACAATTAAAAATCCCAAGAATCCAGTCATGCAATTAAAAAATGGCGCAGTCCAATTTAATCGCGTGACCTTTAAGTATTCCGAAAAAGCGAAACGGAATGCCTTAGACGAAATTAATTTAGACATTAAGTCGGGCCAATACATCGGGATTATTGGTTCAACCGGTTCAGGTAAAACATCTTTAATTAACTTAATTTCGCGTCTATACGATATTTCAACGGGCGAACTCATCGTTGGTGGGCATTCCGTTGATCGTTATGACTTACGCACTTTACGAGATAATGTCGCAGTGGTGTTACAAAAGAACGTTCTCTTCTCTGGCACCATTGCCGAAAATCTTCGCTGGGGTGATTTAAACGCGACTGATGACGAATTATTAGCGGCGGCAAAAATTGCTCAGGCGGACGAATTCATCCAACAATTCCCAGAAAAATATAATACTTATATTGAGCAAGGCGGCACTAACGTTAGCGGTGGTCAAAGACAACGTCTTTGTATTGCTCGCGCCTTATTAAAGAAACCAAAGATTTTAATTCTTGATGACTCGACTAGTGCAGTTGATACCAAAACTGATGCGTTAATTAGAAAGGCGCTTAAAACCCAATTACCAGAAACTACTAAGATTGTTATTGCTCAACGCACCTCAAGCATTTGCGATGCAGACCAAATTATCGTTATGGATAATGGGCACATCGATCAAATTGGGACCCATGAAGAACTTTTAAAAACCAACAAAATTTATCAAGAAGTTTATCACACGCAAAATAAAGCGAGTCAACAAGAAGGAGGGGGAATCTAATGCCACGCGCGATGCCAACTGGTAAAGGCAAAAAAGGCACCATTAACCGCCTCATTAAAATGGTATGTAAACAACATCCGCTTGGTGTTTTTACCGTTCTCTTCTTTGTAGTGGTGATGGCTTTCTCCACCTTTGGTGCACCAATCTTTGTTGGTTTAGTTACCGAATGTATCGAGCAAGGCATCCAGGGATTAATCACGGAAGCTGAATTCTGGGCCAGGATGACTGAGTATTTAATCATTATGGGTGTTGTTTATGGTCTAGGTGTAATCGGCGCTGTCATTGCTAACATCGCGATGTCGGTCGTTACTCAAGACTTCTTAGCCGAAATCCGGATGGCCATGTTTGAACACATGGAAACGTTACCGATTCGTTATTTTGATACCCACAAGCGGGGCGATATCATGTCGATTTATACGAATGATATTGATACCTTGCGGCAGATTGTTCGTGAATCATTGCCAGGTGTGTTCCAAACTGGTGTCATTGTTTCGGCCCTCTTTATTATTATGCTTTGCCTATCGATTTATTTAACCTTAGTCGTTTTAGTAGCGGCAGTGGCGATTCTAATTGCGGCCAAACGCATTGGTCGGAGATCGTCAAAATACTTTAGAAAACAACAAGAAAAACTTGGGATTGTTGAAGGCCATATTGAAGAGGCAATTAATGGCCTTAAGGTCATTAAAGTCTTCTCCCACGAAGAAAAAAGTGAATATGATTTCTCCATTCTTAACGATGCCTTATCCGAAGATGGTATTAAAGCCAATACCGCTGGTAACATGCTCACCCCAGTGATTATTAACATTGGCAATATTCTTTACGTAATCTTAGCCATTACCGGCGCTCTCTTTATTGTTTTTAAGGTACCAAATATTTCAATCTTACCTGGCTATAAGGTTGGAGTGCCAATGATTGTGACCTTCCTAATGATGGCGAGAATGTTTTCTAATAACGTTAATAACCTAAGCCAACAACTCTCGATGATTTTCTTAGGTAGCGCGGGTGCATCTCGGGCCTTTGATTTACTTGATGAAAAGAGTGAGACCGATGATGGTTATGTCACTTTAGTGAACATTAAATATAAGCGGGATGGAAGTTTCGTGGAAACCGTGGAAGAAACTGGTTTCTTCGCCTGGAAGCATCCACATAAAGATGGAACACTTACCTATACTGAACTCGAAGGCGATATCTTATTAAGTCACGTTGATTTTGCGTATAATCCTGGTCACCGCATCTTACATGATGTCACCATTTTTGCGCGGCCGGGCGAAAAGATTGCCTTCGTTGGGGCAACCGGCGCTGGTAAGACCACGATTACTAACTTAATTAACCGCTTCTACGATATTGAAGACGGCAAGATTCGTTACGATGGGATTAATATTAATAAGATTAAGAAATCATCCTTACGTCGTTCCTTAAGTGTTGTCTTACAAGACACGAACTTATTCACTGGCACCGTGATGGATAACATCCGTTATGGGAAACTTACCGCGAGTGATGAAGAAGTTATTAAGGCGGCCAAAATCGCTAACGCCTACGATTTTATTATGCGTTTACCCGAGGGCTTTAATACAATGCTAAGTGGTGATGGAGCGAACCTCTCCCAAGGTCAACGCCAATTAATTAATATCGCCCGGGCCGCGGTCGCTAATGTCCCAGTGATGATTCTTGATGAAGCAACGAGCTCCATTGATACAAGAACCGAGCTCCTTGTCCAAAAAGGCATGGACCAAATTATGATGAACCGGACGACCTTTGTTATCGCCCACCGTTTATCCACCGTTCAAAATAGTAATGCGATTGTCGTGCTTGACCATGGCAAGATTATCGAACGTGGCACCCATAACGAATTAATTGAGAAGAAAGGCGTCTACTATCAACTTTATACTGGGGCGTTTGAACTCGAATAATGAAGATTGTAATTGTGGGTGGTGGAGCAGCCGGATTACTTGCCGCACTCGCCATTAAAGAAAAACATCCGCGTGACATCGTCACGGTGGTAGATAAAAATCCTAAACTAGGTAAGAAGTTACGCGCGACTGGAAACGGGAAAGCGAATATTTTGAACCTCGGTAATTTAAAAGGCCGCTACCAACACGAGATGGTTGCCCAAAATCTCTTCCGTGATATCACTCGCGAAAACATCTTAAAGTTTTTTCATACGCATCATATCGCTACGCTTAATGATGGTGATTATGTGTATCCGTATAGTGAATCAGCGAACGCTTTTACAGATACATTAGTTAAAGAAGGCAAAGCCTTAGGTGTAATTTATCAAAGTGAAACCAAAGCGATTGATTATAAAAATAATGTCTTAATCACTGATCAGGGCAAAATTAGTTTTGATCGATTGATTATTGCGTCTGGTTTAGCAAGCCATCCTCAACTTGGGGCGGACGCTAACTTCGTTTTAAATTTAGCGAACCACGGTTATCATATTGTTTCTTTACGCCCAGGACTCACACCAATTAAAACGATTGAAAAAACTAAATCAGTCAGCGGTATTCGCCGCAAAGTCCATGTCACGTTACTTGATCATAATCAAGTTTATCTTGATGAAGACGGGGAACTTTTGTTTAAAAATGACGGTTTAAGTGGAATCGTAATTTATCACGTGAGTAGTCAAGTAACCCGTTTTGCTTTAAAGGCGCCAGAAGTCGTTGTTGATTTTTTACCACACGAACATTTCGCGGGTTCATTAACGGATTATTTTTCACCCGCGTTAGCCTCTTACCTAAAACCTTATAAAGATCCTAAGCATGTTATCTTCCATGTTAAAGATATTGCTAACTACCATGATAGTGTCGCGACCATTGGTGGCATCTCTTTAAAGGATATTGATCAAAACTTCAAATCAAAAATTGAGTCAAATGTTTATATTATTGGTGAAGCCTTAGACCAAGACGGTCTATGTGGGGGCTTTAATCTTATGTGGGCATTTGCCACCGCCTTAAAAGTAAGTGCTATAATCTAAAAGGAGTTAGTTATGATTATTGATGAATTAAAAAAAGCGAATATTGAAGCGCTCAAAAATCACGACCAAGAGGCTCGTGCGTCTTTAAGCGTCGCGATTAATCGCTATATGCAAGTGAGTATTGAAAATAAAGCAAACAAGAAAGAAACGACCGACGCGGATGTCGTGCGGATTTTAACAAAGTTAAGTAAAGAGCTCGACGAAGAGAAAGCGGGCTATGTGGCCGCTAATCGCACTGAACAAGCCGCGGCGATTGATAAACAAAAGGCGGTTATTTTAAAATTCTTACCGAAGATGATGAGCGAAGACGAGATTAGAAAAGAAATTGCCGCTTTGCCTGATAAATCAATTCCGAGTGTGATGCGTTATTTTAAAGAGAAGCATGCTGGTCAATGTGATATGGGACTGGTAAGTAAAATTGCCCGGGGACAATAATCCCCTAACTTCTTAGCTAAATTTAGTTTATAGTATTATTTGCAGCTATGGCGGAATGGTAGACGCGCTAGAATCAGAATCTAGTGGGCAACCGTTCGAGTTCAAGTCTCGATAGCTGCACCAAAGATATGCGCCCGTAGCTCAGTTGGATAGAGTACAACCCTCCGAAGGTTGGGGTCAACAGTTCGAATCTGTTCGGGCGCGCCAAAA
>JAKSUW010000015.1 GCA_024408565.1 Bacilli bacterium
TTAGTATTTTAAAAAATACTAATGATTTATTTATAGTTGAAACAAATAAAAATAAATATGAAGGAAAAATAGTAATTAACGCAGCTGGTCTTGGCAGCGAAAAAATTGCTAAAATGATTGAAGATATAGATTGGCAATTAACTCCGAGAAAAGGTGAATATTTTGTCTTAGATCATATTAATCAAGTTCTTGTAAACCATACAATATTCCCTCTTCCGAGCGAAAAAGGAAAAGGCGTTTTGGTTTCCCCAACTTCCTCATACAACTATATAGTTGGTCCAAGTAGTGAATTAAGCGCCGCGAATGACCATTCAACTGATCCGGCGACTTTAGCAATGATTAAAGCTGGTGCGCTTGAATTAGTGCCGAGTATTCCGTTTACGGAATTAATTCGGGTGTTCGCGGGTGTTCGCGCTGCCCCAACTGATCACGATTTCCATATTGCACCGTTAAAGAAACATCCAAACTTTATTCATTTATGTGGCATTGAATCACCTGGTTTTGTTTCTTCACCCGCGATTGCGGAGTATGTGGTAAACGAACTTGTGAAACCGATTTTAAATTTTGCGAAAAATAATAACTATAATCCAACGGTTCGCCCGCGTATTCATCCTGAGACAATGAAAGATGAAGCTAGAAAGAAACTGATTGCGAATAATCCAGATTATGGCGAAATCATTTGCCAATGCGAAAAGATTAGTAAAGGCGAAATCATTGATGCGATGAGTCGGAGTGATCATCCACACACAATTAAAGCGATTAAGAAACGTTGTCGTGCTGGCTTTGGTAAATGCCAAGGCGGCTTCTGTCAGCCACTAGTTGCGCGATTAATTAGTGATTATTTCCATATTCCTTTAACCCAAGTGGTCTATTCAAAACTTGGTAGTAACATTGTCCGCTACCGCACTAAAGGAGATAACGATGATTAAGAAACATTATGATTTAGTCGTTATCGGTGGTGGTAGTGCTGGGATGGCAGGCGCGATTGAAGCGCATAAACTCGGCATTAAAAATATTTTAATTATTGACCGGAACGATTATTTAGGCGGTATCTTAAATCAATGTGTACATAATGGTTTTGGTTTAACTGAATTTAAAGAAGAATTAACCGGTCCTGAATTTATGACCCGTTTATCAGATGAAGTTAAAGCGCTTAATATTGAATATGTTTTAAATACCACTGTCACTTCGATCTTACCCGATAAAACCATCTTTGCTTCAAATCGCGATGGTTATCATATTATTAAAGCGAAAGCGATCCTTGTCACCACTGGTTGCTATGAACGTAACGCGGGGGCGATTATGTTACCGGGGGAAAGACCAAGTGGGGTAATTACCGCTGGAACCGCGCAATTATATTTAAACGTTTATGGTTATTTAGTTGGTAAACGCGTCTTTATCTTAGGTAGTGGCGACATTGGTTTAATTATGGCGCGTCGTTTAACCCTTGAAGGTGCGAAAGTCCTCGGTGTCGCAGAAATTTGTCCGTATTCTAATGGTCTTAACCGCAATATTGTTCAATGCTTAAAAGATTATAATATTCCCTTATATTTATCGCACACCGTAAGTGATGTTAAAGGTAGTGATGGTCGACTTCTAGGGATTACGATTTCACAAGTCGATGAACATAATAATATTATTCCTGGTACGGCGAAGGGCTTTGAATGCGATACTTTACTTTTACCCGTTGGACTTGTTCCTAATTCGCCTTTATTACGTGATGCGGGTGTCGAGTTAAGTCGCAACAAAGGCGCGATTATTAACGAACGTTATGAAACTAATATTTGTGGTATCTTTACCGCTGGTAATGTCTTACATGTTCATGATCTAGTTGACCTAGTGACAAAAGAGAGTCGTTTAGTCGCTCATTATATTAATGAATATTTAAAAGGTAACAGCATTATTGACCAAATTTATCGTCCCGTTATTGCGGGTGATGGTTTAGGTTATGTATTGCCTCATAAAGTTGGCACCCATCCACTTAACGAAGTTACTTTTAAATTCCGGGTCCGTCGTCCAGTGAAAGATGTTAATGTCATCTTCTATGAAGATAACCAAACGATTAAATCGGTTTTTAAGCCGGTCTTAATTCCAAGCGAAATGACCGAAATTACTTTATCACTCGATGAATTAAAACAATTTAAACAAACCATTAATGTTAAACTGGAGGCAAAGCAATGAGAGAGTTAATTTGTATTACTTGCCCACGTGGTTGTCACTTAGTAGTGGATGATAATAAAAATGTTACCGGGAATTTTTGTCCCCGAGGTGTTACTTACGCGATTAACGAAATCACTCGTCTCGTTCGGGTGGTCACCTCGTCCGTTAAATTAACTAATAGCGTTTATCCTCGCGTCAGTGTTAAAACTAAAGACCCCATCCCCAAAAGTAAAATCGGGGCGGTGATGGAAGAGATTAACCGGGTGAGTTTAAAAGCCCCTGTCAAGATTGGCGATATCGCGATTCAAAATGTTCTAAATCTGGGGGTCGATGTGGTGGTGACGAAGAACATCGACAAATAATTTGCAATTTTACCTAATTACGAAGATAATAGTTAAGCACGGTTCTGGACCAGTGGTGTAGCGGTTAACATGTCTCCCTGTCACGGAGAAGATCGTGGGTTCGATTCCCATCTGGTCCGCCAAAAAGTGCAAACGCATTGGCCCGGTAGCTCAGCTGGTAGAGCAACGGACTGAAAATCCGTGTGTCGCCGGATCGTCCCCGGCCTGGGCCACCAGTCATAGAAAGCTGTCAGAGGACAGTTTTTCTTTTTCTAAATTCTTGTAGACCAAAATTCTACATAATGCTATATTAATGGTATGAGCAATCGTTTAGGTGAGGCGCTTAAAGCCTTAAGAAAAAAGAAACATTTAAGCCAAGATGAACTTGCGAAATCTTTAGGTTACGCTTCGCGTAGTTCAATTAATAAAATTGAATTAGGACACAAGAAGATGAGTTATCAAAAACTCGTCTTATTACAAAATAAGTATCATCTTGCCTTTAATGATTTAGTGGTCGCGGATAATTCATTACCGCATGATAAGGAAATGTTTCCGAACCCCGCGATTCCTTCCCTTTGCTACATTAAAAGCGTGGTGAAGGATAATCCAAAGATTATTGTTGGCGATTATACCTATTATGATGACGCAATCGATGGAGGTGATTCCTTTCTTCGTCACGTGACCCATCACTACGCTTTTAGTACGGACCGCTTAATCATTGGTAAATATTGCGCAATTGCCCGGGGTGTTGAATTTGTGATGAATGCGGCGAACCACCGGATGAACGCGCCTTCAACTTATCCGTTTTATATTATGGGCGGAAAGTGGGGAAGCGCGATTGCGCCTGTCGCAAGTGAATTACCCAATAAAGGCGACACTATCATTGGTAACGACGTTTGGATTGGTCAAAACGTTACAATTTTACCCGGTGTTCATATTGGTGATGGCGCAATTATTGGTTTAAATAGCACGGTCGCTAGTGATATCCCAGCTTACACGATTGCGGCGGGTAATCCCGCTCGCGTAATTAGAAAACGCTTTGATGATGAGTTAATTAATTTACTAGAAGAATTCGCTTGGTGGAATAAACCGATTGATGAAGTCGATAAATTGTTAAAGATTATTTGTAATAGTGATTTAACTTATGTTAAGTCCGAATTAAAAAAACGCCTTCGCAATCACTTAACAGTGAGAAAAGCGACACTAAAAGACTTTGATACGATTATTAAAATCTATGTGAACGCAAGAAAGTTTATGGTAAAAAACGGTAATCCAACTCAATGGGGTAAATCCTGGCCACCGCACGATGTCATTAAAGCGTCAATTAAAGCTAACGAAACTTTTGTGATTATCGATAAACAAAAGAAGATTCATGGAACTTTTGCCTTAACCTTAAAACCCGAACCGGACTATAAAGTTATTAAGAATGGTCATTGGTTAAACGATTATCCATATGTGACTTTACACCGCTTAGCAAGCGACTTTAAAGTGCACGGCGTCGCTAGTGCTATGTTTGAATTCGCCGATCAATTTCATTTAGATGTACGAGGCGATACTCATCAAGATAACAAAATCATGCAAAAACAGTTCACTAAGCACGGTTTTAAGCACGTTGGCACCATTTATATTAACCACCAAGGGACATTAAGTCCCCGCCTCGCGTACCAAAAAACTCTAAAGTAGCGAAAATTTCTATTTACAAACGCGAAAAAATAGTTATTATATTCTCACGATGAACGTTTCTACTATCTACGATAAGAGTGTCAAAATGATCGACGAATGCTACGAGCGGCTTTTACGCATCTGGCAATTACCAAAAGGCTCAATTAGTAAGAAGACGATTAATAGCCATAATTATTACTATCACCAATATCGTGAAGGGAAAAAAGTCATCACGAAATTAATCAAAGGTGAACAAATTGCCGAATTAAGAAAACAAATTAACGAACGGAAGCGGCTCGTGAAATTAAATAAGAATGCGAAAGAGGCGATTCAGAAGAATGTGAAAGTGATTGCGATCTTTGATAAAGGTTTAAGCGCTTCCTTATTAGACGAAGTCTACGCGTATGGCTTTGATGAGATTCCGGTGAGTGAACGGGGCCATGTTGTAATGCCAATCGCTCAGATGAATATCCGGCAAGCCGATGGTAGTTACACAATTAACGAAAATTTAACTGAATATTATAAGCAATGGGTCAAAGGCGAGATTCGCGCTCGCGAGATTTCTAACTTCATCATCCAAAAGATTAGCGACTAACTTATGCAGTTAAGAAATATTGCCATTATCGCCCATGTTGACCATGGGAAAACGACCCTTGTTAATCAACTCCTAAAAAGTAGTGGAACTTTTCGCGCGAATGAAACCGTCGTTGACCGCGCGATGGATAGTAATGATCTTGAACGGGAACGGGGGATTACCATCTTAGCGAAAACAACCGCGGTTGCTTATAAAGACTATCGTATTAATATCTTAGATACTCCGGGTCACGCTGACTTTGGTGGGGAAGTCGAACGGATTATGCACATGGTCGATGGCTGTTTATTACTTGTCGACGCTTTTGAAGGCACAATGCCCCAAACCCGCTTTGTTTTAAAGAAAGCGCTTGAAGCGGGAGTAAAGCCAGTCGTCGTGATTAATAAAATTGACCGTCCAAACGCTAATCCTAAACTTGCCGTTGATAAAGTGCTAGAACTCTTTATTGAACTAGGCGCACCAAGTGAATTCTTAGATTTTAAGGTTGTTTATACGAGTGCCTTAAAAGGCACAAGTGGGGATACACCCGAAAACCAAGTGAATAATATGGACAAAGTCCTTGATTTAATTATTAACGAAATTCCGGAACCACGCGTGATCCCTAATGGTCCTTTTAAATTTCAACCTGCATTACTTGATTATAATGACTTCGTTGGTCGAATCGGAATTGGGGTAGTAAAGCGCGGTAACGTGCATGTTAACGATATCGTAACCGATGTACGTTTAGACGGGAGCCATAAATCTTTTAAGATTTTAAAACTCTTTGGTTATTTTGGCCTAAAGCGCGTTGAAATTGAAGAAGCGCATGCGGGTGATATTATTGCGATTGCCGGCTTAAGTGATATTAACGTTGGTGAAACCATTTGTGATCCAAGATGTTTAGAGAAAGAACCGCCGCTAAGAATCGATGAACCGACTTTACAAATGACTTTTGCCACTAACACTTCACCATTTGCGGGACGCGATGGTAAATATGTAACGGCTCGTGTAATTGAAGAACGGCTCTTTAAAGAAATCCAACGCGATGTCTCGCTAAAAGTAGAACGAATTATTAATAAAGAAGCGTGGATGGTGTGTGGTCGTGGTGAACTTCATCTAGGTATTTTAATTGAGAATATGCGCCGCGAAGGCTATGAACTTGAAGTGAGTAAACCAACACCCATCATTAAAGAAATTGATGGGGTGAAATATGAACCCTACGAAGATGTCTTAATTGATATTCCTAACGCCTATCAAGGAACCATTATGGAAACGCTTGGTAATCGTGATGCAGAACTCGTGAATATGGAAGATGATGGAGTAACTACTCGTCTTACTTATGTTATCCCGAGCCGTGGTTTATTAGGCTTTGTCACTAATTTCTTAACACTTACGCGGGGCTATGGGATTTTATCCCACACCTATAAAGAATATCGCCCCATGAAGTCAAAAACGATTGGTGAAAGAAATATCGGTGTTTTAGTTTCTACTCATACAGGTAAAGCCACCCCTTACGCGATTGAAAAGGTGGAAGAACACGGCACGATGTTTATTAAGCCGGGTACCGAATGCTACGAAGGGATGATTATTGGCGAACATAAATATTCCATTGATTTAGCGGTGAACGTTACTTTAGAGAAACACCAAACGAATGTTCGAAGTTCCACTAAAGATTTAACCGTGGTCTTAAAATCACCACGGGTTTTAAGCCTTGAGGCATGCCTAGATTATATTAATACGGATGAATTAGTCGAGATAACACCAACTTCCTTTAGAATGCGGAAGAAAATTCTTAACACGAGTGAACGGAAGAAGTTTGATTCGCGGAAAAAACTTCAGTAAATATAAAATATTCTTGACTTCAACTTAATAAATCATTACCATTTTTTACGCATTCAAAGGAGAAACCCGATGAAAAAGAAGACGATTTTACTTAGCGTTGCGCCAATTCTTTTGGCCGCCGCTTCTTTAACTAGTTGTGGTGGCGATGGTCCAAAACCAACCGAACTAAAGTTTACGGTAACTGAATCACAAGTAGCTTATGATACAAATAATAAGCAAGCCGTGGTACATCTTGATTGGGAACCAAATGGTGATATACTTGATTTTACTAATTTGACTTTTTCCTATGATGATGGAAAAACCTCTGCTGGAGCAGAAGTAACTGGCGATCTAACGGCGCGGCCACGTAAAGTGACTATCACTTTTAACGAAGATATAACGGCAAATATTGTTGGTAATCTAAATTTTAATTACACTGATAACACAACAAAAGAAACTGGTAAGGCTCAAGTTAAGGATATCAACGTTTTATTGCCCCAACCACAAACTCCTTTGTGCTTTACCGCTCTCGATGATAATTCGCCAATTTTAGGATGCTTTGCTGTTGCAAAAGAGGGCGAAATCCCTGAAACATTACCTACGTTATATTATTGCACTGGCGAACAGCCTTCAGAAAACCCAGACGATTGGCATGAATTTGTTTTAAATGATTATGAGTACAGCAGTCAATTGAAAGAAGGTTGTCAAGAGATTGTTACACTTGATAAAGGCGAAAAAGTTTATTTTGTTGGAAGTAATCCAGAAGGAATTAATGGTCCTAAAGCCGGTGGTGATCCTGAGGATGCGACAATTTATTGGCATTTTGGCACCGCTAAACACGAGCAGGAAAAAGAACATCGGTTCGATATCAGTGGTAATGTTATGTCTTTAATCGATTACCCTGGAAGAGTAGAAAAGGTTCCTAATCCTTATTGTTTTTCTTATTTGTTCGCGAACCGCATTTATGGCGGCCCACAATTTGTTGACGCTAGTAAAGTTCAATTAGGCGACGAGTTAGTTGAATTAAGCGAAGGCTGCTATTACCACATGTTCTATAATGATCAATATTTAACCAAAGCACCGGAATTACCTTTGCCGATTACTGGATTAGCTGATTATTGCTACCAAGGAATGTTTTGTTCTTGTCAAAATTTAATTGAAGCGCCTAAACAATTACCAGCAAAACAATTAGCGAAAGGCTGCTATGAAATGATGTTTTATAACTGCTTTTATAAATTAGCAACAGTTCCTGAATTACCCGCCAACAACAATGGTCTAGCCGAAGACTGCTATAAAAATATGTTCGGCGGTTGCCATGCATTAGCTGAAATAAAGGTTGGTTTTGGTACAAAAAACGAAAATAAGTGGCCAGCCCCTAGCGGAGAAGAAGATGATGATTCCTTCTACACAGAGGGATGGTTAAGTGGTGTTGGAACGGTCACAAAAGATAAAAAAGCTCATTTTGTTTGGGTAGGCAATGGAGCACCGGCAAAAAGAAATATCAATACCGTTCCTGGTGACACTTACGATTGTACATGGTCGTTTAATTAATATATTTATCAGTCAAGAAAGCGGGCGCTGTCCCGCTTTTTTATATTTATAAATAAATATATTTAAAAATTCGCGTCATCCTTTAAAAAAATGACTATGTATTAGTAGGGAGAAAAGGAGGAATAAATTATGAAAATTAAATTAACGGACGAGCACCTAAACAAAGTTGATGTTGGTGAAGCTATTACTTTAACTAGCATCATGACTGTGATGGCAATTGCGATTACGGCAGTTGTTATTTATCGGTTATTTAAATCTAAAGCCGGTAGCACAACCGCGCCCGGAGGTTGGAAGTTTGAATGGAAGTAATTAACATTAAAAAACTTCCTGAACTTGAACGACCAAGAGAAAAAGCGAAACATTATGGCATTAATAAACTAAGTAATATTGAATTACTAGCCTTAGTAATTGGTAGTGGGACTAGAGACGCAAACGTCTTAATGGTCGCGCAAGATCTACTAACGAAAACGCATGGCATTGAGCATCTATTAAATATTTCCTATCAAGACTTACTAAAGGTTAATGGGATCAAAGAAGCAACCGCTCTTCGCTTCTTAGCCATTAATGAATTAGTGAAACGAGCCGGACAAAGTAGTGTGACCTCAACCTATCAGAGTAGCGAAGGCGTAGCGCGTCGTTACCAACAGATTATTGGCGGCAATAACAACGAATCACTCTATTTAATCGGCCTGGATGATAAAGGGAAACTGGTGAAGGAGCGTGAAATCTATGTGGGCACTAACTCTCACTTTGTGAGTAGTGAGGAAGAGATTATTAATTATCTAAAGAAAGAGCAGATTCGTTTCTTTATGTTGGTGCATAATCATCCTAGCGGTAACGTCGAACCAAGTAAGGACGATATTATCGCCACTAATCATTTGTTAGTGAGAGCAAAACGCAATAATTTAATTCTCGTTGATCACATCATTGTCCACATTAGTGGCGGCTATTATTCTTTTCGCGAAACCCAAGGCTTATTACACTAATCTAGTTGCATAAATATTATTTATCATATATAGTATTTCTCGTTGTCGTCTGACTTTTAGACTACAACCGCCTAAAAGAGGTAACTAACTAATTACTATGTAATTGACCTCCATAGCGAGTCTAATTTTAAAAGGAGGGTTTTACATGTACGCGATTATTGAAACTGGTGGCAAACAAGTGAAAGTTGAAGTTGGCCAAAAGGTTTTTGTCGAGAAACTAAACGTCAAAGTTGGCGAAAAGTACACATTTGATAAAGTCTTATGTGTCGCTGATAAGGACGCCAAGTTTGGTAATCCATACTTAGCCAACGCCAAAGTCGTTGCTAAGGTGGAGAAACAAGGATTAAGTCGGAAGCTACATATTTATAAATATAAAGCGAAGACGAATGAACGGAAGCGGATTGGTCATCGCCAACCGTATACGTGTGTGGTAATTGAGAGCATTAATTAATGATTACGGTGAGTCAAAGTCCAAAAGAGATTAAAATTAGTGGCCACGCCAACTACGCCCCAAAGGGTCAAGACATTGTGTGTGCAGCGGTGAGTGCTCTTGTGACGGCGACCGTTAACTCCCTTGATAGTTTCAAAAAGAATCAAATCAAAGTGAAAGCGGATGGCCAAGTGACTTTGCTCCCTCATTCCTCAATCAGTAAGAACGATCAAAGTTGTCTAAAATTATTGATGAACGGATTAAAATTAATTAGCAAACAATACCCAAAATATGTCAAAATAAGGAGAAAATAGTATGAGAATGTTGTTAAATTTACAATTCTTTGCGAGTAAGAAAGGTGTCGGTTCCACTAAGAACGGCCGTGATTCACGGAGTAAACGCCTTGGTGCAAAGAAAAGCGATGGTGAATACGCGACTGCCGGTAGTATTATCTTCCGTCAACGTGGTACCAAAATTATGCCGGGTCATAACACGATGAGAGGTGGCGATGACACGATTTTCTGCACGATTAACGGTATCGTGAAATACGAACGCGTTGGACGGCGTGGTACCCGGGTTTCGGTTTACGCGAAGAACTAACTGCAAACCAAAAAATAATTAAACACCCTGCGTGGGTGTTTTTTTAATCAAGAAAACGAGTATAATATCTAATATGTTTAAAAAAGTTAATAACTTTTTTCGTCGCCAAAGTAGCGCCCGCTACATTGCGCTCGGGTTTTTGTTAACTATTTTACTTGGTTCTGGACTATTAATGATCCCGGCGTGTTGGAAAGATGGAGTAAGACTTGCTTATGTCGATTCACTATTTACTTCTACTAGTGCTATTTGTGTTACTGGTTTAGCGACCGTTGATTTATTTGATACCTTTACGCCGCTAGGACAAGTAATCATTTTCTTCTTGCTCCAGATTGGTGGCTTAGGTGTCACGACACTAGGCGCAGCGGTGATTTTAGCTTTTCGCCGGAACATCAATTTAAAAGAGCGAAACATTATTCAAGATTCATTAAATACAGATAGTGCTCGCGGTTTACTGAAACTTTTTAAACGGGTTTTTATTTATACGATTGTTATTGAATTCGTTGGTGCCGCTCTTTCACTCATCTCTTTTGCGCGTAATTACCCAATCGGCGAAGCCATTTGGAAAAGCGCCTTCCATAGCGTAGCCTCATTTAATAACGCCGGTTTTGATATACTCGGCGGCTTCCAGAATTTACAAAATTATAAAGGTGATGTCTTACTTAATATTGTGACGATGCTTTTAATTGTCCTTGGTGGTTTAGGGTTCCTCGTGATGAGTGATGTCGTTAATAAACGCGGTAACTTTAAAAAACTTACTGTTCACTCAAAAGTCGTTTTATTAATGACAGGCGTATTGATTGTCCTTGGAATGTTCCTTCTTAAACTAACCGAAATGAATAACATTAGTTGGCTCGGTGCTTTATTTACTAGTGTGAGTTCACGGACCGCTGGTTTTGCTACCTTTGATATTGGTAAGTTTACTAAACCCGGCTTATTAGTTCTTATTGTTTTAATGTTTATTGGGGCGTCGCCCGGTTCGACCGGTGGGGGTATTAAGACGACTTCCTTCTTTTTATTACTCGTTGGGACAAGAAGCATGATTTCGCATCACACCCCGCACGCGTTTAAATATTCTTTTTCTGAAGAAAGCGTGAAACGCGCGATGGTTATTTCTTTATTAGCCCTCACGACAATTTTGCTCGGATCATTTGCGATGTCCATGATCGAACCTGACATTCATTTTATCGATATTCTTTTTGAAAATACGAGCGCCTTTGGTACCGTTGGACTCTCAACGGGTATTACCCCCAATTTATCGATTGGTAGTAAAATTATTAGTTGTCTACAAATGTATGTCGGTCGGATTGGTCCCCTCACCTTTGTTTCAACTTGGTATACTGGTAATGATGAATACTTTAGATATAGCGAAGGAGTTATTCCGGTTGGTTAGGAGGTAAAATTATGCATCATCGTCATCCAAAGGAAAAGAAACTAACTTATGGTATTATCGGCCTTGGCCGATTTGGTACCGCTTTAGCCTTAGAATTATACAAAAAAGGCGCCGAAATGATTATCGTGGATTCACATCCAGAAAGAATCCGTTGGGCCCGTGAGCTCACCGAAAACGCCTACATTGTGAATTCTTTTGATTATGCTTCGTTACGGAAGATTGGGATTCAAAACTGTGACATCGCCGTGGTTTGTATTGGTAAACATATTGATGATTCCATTATGATTACACTTGATTTAGTCACGATGAAGATCCCGCAAGTATTTGCGAAAGCCCAAAACGATAAACACGGGATTATCCTTGAAAAACTCGGCGCCCATGTTGTTTATCCAGAACGCGAGATGGCACTTCGTTTAGCAAGCTACTTAGAAAACACCCGTACATTAGATTATGTCCGGTTAAGTAAAAAGGTTAATATCACCAAAGTAAAAGTCACCGAACAAAGTGATAATAAGACGATTCTTGACCTAAAGATTCGCAATAAATTTGGTTGTAACATCATTGCGATTGAACATAATGGCAAGGTTTACGATGTCGTTACTCCCGATACAAAACTATTCACTGATGATATTATTTACGTCACCGGATCAGAGGACCGCTTAGATAAATTAATTAAAGCGATATAGGATTATGTTTATTGACCGCTGCGTAGTTGAGGTAAGAAGTGGAAAAGGCGGTAATGGTCGCATCGCTTTCTTACACGAAAAATACGTCGCGAAAGGTGGCCCAAGTGGTGGTAATGGGGGTCGTGGCGGTTCCGTTGTTTTTGTCACTGACCCAACGATAAATTCGTTATTCGCTTTCCGTCACTCGAAAGTGTTAGCGGCAAAAGACGGGGAAAACGGCGATATTAAAAATCGTTATGGTCGTCAGGGCGAAGATTGTATCGTCAAAGTACCAGTTGGTACAGTGGTGATTGATGAAAAAAGTAAAGAAGTGCTCTTTGATTTAAGCGAACCAAAAGAAAAAGTGGTTGTTGCTAAAGGCGGACGTGGGGGACGAGGTAACGCGGCGTTTAAAAATGACCGGAACCGAGTGCCTAATATTGCCGAGAATGGTTTACCAGGCATTAAGAAACGTTTAATTCTTGAATTAAAATTAATCGCGGATGTCGGTTTAGTGGGTTTACCTAGTGTTGGTAAATCAACTTTATTATCGATTGTGAGTGATGCGCGTCCGGCAATTGCGGATTATCCGTTTACAACCTTAAGTCCTAATCTTGGTGTTGTTAAATATCATGACTATGAATCATTTGTTATGGCGGATTTACCGGGTTTAATTGAAGACGCACATAAAGGCAAAGGTTTAGGCCTAGAATTTTTACGGCATATTGAACGGTGCCGGGTCATTATTCATTTAGTAAGTATGGAAGCAAATAGCGATCCTTTAAAAGCGTATAAAACCATTAATAATGAACTTAAAAAATATGATCTTAATTTATTAAAGCGACCCACGATTATTGTCGCGAGCAAGATGGATGAAGAGGGCGCCGAAGAAAGAAAAGCCGCTTTCGCTAAAGCGATTAAAAAACCTGTCATTGGTATAAGCGCTTTAACTAATGACGGAGTAAAAGAACTGCTTAATAAATGTATGGAAACGCTAGCGAACGCGCCAAAACCATTATTAAAAGGTGAAGCGAAAAAGCATAAAGTTTATGATGCGAGAAAAGACGCTGGTATCTTTAATATTGTGAAAGAAAAAGAGCATACTTGGCGAATTGTTGGCGATAGCGTGACACGCACTTATTCACTTATTAATATTTCGACTGATGAGGGTTTATTAAGATTATTATCTTATTTACGCAAAATCGGGGTCGATGATGAATTAGAAAAGATGGGGGCAAAAGACGGAGATACCGTTTATTTAATGGACTTCGCTTTTGAATATACTAGATGACATTAAAAAATTATTTAAACGTAATTGTTAAATTTTTAAAAGACTATCTCAAGAAAAGTCACGCGAGTGGCTACACCCTTGGTTTATCGGGTGGGATTGATAGTGCCTTAACCTTAACGCTTTTACTTAAAGCGGTGAAGAAAGAACAGATTCACATCGTGATTATGCCAATTGAATCTGATCCCAATGATCAAAAAGATGCCATCGCCTTATGTAAAAAGTTCAAAGTGAAATATGATTTAGTTAATTTAACTAACGCCTTCCGTAAGCTCCGTAAGGATATTGAAGAAGTCCATCCACTAAACGCTTTAGCGATTTCCAATATTAAAGTTCGTTTACGGATGGTGACCTTATACGCGATTGCCCAAAAAGAAAATTCATTAGTGGTGGGGACCGATAACTTAGATGAACGCTATGTTGGTTACTTCACTAAATTTGGTGATGGCGCCTGCGATATCTTACCAATCGCTAAACTCACTAAACACGAAGTCTACGAAGCGAGTGATATGCTTGGTGTTACTACCGCAATTCTTAAGCGTCCACCCAGTGCGGGTCTCTTCCTTAATCAACGCGACGAAGTTGAATTAGGTGTTTCTTATCCTGTCCTAGATCGCTATTTACTCGGCGGCAAAGTTAGTAAAAAAGATGAAGAACGCATTAAACATCTTCACGCAGTGAGCGAACATAAGCGAGTCAATATCCCTGAACCCGAGGACTTTAAGCGATGAAGGAAGATAAGAAGATTAATAAAGTTCTCCTCTCCTCCCTAATTAGTGTTATGCTAATGTTAGCCATTATTTTGATGTTTATTTTATTAAATAAATAGGAGATTTATGTACTATTCACTGAAAGGAAAAATTACCCAAATTACTACCACGAGTATCGTGATTGATGTTCATGATGTTAGTTATGAGGTGATGGTGGCGCACCCGAATAGTTTTAATCTTAACGAAGAAACAACCGTTTACACTCACTACGTGATTCGAGAGGATGAACAGTATCTTGTTGGTTTTAAATCACTCGATGAAAAGAAAGCGTTTATGTCCTTAATTAATGTTAAAGGAATTGGTCCTAAGACCGCGCTTAATGCTTTAAGCGGCACCTCGACCGAAGAATTATTTAACGCGATTGCCGCTAATAACATTACTTTCCTTAAGAAATTACCTGGGATTGGTACTAAGGCCGCGAGTCAAATTATCTTAGATTTAAAAGGTAGTTTAACTAGCGCAAAAGCCGACATCCATCAATATGAACAAGTTAGAACAGCGCTTAAAGGTTTAGGTTTTAAAGTAAAAGAAATTGAAGACGCGTTAGCGCAAGTTAATATCCCCAACGGCACTAACGAAATGATTCTAAAAGAAGCGCTCCGGAAATTAAGGAAGTAATTATGCCTAGACTCATGGACGCCAAAAAAGATATTCAAGACGAAAAAGTCGAAATTTCTTTGCGTCCGCAATCTTTAAAAGAATACGTTGGACAAAAAGAATTAAAAAAGAATTTAGAGATTTTTATTGGTGCCGCTAAGCACCGTAACGAAGTGCTTGATCACGTACTTCTTTATGGCCCACCGGGATTAGGTAAAACCACTTTGGCCTACATTATCGCGAACGAAATGACAGGCAAAGTCCGTTTAATTAATGGACCAAGTATCGAGCGACCCGGCGACTCAGCACGCATTCTTTCCACCCTTGAACCCGGCGAGATTTTATTCATCGATGAAATTCATCGGATGCCCCGAGTGGTCGAAGAAATCCTTTATAGCGCGATGGAAGATTTTAAACTCATTACGATGGCGGGAATGGGAGATAGTGCCACAAGTATTGAAATGCCTTTACCACCTTTTACTTTAGTTGGCGCAACGACGCGTGCCGGCGCTTTATCTTCACCCTTAAGAGCGCGCTTTGGGATTACCCAAAAACTTAACTTTTATTCGTTAGATGAAATTAGCCAAATTGTCCGCCGGACAAGTAAAGTTTTTAAAACCAAAATTAGCGAAGAAGCCGTCAATTTAATTGCGGCAAGAAGCCGTGGAACACCCCGAATCGCGAACCGTTTATTCCGCCGGGTACGTGACTTTGCTAACTATGAAAATAAAGATGAGATTACCACCGATATTGCCAAAAAAGCTTTAACCGCTTTAAAGGTGGATAAACTTGGTCTAGACGAAGTCGATATTCGTTACCTTAAAGCCATTATGGAACGTTTTCACGGTGGACCAGTTGGCCTCGAAGCGATTGCGGCGGCAATCGGTGAAGAAGTGATGAACCTTGAAGACGTGTATGAACCATACTTAATTCAATCTGGGCTCGTCAATCGGACGCCCCGTGGTCGAACCGTGACTTACAAAGCGTATTCGCACTTAGAAAAACATCATCATTTTTCCTTATTTGATTTTTAATTTTTATAACACGTTATAAATTTGTTGTGGGCTTTTGGTTGCATTAGCATATTGCTAAGAGTAAAATAACAACATATGCGGAGATTTGTTGCCTATCTTTTAGCGTCAGTCACCATCTTTTTAGGCGTCGGTGTTACTTTTAAGCCGGTCGCAACGAGCATTAATCCCGATTTAAGCTACCGAAAAGGTCAAGCAATTACTTTCCGGATTTCTCACGAAGATGAAGAAACTGAAGAAGTTAGTGAAGAAGAACTTCTTGATTACGCCCAAATCGCCGAAGATCGTTTAAAAGCTTTTGATGTCACCGATTATAAAATCGAAGTCCGTAAGGCCATGACTAAAGACGATACCCATGATACCTTTACCATTACTTGTACCGCTAATAACACCGATGAATATGATTATATTTCGAAAATCATCTGTGCAAATCCAAAGATTAGCTTTGCGACCGCGAAAGGCGAGGCACAAGTGATTGAAGAAGATTTTTCTTGGCACGAAAACGATGCCACGATTGAATACGATGGTAATGCCTCAGTCTTAGTGCTAAAAATTCCTGATAAAGCGAAAACAAAAGTTGATGCTCTAATCGAAGAAGCAAAAAAAGAAGAGGGCGAAGAACCAGAACCCGAAACTAACGAAGGTGAAGAAACGAAACCTTCAATTGTCATGTGGCTTAACTACGAAGAAGGCGATGACTACGAAAAACGCGAAGAAGATATTAATATCAAGAACAAAATCTTTAATGAATGCCGCTCGGATAGTTTCTATCATGGCTCCGAGACCACCGCAATCCAAATTCGTTATGAACCAGCTGGCGCATCAAAATTTGAAATTCAAGCGGCGTATCGAAAAGCACTCTGTGCTTGTAACATCTTAAACGCGGAAGAAACTGAATTTAAATGTGTTAAACTCGGCAGCGAAATTGTTGATCCATCGATTGAAGAATTAATTTACTATGGGAGTCACGCTGAACTTGCGATGAGTGCCACGCTTATTTCACTTATGGTGAGTTACGCTGTGACGGCTTTGATTTTAGCCATCTTCTGCCGAATTACTTCCATTGCGATTTTAGCCTCTGCGACCTTATCAACCTTCTTAACTTTTGGTCTCTTTGTGTTCTTTAAACCGCTATTTAACGTCGGTGCGTTAGTGGGTCTATTAATTGTAATGGGCACTGGTTTATTCTCAGGTCTTGCTCATAATCATTATCTCCACGAAGAAGTTTATAAAGGTCGGAGTTTAAAGAAGGCCAACTATGAAGCAAGCAAAAAGACGACATTATTAACGGTTGATTCTTCAGTTATCTTAGCCTTACTTGGTATCTTTATTTACTTCATCGGTGGTTCGACAGTGGCAAGTCTTGGTGCTGTTTTAATCTTTGGTGCTGCCCTTAATGTTTTAGTTAACACATTTGTGTTAAAGGGTTTAATGTGGCTTGTCACTAATAATACCAAAACCCAAGACCAACTGAAGATGTTCGGTATCAACAAAAAGCATGTACCGAACTTAGCGAAAGAAGAAAAGCCGACTTATTTTGGTCCATATACTCGTTATAATTTCGCCAAGAAGAGCAAATTAACTGGCGTGATTGCAGGAGCGATATTACTTGCTGGTTCAGTTGGTATGATTACCTTTAAAGCGGTGAATGGCAATATGTTTAATGCCGGTGATTATTTCGTCACTAAAAATGAATTCTGTATTTCAAGCACAACGAGCGTCAACGAATCTGATCCAATTGGTTCACTTGATACCTTTAAAGCGGATGTTTTAAACAAAATCACGATTAATGGCACTGATAAACGTCTCGGCTACATCGATGATATCAGTCATTATGAATATCAATATCACGATTCTTCAAAAGAAGACGATCACGTTATTCACTACAATATTGTGACAATTACTAGCGACATTAACGCCACTTATTCTTATAGCTATAAAGACACTAGCAAAGAGCCTAAAATTGGTGAACTCTTCGAAGTTTTTGAAACCGCTATCCAAGATAATTACGGAACGGTGTTTGATAATTTTACGCAACGTGAAGTCCAAGCCTTTGATTTACCTAGTAACGCTGGCTTTATCTTGTTAGCTAACGTGATGGCGGTAACCATTAGCGCTCTTTATTTATGGATCCGTTACCGGGCATCACGCGCTGTTACTACATTAATCATTGGCGCTAGCAGTGCTCTCATCACGATTGGTGCGATGAGCTTATTACGGATTACCGCGACACCCGTCATGGCGGTTGCCGCATCCTTAGTTACTATGTTCTCACTCCTTTATAGTTTATACATCCTTCATAAGGACAAGGATCTCATTCGTGACGAACGAATCCGTGACTATGATACAAGAAAGAGTACCCTTATTAAAGCACACCAAATGGCAACGGAACCGGCAATTAATTTAACGGCTGTCTTTATTTGCACCATGGTGATTTGCTTTGGCTTTGGTCCACATCAATTTATCGCCATCTTCTTATCCGCCTTTATTGGTGGCTTAGTAAGCGTCGCGATGAATCTTTTCCTCTTTACGAGTGTTACTCAATACTTTGAAAAACAAATTAGTCAAATTAAGCTACCTGAAATTAAACTCAGGAAGAAGAAAGTAGTGGTCAAAGATAATGAATTATCCGAAGCCATCTTCATTGGCATTAATGACTAATCATCTTTGATGACTCTTTTTGATAAATTATTAACTTATTACCATATTAGCCAAAAAGATTTCGCTATTTTATCGCGCGAGGCTAACGATGGTGATGTGCCAAA
The DNA here is from genome assembly GCA_024408565.1 of Bacilli bacterium. Classification (GTDB taxonomy): domain Bacteria; phylum Bacillota_I; class Bacilli_A; order RFN20; family CAG-826; genus UB1719. The sequence goes on from JAKSUW010000015.1 coordinate 18,629, forward strand.
TTATCGCGCTTTCATGGAAATTGAAATTGCCAAAACACGGATTAAAAAAGCGATTGACACTAATGAAAAGATATTAGTCTATGGCGATTATGATGCGGATGGAATTTTAGCCACATCAATTTTAGTTAGAACGTTAAAGAAACTAAACGCAGAAGTTGATTATTATGTTCCATCTCGTTATCTCGATGGTTATGGTATTAGCGAAGAGAAAGTAATTAAGGCCCACGAACAAGGTTATACCTTAATTATTACTGTTGATAACGGTGTCACCGCCTTTGCAGCGATTAAAAAGGCGCAAGAATTAAAACTTGATTTAATTATTACCGATCACCACGAATACCAATCGCGACCTGACGCACTTGCGTTTCTTCACCCAAAAGCCTCGAGTTTAAAAGTAACCACGAGTGGCGCCATGACCGCATTCTATTTAAGCTACGCTTTATTAGAAGAAATTGATCCTTACTTATTAATTATGGGCGCGACTTCCATTCTTTCTGACGTGATGCCGTTACGCGAAGAAAACCGGTTTATCGTCAAATTAGCCCTTAAATATTTAAACAAGAATAAGTATGACCAATTTAATTTATTAAGTGGCGCCTATACCTATGATGAAACGACTTTAAATAGTTTAGTCATTCCGAAAATTAACGCGGTGGGGCGGATTGAACAAGGGAAAGAAGTAAACGTTTTAGTTAAATATTTTGTGAGTGATAATTACCGTGATTTAGTAAAAATTCGTGACTATGTTAACGAAGTTAATGAACATCGAAAAGATTTAGCGAGTAACGCTTTACAAGCTTCCGTCGATATTACTAAAGCGTGCGTTTGTTTAAAACTTGATTGCTTAATTGGTTTATCCGGCTTAATCGCTAACCGCTTTTTAATGGCGCATGATAAACCCGCTGCTATCTTCGCTCAGGACTTAAAAGACGGATATATCCGCGGTTCATTACGGAGTAAAAACGGTTGTAATGTGATGGATTTCATTAACCAAAACAAAAATCTATTTAACGAATTTGGTGGACACGCTTTCGCGGCGGGAGTTGTGATTAAA
>JAKSUW010000016.1 GCA_024408565.1 Bacilli bacterium
ACTTTTACTGAACGCTTCGACTCTTTCGCCAAAGCGCATCCATTTACCCAAGCAGAAGATTTAATTATGATTGGTGAAAACGAAATTACTTTCGATAACTATAATCTTTTACGTTCTTTTGCCCCGTTTGGTGAAGGCTGGCGAGAACCAACATTTTTGCTCAAAAATATTGCTACCAATACATTTACGCGGATTGGTAATAACGCTCAACACTTGGCCATTCCTCTTACGCATGATGTTAAAATAATCGGCTTTAATTACCCGTTTGATGAAGCCCAAAATAAAGATGAAGTTGATCTAGTTGGGAAATTCCGTCTCAACCGGTTTAAGAACCATATCACGCTTAATTTTGTTTTGGAAAATTAAGAAAACATCTATAATATTGGGTAATGGCAAACCCGAAAACGACATCAATTAACGGGGGTTATCCCCTTCATAGTTTCGAAGATATTCGTGATCTTTATTCCGTCTATATTAGTAATCCGGCTGACCGTGATTTAATTGAAAAAGCCTATAAGTTAGCGGTTAAAAAACACGAGGGTGTGACTCGCCAAACGGGTGAACCTTATATTCATCATCCCCTCGAAGTTTGCTACATTTTAGCGCGTTTACATGTTGGGCCAAAAACGATTGCCGCGGGCTTTTTACATGACCTCGTCGAAGACACTGATGTCAGCATTGAACAAATTGGCAAAATGTTTGGTAAAGAAGTTCAAGGGATTGTTGATGCTTTAACTAAAATCCAACGTTTAAAATTATCCCACCAAGACCGGATTAATTTAACCGCCGAAGACCACAAGAAAATTTTCCTAGGAATGTCTAAAGACATTCGTGTCATCATTATTAAACTCGCTGACCGTTTACACAATATGCGGACGATTGATGGTCTACCACCGGAGCGGATTGAACGGTTAAGCCGTGAGACGATTGAGGTGTTTGTCCCGATTGCCCACCGTCTTGGTATTTATTCGATTCAAAGTGAATTAGAAGACTTAGTGCTTAAGCACTTAAAACCGGATATTTACCGCGAAATTAACACCTTAGTGAATAAGAAAATTAAAAACCGGAAAAAGAGTCTAGATATCTTGATGAAGCGAATCGCCGATTTACTGTTTGAACACAAAATTCCGTTCGAAATTAAGAGTCGCGTGAAGAGTATTTATTCGATTTATAAAAAGATTTATCTTAAGGGACGAAACTTCGATGAAATCTACGATATTTTAGCCATTCGGATTATTACCGACACCGAACTTCGTTGTTACGAAATCATTGGCCTCATTCATAATTTATATAAACCGATTCCGGGTCGCTTTAAAGATTATATTGCCGTCCCTAAAGCCAACATGTATCAATCCTTACACACTTCGATTATGTCGGGCGATGGTCACTTCTTTGAAGTGCAAGTAAGAACCCACGAGATGAACGAAATTGCCGAAACTGGTGTCGCCGCTCACTGGAAATATAAAGAGGGCCGACAATATAATTCCAAACGCGAAATGAAAGAAATCGAATCGCGTCTTCATTGGTTCCGTGATTTTGTCGCGATGAGTGGTTCGGAATTAAGTCAAAACGCGAGTGACTATATTAACGATTTACGGCACGATATCTTTGATAGTAGCGTTTATGTAATTACACCCCTAGGAAAAGTAATTGATTTACCCGCTGGTGCAACGCCGCTAGATTTTGCTTATAAAATCCACACCCGCGTTGGTGATCAAGCAGTTGGCGCGATTGTTAATAACGTGATGGTGCCGCTTAACACCGTTTTAAAAAGCGGCGACATTGTCGAAATTAAAACTAATCCCAATAGTGGTGGTCCAAACGAAGGCTGGCTAAAAATCGCGAAGAGTAATTCCGCCTTAGCCCACATCCGGAAAGCGCTTGCGAAGAAGAATTCTTCGTTACACCAAGAAGAACGGGCGGGACACGGTCGGACCTCCTTAAAAGAACAATTTGCGAAATTCAATTTTAGCGAAGAAGAAATGCTCGAACGCGTTGGCAGTAAAAGTGTCCTTGATTATTATCAATGTAAAAACATGCAAGAGTTATTTGTGAAAGTAAGTGACCGGAATCCAACCGCTGCAGCCGTTTTCGAACATTTAAATCTTAAATCAAAACGTGGGGCAGAACTAAAACTCGACCGAATTAAGAAAAATCCAACTGATGTCGTCCCGGTTACTATTGGTGGAGAAACCCGCATTGCGGTCTCCCTTGGTAGCTGTTGTACACCAATTCCTGGTGATGATATTGTTGGCTATATTACCAAAGGTAAAGGCGTCACGATTCACCGCGTTAATTGTCCCAATATTCAACATCACCCCGAACGCTTAATGGAAGCCGAATGGAACGAACAAGATCGCCTCGTTACCTATCCCGTTGATATCGCCATTGAAGCCAATGACCGTAACAATTTATTAAGTGATATTATGAGTGTGATTAACCAACATAACGTCCCAATCTCGGCCATTTCGGCGCACCTTCATAGCGAAAATCTCACTTCAACTATTAACGCCACTATCCACGTAAGTGATTCTAAACGCCTCAACGATATCTTTAATGTCATCTTAAATATTCCCGGCGTTTATGATGTTGGACGCGTGATTCATTAAGCATTATTAACAAATGCACTCTAAAAGAGTGCTTTTGTTTTAGCCACATTTTAGATATAATACTAGCAAGAGAGTTTTTGTTATGGAATACCAAAATGTTAAAGGCACACACGATATTATCTTAAAAGAAGCACGTTATTACCAAGCGATTGAATCGTTATTTATTTCGCTAGCCGAAATATATGGCTATAACGAATTTAGGACACCAATTATTGAACCGACTGAGCTCTTCTCTCGTTCCAAAAACGATAGTAGCGATATGGTCCGCAAACAAATGTATACATTTAAAGATTTAGCGGATCGTTCAATTACCCTTCGTCCGGAAGGCACTGCAAGTGTCGCTCGTGCCATCGTTAATAATAAACTCCACGCCGAACAAGATTTTCCGATTAAAGCGTATTATCTTGGTCCGGTGTTTCGCTATGAACGTCCGAAAGCGGGCACTTACCGTCAATTCCTCCAATTTGGGATTGAAAACATTGGTGTTGATAGTGAATATGCGGATGTTGAAACCATCATTTTAAGTTACCGTGCTTTAAAAATGCTTGGCTTCCAAAAGCTAAAATTAAAGATTAATACTTTAGGCGATAGTGAATCCCGCGAAAATTATAAAAAAGCGTTAGTGAAATATTTTACTCCCCTTATTGATAAGATGTGCCCGGATTGCCAAGAACGCTTAAAGCTCAATCCTTTACGGATTCTTGATTGTAAAGTTCCTGAGGATCATGAATTAACTAAGAAAGCACCAAGAATCAAAGATTATTTAACTCTATCTGCCGCGGAACGCTTTAAGAAAACCACCGAATTACTTGATGAAGTTGGAATCCCATACGAAGTTGATGACACGATTGTCCGTGGACTCGATTATTATTCACACATTGTTTATGAATACGAATATATTAGTCAATCTGGCTTAAATGTCGGCGCCTTAGGTGGTGGAGGTCACTACGATAATTTAGTAAGTGAAGTCGGTGGACCAAAACTCGCGGGTGTTGGTTTTGCCTTTGGCATTGAACGCATTTATTCACTTTTAAAAGAAGAAAAACTTCTACCAAACTTACACGCTGGCTTTGATTTCTATGTGATGCCAGTTGGTGAAGCTTGTATTAAGCGCGCCTATATCGTTGCCGACTATTTACGGATGCTTGGCTATAAAGCCGATGCGATTATCGAAAAGAAATCGTTTAAAGCGATGTTCCGCAAAGCCGAAAAACACGAAGCCCGCTTTAGCGTCATTATCGGTGAGAACGAATTAAAGAATAACGAAGTCATCATTAAAAATATGGATACACAAGAACAAAAGACGGTCAAGAATACCGAACTCAAAGATTATTGTGACTCCTTATTTAACGATCACGAATGTCATTGTCATGATGAGGATTGTGAGTGTCATCACAAAAAATAAATTATGGAAAGAACAAATAGTAACGGAACACTTAGTTTAAAAGACGTTGGTCAAGACGTTATCTTAGTCGGCTGGGTCCACAAGAAAAGAAACCTTGGTTCTTTAATGTTTATTGATTTACGTGACCGGAGCGGCATTATCCAGGTGACGGTGCGTGATGATGTGAAAGTACCTGATATCCGTAACGAATACGTGATTCAAGTTTATGGTAAAGTGGCGAAAAAAGATGTTCCTAATAAAGCCTTAAAGACCGGGGCGATTGAAGTGATCGCAAGTAAAATTAATGTTATTAATACCGCGGAAACAACCCCGATGATTATCGATGATAATACGGACGCACTTGAAGATACGCGGTTAAAATATCGTTACCTTGATTTACGGCGGCCAATTATGCAACAACGTTTAATTACGCGCGCTAAAATCGTTAAAGCCACCCATGAATATTTAGATGAACACGGTTTCTTAGAAGTAGAAACACCAATTCTAACTTTATCCACTCCCGAAGGGGCGCGTGACTATTTAGTGCCAAGCCGGATCCATCATGGTTGTTTCTACGCTTTACCACAATCCCCACAAGTCTATAAACAACTCTTAATGATTGGGGGAATTGAAAGATATTACCAAATCGCCAAATGTTTCCGCGATGAAGATTTACGGGCGGACCGGCAACCGGACTTCACCCAAATTGACGTTGAAACGTCTTTCTTAGACGAAGATCAATTACTAGCGTTAATGGAAGGCTTAATCGCTAACATCTTTAAGAAAGTCATTAATTACGATGTTAAATTGCCTTTACGCCGGTTAAAATACGATGAAGCGGTCGATACTTATGGTAGTGATAAACCTGATACCCGTTTTGAAATGCACCTTATTGATGTAAAAGATGTGTTGAAAGATTCAGACTTTAACGTCTTTAAAGAATTAAGCACCATTAAATGTATTGTGGTGCCAGGCGTCGCCTCGATCACTAGCCGCAAAATTATTGATAATCTTCAACTTGAAGCGAAGAAATTTTCCTTAAAAGGCTACACTGTTATTAAAAACTTAAATGGGGTATTAGAAGGAAGTGTCGTTAAATATTTTAACGATGATGTTAAGAAGCGTTTACTTGATGTAACGAAAGCAAAACATAATGACATCATCATTATTGCCGCGAGTAACGAATATCGTGATGTTTGTTTTGGTCTAGGCGCCTTAAGAACTAGTTACGCGAATGAACTAAAATTAATTAAACCAAACACTTATGACTTATTATGGGTCAACGATTTCCCGTTATTTGAAAAGAGTAAGGAAACGGGGCAAATCACTTCTAGTCACCATCCATTCACACGACCCAAAGAAGCCGAAGCAAAATATCTTGATACTGATCCAACTAAAGTGCACGCTTCCGCCTACGACATTGTCATAAATGGCTACGAAGCCGGTGGTGGTTCATTAAGAATTTATGATCAAAAAATGCAAAAGAAGGTTTTCCAATTACTTGGTTTAAGCGATGAGGATATCAAACGGAAGTTTGGTTTCTTTATTGATGCGTTTAAATACGGGACGCCACCACACGCTGGCATTGCATTTGGTCTAGAGCGGCTCACGATGGTTTTAAGCGGAACGAATAATATTCGTGATGTTATTGCCTTCCCGAAAAATTTAGCGGCGGCTTGCCCAATGAGTAATAGTCCACGCGCAGTTGATAAAGCCCAGCTTGATGAACTTGGTATTGAAATTAAGAAGGAGAAATAGCTATGAAAAATAACCGCATTGATGAACTCGCAATTGCTAGCATTCGGAGTCTATGTATTGATGAAATCAATAAGCCCAAAAGTGGTCACCCGGGGATGGCGTTAGGCGCGGCTCCTGCCATGTATACTTTATATAAGTATCATCTTGTGAGTGATCCGAAGCATCCAACTTGGATTAACCGCGACCGGTTTATTTTAAGTAGTGGGCACGCGAGTGGCTTACTTTATGTTATGCTCCATGTCTGTGGCTATCAAGTGAGCATGAACGATATTAAAGCGTTCCGGACCATTAATTCTTTAACCACCGGTCACCCTGAATTCGGTCATACTCCTGGTGTTGATAATACCTCGGGTCCACTTGGTCAAGGTCTTAGCCAAGCGGTTGGGGTGGCGATGGCGGAAGCCCATATTGCCGCCACTTACCCAGTGGGTAAAAGTTTAATGAATCACTATACCTATTGTATGTTAGGCGATGGCGATCTTGAAGAAGGGATTAGCCAAGAAGCAATCAGTCTAGCGGGACTACAAAAATTAAATAAATTAATTTGTCTTTACGATAGTAATGGCATTACGCTCGATGGCAAGTTATCCTTATCCTTTAACGATAATACGAAAGCGCGATTCTTAGCATCGCATTGGAATGTCCTTAATGTTAAAGATGGTAATGATGTTAATGAAATTAACCAGGCCATCAGTAAAGCAAAGCTTAGTAAAGATAAACCAACCTTAATTATCGTTAATACGATTATTGGTTATGGTAGTAAAAACCAAGGCACCAATAAAGTCCATGGTGCGCCACTTGGTGTTGAAGACGGAGCGTATGCGAAAAAGTCTTATCACTATAATTTCCCCGAATTCACTGTTCCTAAGGAAGTCTATAAGACTTTACGCGATAGCTTTATTGCTCGGGGCGAAAAAGCGTATAAGAAATATCAAAGTGTTCTTACTCAATATAAACAAAAACACCCGAAAGATTATCAAATCTTTAATGACGCCTTTAATCTTAATGTCAAAAAATATATCAAGGATAATGTCGTTTATGATCCTAAGCTTAATGAAGCAAGTAGAAAAACTAGCGGGAATTTAGTTAATAAATTCGCTAGCGAAATTCCCTTTATGCTTGGTGGAGCGGCGGATGTAGCCGGGAGCGTCATGACAAAAATTGCAACCGATAGCGAATTTTCACCCAAGAACCGGAAAGGTCGGAACATTAGTTTTGGTATCCGGGAATTTGAAATGGCGGGGGTCCAAAATGGGATGTTACTCCATGGTGGACTTCGTCCATATGTTGGTTGCTTCCTCGTCTTTGCTGACTATATGAAAAACGCTATTCGGATGAGTGCGTTATCAAAATTACCCGCGATTTATTTATTCTCACACGACTCAATTTATTTAGGTGAAGATGGACCAACCCATCAACCAGTTGAGCAGGTCGCGATGTTGCGAAGTATTCCAAATTTACATGTTTATCGTCCCGCTGATGCCCGTGAGACCTATGGGGCGTGGAAGTTAGCGTTAACGAGTAAAACAACGCCGAGCGCCATCATTTTATCAAGACAAAATTTACCTTTGCTAAAAGGTAGTAGTGATATTAAAGTCTCGCAAGGCGCTTACATTATCGCGAAAGAAAAGAGTAAGAAGTTTGTGACCGTGATTGCCACCGGTAGCGAAGTTAACTTAGCCATTCAAGCGAAAGAATTATTAAATAATAAAATCGATGTCCGAGTCGTAAGTATGCCTTCAATGGAACGCTTTAATGCGTTAGATGAAAAAACTCAACTAGCGATTCTGGGCGCGCCGTATGAAAAGCGAATTGCGCTTGAAGCTCTAACAACCTTTGGTTGGCATCGTTACGCTAAACACGTAATCGGAGTTGATCAATATGGCTTAAGTGGTAAAGGCGATGAAGTAGCGAAAGTCTTCGGCATTACCATTGACCACTTAGTGGAAGTAATTAAAAAGGTAGGGAAATAATATGGCCGACCGTAAATACTTTAATATTAAAAACTATTCCACCAATGGTGAACTCGCCATTAGCCATCACGCTTTCGAAACGATTGCGTCAATTGCGATTAAACGCGTTAAGGGAGCGAAACTTTATAAAGGTAAGGAAAAAGGTAAAACCTTTGGTACCTATCATCCCGTTACTTGCTCTATCCGTAAGGATAACCGGGTCGAAGTGAAAGTGGATATTACCGTAAAGAAAGGCGTGAACGTTAAAACGACTTGCGAAAAGATTCAGGACGAAATTTCTCAAAGCTTAATGCTAGCGTGCGAAACCGTTCCTTTTAGTGTCAAGATTAACGTCGCCGCAATTGAATAAATTACATTTATGGCGTCAAGAAATCAATCTCATGAATTAATTATGCAAAGTCTCTACATCGCTTTAACTTACGCAGCGATGAAAGAGGAGATTGATATTCCGAAAATTATGGAAGGAGTTTATAAAACTCCCTTTAATGACATCGATAAATTTTCGCGGGGTGTAGTGATTAAAACCCTTGCACACACCAATGAGATTGTTCCGCTCTTTGAAAATAAATTAAAAAACTGGAAGTGGTCACGTCTTCCCAAAATCACCCAAGCGATTTTACTTATGAGCTATGCTCATTATCACTATGTTGAAAAAGTGGATAAAGCGGTGGTGATTAATACCGCGATTCGCTTAGCGAAAAAATATTTAGACCAAAACGATTATAAATTTATTAACGGAGTGCTTGATCAGGTGTTATGAAAGACGGCGTTTATTCGGTTCATGAACTTAACCAATACATTAAAACGCTTTTTGATCATGACGGATCTTTACGTCTAGTAAAACTAGAAGGCGAACTCCAAGATGTTAAACTATATCCAAGTGGTCACATGTATTTTAATGTCACCGATGAAGCCGCCAGTATTAGTGGAGTGATGTTTGATCATGACGTCGCTGGGCTCGACTTTAAACCAAAGAATGGTGACAAGGTTTTATTAATCGGTAGTGTTTCGACTTACGTCAAAACCGGCCGCTACCAAATATATGTACGTGCGATGTATCTTGATGGCGCGGGAGCAAAACTCTTAGCGCTCAAAAAGCTCCGCGAGAAACTAGAAAAAGAGGGACTCTTCTCCCGGGCGAAACGAAATATCAACCGTTATCCAAAAGCGATTGGTCTAATCACCGCTAGAGGTAGTGCCGCCTGCGCGGATTTAGTTACTAATATCACTAGACGATATCCGTTAGTTAACGTGTACGCGTTTTACACCAGCGTCCAGGGTAAAGAAGCCCCAAAAGAAATCGTTAACGCTTTAAAGAAAGCTTATGCTTTTACCTCTAAACTTGATACGATTATCATTTCGCGAGGTGGTGGAAGTAGTGAAGATCTTGATGCCTTTAACGATGAACTAGTGGTACGGACCGCCTTTACTTCACCTGTTCCTTTAATCGCGGCGATTGGTCACGAAGTGGACTTTACTTTAGTTGAGTATGTGGCGGATATTAGAGCTAGTACTCCAACCGCGGCCGCAGAATACGCGACTATTGATAAACGAGAAATCTATGAACAACTTGATACATGCTACGAGTCAATGACGAATTCTCTTAACGCCCGCATCCAATTAATCCGCGATAAATTACACTTACTCATGAATCGACCATTCTTTATTAACCCAAGTAGCATCTACCAAGATAAACTTAATAATATTAAACTTACCAAAGAGAACTTAGAAAACGCGTGGCATCTATATTTAACGGGTAAAATAAATGATCTTAGCACCCGAAAGGAACGCTTAGAGGCCATTAACCCAGCACGAGTGTTAAAACGCGGATTCGCTTTGTTACGAGCAAAAAATGGAAAAGTAATTAAACAAGTGGAAGATGTTGAAGTGGGGGAAACCATGGAAACAGTGATGAGTAATGGCAAGATATATGCGCAGGTAACGCAAAAGGAGAAACACGTATGAGTGAAAAGAAAAAAGACGAGACTATTGATTTTGAAGGGAGTCTTAAGCGTCTAGATGAGATCGTGGAGAAGATTGAAAGTAACGTCTTGCCACTTGATGAGTCAATTAAGCTTTATGAAGAAGGTAGTAAGCTCATCAAAAAATTAGAAGGCGCTTTAAAGGATGCCGAAAAAAAGATGGCTAAGGTCATCGATACCAATGCTATCGGTAGTGGTAAGTGATTTAGTAGATATTTAGTGAATTGAGGGAAAAATGGAAAAATCAAATCTTAATATTAATGATATTAAAGAAATTAAATCGCCGGATTTTCTTCGCGCCCTTAATTATGCGGGGTTAACTGATTTATCTAGGTTAGTTAGAGATAATATTATTAACGTCACGAGCGCACGCGGGGGCCATTTATCAAGTAATTTAGGAGTAGTAGATTTAACAATCGCGCTCCATCGTAACTTCGATTTTAAGAAAGATAAATTAATTTTTGACGTCGGGCATCAGGCGTATACACATAAGATTTTAACGGGCCGTGACATTTCTTCTTTGCGACAAAAGGGTGGGGTGAGTGGTTTTGTTAAAACCAGTGAATCGCCATATGATATTTTTGAAGCCGGGCATAGTTCCACAAGTTTAAGTGCGGCGTACGCTTACGCGCTAGATCGAGATAATAAAGACCAACATTATAATGTTGTGACCTTAATTGGCGATGCGAGCATTGCTAATGGGGTTGCCTTTGAAGCACTTAACCATATTCCATCAAGCGATCACAAAGTGATTATTGTTTTAAACGATAACGAAATGGCCATTAGTTCTTCGGTGGGTGGCCTTTCCAACATTTTCCGGAATCTACAAACAAGTCGCAGTTATATCTTCGTGAAGAAAGGCTTCCGGAAAGTATTAAGGTTAATTAAACCTTTATATCGTTTAGCGGCGAAAATAAAGAATTGGATTAAACGCCATCTCATTGCGATTAACCTCTTTGACGCGATGGGCTTTGTTTATATTGGTGTCGTTGATGGTCATGACTTTAAGGCGATGGACCGGGCTTTTAACAAAGCCAAGAAGACACCCAGTAGCGTAATTATTCATGTACGCACAATTAAAGGCAAGGGGTATCCACTCGCCGAACAAGATAAAGATGGGTACTGGCATGGAGTGGCGCCTTTTAATAAAGAAACTGGCAAGCCAACCGCTTATCATCCGGATAAAATTAGTTGGTCAAATGTCTACCATGATTTATTAATCAATCAGTTAAAGAATGACAAGCAATTCTATTTAATATGCCCGGGCACGTTAATGGGATCTAACTTAGAAGACGTGGCGAAATTATATCCCGACCGCGTGATTGATACTGGTATTGCCGAAGAACACGCGGTGATTGTCGCAAGTAATCTAGCCAAGCTAAATTACCATGTGGCGGTTTCCATTTATTCCACCTTTATGCAACGCGCGTTTGACCAAATTTCTCACGATGTGGCGAGAATTCATTCGCCTGTTGTTTTCCTCGTTGATCGAAGCGGCCTTGTTGGTGCCGATGGGGAAACTCATCAGGGCATCTATGATGAAGCGTTTTTAATGAGTACACCAAATGTGAATGTGATGATGGCGAGTCAAATAAATGACGCCGGCGCTATCTTTAACCAAGCCCTCAAAAATAAAGAAGCAACCTTCATTCGTTATCCAAGGTCACTAGTGAGAAAGATTGAACCTACTAATGTAAAGTATAAGGGTTACGAAGTGGTTAAACGTGGGCACAAGGCGTGCGTGATTGGTGTTGGTCCTTTGATGCGCGAACTAAGTGAAGCGATTAAGGATTTACCTGTCGATAGCATTGTTCTCTTCCAATTAAAACCGCTCGAGGAATCACTCATCAAACAATTACTAACTTATCAAAAAATCGTTATTTATACTCCATATGAAACCTCTGAGGGTGTGGGTGCGACACTTATTCGCGAACTCACTCTTCGTGGCTTTAAACACGCGATTTTCCTCAAAGCGGTTCCAACGACTTTTATTCCGCAAGCAAGTATTACTGAACAACTCGCAGCCAGCGGTTTATCGATTAAACAAATGAAGGAGTACATTAAGAAAAATTTATGCGTTACAAAGTAAAAACTATTAATAGCGTTAACGAAATTAATTGGGAAAATATTCCCGTGGCAAAAATCGACAAAGTCATGTGGGTTAAAACTAACAAAGTGCCAACCGCATTTGCCCAAATGGTGTTTATTAAAGACTATGGCTTTATTGTGCGGATGACGTGCTTAGAAGCTAATCCCAAGCGTACCTGCACCCACGATAACGATGACCTCCGGGTCGACTCAGCCCTTGAAGCGTATTTTATGTTTGATGGCGAACGTTACATGAATTTAGAAAACAACGCTAATGGGGCAAGAAAGCAAGCCATCCGTTATAACCGGGAAAATAAAAAATATTTTTATAATAACGAATTCGGCGGGTTTAAAGTGACACCCGAAATCCTTAATGATCAGTGGCGGATTACTATCAATATCCCGCTTGATCACTTAGTGAAACTTTATGGCAATATCAAGAAAGAAGACTTTAAACCTGGTTACCGTTTTACCGGGAACTTTTACAAAGTTCATGAATTAGTAGGGACGCCGTTTGAACATTATTTAGCCTGGCAAGAGATTCATAGTCCGTTCCCAGAATGTCACCTTAAAGAACAATTTGGTGAGTTTGAAATTATTGCATAATTTGGTTAACATAATATTGTATGGCGAAAGTCATCATGCATGTCGACCTTAATTATTTTTTTGTCCGCTGCGAAGAACTTAAAAATCCACAGCTAGTTAATCAACCCGTCATGATTGGTGGAGTCGGACGAGCGGGAATTGTTTCGACTTGTTCCTATAAAGCCCGTGAGTATGGAGTAAGAAGCGGGATGCCAAGTTATAAAGCGCTTGCGCTTTGCCCTGAGCTTATTGTCATTAAAGGTGACTATCATTTTTATTCACTAATGAGCAAAGAATTCTTCGCGTATGCGCGCAAATATACACATATAATAGAAGAGGCCTCAATCGATGAGTGTTATATGGATATTACTTCGTTAGCGAAAAAGACTGACGATGTCCCGGGGTTATTAAAAAAGTTCCAGAGTGGTTTATTAAAGAAAACTGGTTTAAAGTGTTCGATCGGCGTCGCCCCAACAAAATTTTTAGCCAAGATGGGGAGCGATATGAAAAAGCCGATGGGTATTACTATTATCCATAAACGTGATATTAAGGATAAAATTTATCCTTTACCAATTACTGATTTCTTTGGAATTGGCAAAAAAACCGCGCCACGCCTAAAGGCGATGGGTATCAAAACGATTGGTGACTTAGCCGAATTTATTAAAGACGAAGCAAAAGCAGAAGAATATTTTGGTAGTTTCTATCTTGATTTAAAAGCCTGCCTTGAAGGCACTTCAAGCGATCTCGTTCATACCGAATATGATGATCCTAAAAGTATTGGTAACTCGATGACCCTCATGCGTGATACGGCGGATGAAGAAGAAATTGCTCGGGCCATTATGTTAATGGCGAAAGAAGTATCTATGCGCGCTAAGGAACAAAAAGTTAAAGGGAAAACAATTCAACTCGTTTTAAAAGATCCGACCTTTAAGGTTCACAATAAATCAATGACCGTGAGTGAGGCAGTTGTTGAGGCTAACGATATTCATACGGTCGCGAATCGTTTATATTTAGAAAATTATCGGGGTGAAACGTTTCGCTTAGTGGGGGTGACACTCCAAAATTTAGTGCCCCTTCATGAAGAGAATATTCAGATGTCTTTGTTTAATTATGAGGATTATGAAAAAACGAATGATGTGAATAATATTATTCAAAACGTGAACCGGAAGTTTAAAAAGAAAGTGGTGGATAAAGCCTCGCTAATGTTAAAGGAGAAAGGCCATGGAAATCGTTGATGCGTTAGCGAAGTTCTATCAACATCTTCTCGCGGTTAAAGGCTGCGCGAAGACAACTGTTACATCTTATGATCAAGATTTAAAACAATTTTTTATCTTATTTAAAGATAAGAAGACCACTGATGATTTAGAGGCTACTGATTTAACGGATTTCTTAGCGAGTGAATTAAATAAAGGCCACGCGGTTTCAACCGCCCTTCGTCGTCTCACTGCTTCGCGGGCCTTCTACGCTTTTTTAGTTAGCGAAAACATTATTCATATTGCTTTACCCAAAATCGTAGCGCCCAAAACCATCAAAACTTTACCTAATGTTTTAAGCGTTGAAGAAGTAGAAGCGTTATTAAACGCTCCCGATGTTAATAAAGGAGATGGAGTGCGTGACCGAGCGATGCTTGAGTTAATGTATGGAAGTGGGCTCCGGGTAAGTGAACTCATTAATGTCCAAATTAAAGATATTAACTTTGTTAAACACACGATTACCATTCGCGGAAAAGGAAGCAAGATGCGGCGGGTAAGCGTTGGTGAATACGCCCTTGAATGGATTGGTAATTATATTAATCATGTTCGTTGCCACAACATTGGTCGCACAAATAAATATTTATTTTTAAATCGCTATGGCGAGCCATTAAGCCGCCAATACTTTTTTAAGTTAGTCAAAAAATATGCCGCCCAAGTTGGGATTAGTGAAAACATCTCTCCTCACACTTTACGGCATAGCTTCGCTACCCATATGCTTGAAAATGGGGCTAAGCTTATTTCCGTTCAAGAAATGCTTGGTCACGAGAATTTAGCAACCACCCAAATTTATACCCATGTTTCAACTAGACGCATTAAAGAAGCATATGATTTATATATTAAAGACAAGTAGTTTATAATATAAAAGGATGAAAAAGTATCAACGGATCTTTGTGATAGTAATGGATAGTCTTGGGGTAGGCGAGATGCCTGACGCCGCATTATTTCACGATGCAAATAGTAATACCCTTAAACATATCATTGAAAAAGCTGGACCCATTAACGCTCCTAGCTTAGAAAAACTTGGGATGGGTGATTTTGTGAATATCGGCTTTAAGAAAGTTAATCATCCTCATTCCTACACCTGCATTATGCGCGAAACGAGTAATGGTAAAGACACAATGACGGGGCACTGGGAAATGATGGGAATTAATACGACGAAACCATTCCAAACTTTTACCGACACCGGTTTCCCACAGAGTCTCGTTGATGAATTAAGTAAAGCTACTGGTTATAAATTTATTGGTAACTACGCTAGTAGTGGAACAAAAATCATTGAACTGCTTGGTGAAGAACATATGCGTGATAAATCACTCATCCTTTACACAAGTAGTGATTCCGTTCTCCAAATTGCCGCTCACGAAGAGGTGATTCCGCTTCAAGAACTTTATCGCGTATGCGAAATTGCCCGTAAAATATGCATGAAACCGGAATATTTTGTTGGTCGAATCATTGCACGCCCGTTTATCGGGAAAGATAAAACGAGTTTTAAACGCATCACCGGTGATCGTCACGACATCGCGGTTTCACCAAGTGAAGCAACGGTGCTTGATATATTAAAAGAAAATCATGTTGCCACGGTTGGGGTTGGTAAAATTGGTGATATTTTTAATCAACAAGGTATTGCTCAATCAATCAAAACAAGAAGCAATGTCGAAGGAATGAAAGTAACTATTGACTTAGCCAAGAAAGAAAATAATCCCGGACTTTACTTTGTAAACCTTGTCGAATTTGATAGTGAATTTGGCCATCGGCGTGACCCAAAAGGCTATAAAGGTTGCATCGAAGAATTTGACCAATACTTAACGAAGCTATTACCCGTTATGCATGATGACGATTTATTAATTTTGACCGCTGATCATGGCAATGACCCAACAATGCCGGGTAGTGATCACACGCGTGAAAAAGTTCCTTTTATTGCTTATTCTAAGCAAATAAGTGGTGGAAAAATGCTCAGTGAACGCTCGACTTTTGCCGATATTGGTGCGAGTGTTTTATTTAACTTCAATTTGAAGAAAAAACCGCATCTTCTTGGTAAAGAAATACCAGAATTATTTTTATAAAATAATTTTTGCTAATTATTATCTAAGCGTTGTATAATTATTGCATAATTAAAAGTTTTATGGCGCTTTCAATTTTTATTGTCATTGTCTGCTCACTCAGCGTTGTAGGAATGGTCGGAGTAGTTTTGTTTTTGCTTCCACTGATTAAGCCATATAATAAGCTCCCGCAATTGTATAAAGATTTAATTATCGGTACGCTCTTCCTTCTTTTGAATATCATTTTAATGAGTTTCAGCATAGTTGGTGGTGAAGGCGAAGCACAAATTCGCTTTTCGCCGTGTGTAGTCGCTCCCCTCGTAGTTTCACTAATGTTTAATTACCCTGCCTCCTTAGTGACTTCGATTGGTAGTTTCTTTTATCGGACCTTCTTTAACTTTACATCAGTTGACTTAATTCGTTATAGTTCCGCTTTTAGCATTTTGATTGCAATGATAATCGGGATGTTATTACGTCACTACATCTTTCATAAAAAAGAAACTGGTGTTCGCTTAAACTATGTTTATGGCTTCTTTATTGGCGGTATTGTTGAAACCATTAGAATGTTTGCCACCATCATCGCGAATATGGATAAGGTCGACCTTATTTATTCTTCGTTAGCCATTATGGATATCTTCTCAATTTTTACAGCCGGCATTTCGACGGCTTTATGCGTATTGCTTTTGATGATTCATAAAAAAGATAGCATTCGTTTACGTCTTCGTCACGACGATCGAATCAATTCAAAAGTGCAAAAGCGAACATTAGGTGCGACCTTCGTGTGCTTTATTATTTCACTTATTTTGACTAGTTCCGTTGCGAATAGTCAGACTAGAGTCAATACTCTAACCTCCATCGTCAATACTAATGACAGCATTACTAATCAAATTAGTACTATCAAAATTCGCGTAGTTGCTCAAGAAGACGATTATGCAAGAATTCAGACAATTGTCGCAAAACGCACTGTCCAAAAAACTGGTTATATCCTTATTGTTACCGATCAAACAATTACAGTCGGTGGCATAGATTACCCCAAAGGTTCAATATTTGGAACGCATAATGACAAAAAAGATTTTTTTAGAGAGCCGTTCAAACTAGATGGTGATCGCACACTGTGGGACGATGAAGACCAAAACGTTGTTGTGACTCGTAATTGGCATGGCGAAAGTTACGCAATGGCGTGGTCGCCTGCTATTACGGAAGGAGAGGAAGTACCTGGCATTATACAACGGCCATTTCACGTCGTTTCGATGATTCCAATTGCGGAAATTGATGCAAACTTTGGTGTTTCTGTCCGTGTTTCAGTGTATTTACAAATAATGATATTCTCCATTCTTTATTTAATTATTATTCGTTTTATTAGTAGGAAGGTTGTCAAGAACATCACCGATATTAATTCAACGCTAATTGATATCTCGGAAGGCAATTTAAACGCCAAGGTTAACGCCACGGGTTCACGTGAATTTGTGACTTTAAGTCAAAACATCAATCTTGCTGTCGGCTCACTCAAGAGTTATTCAAACGAAATTTCTCGTCGTCTTGAACAAGAAACTGAATTAGCCATTAACATTCAAAAGAACTCCGTGATGACCAACTTCCCGAACGAGCCTAACTTTGAAGTTTATGGCAGTATGCGGACGGCGCAAGAAATTGGTGGCGACTTCTACGAATACATTAAATTAAGTGACGACAAAGTCGTCTTCTTACTCGCCGATGTTATCGGGACGGGTATTGCCGCTGCGATGTACATGGTGCGCGCCAAAACCTTCTTACGTACACTTTTAGTGCTCGATGAAAAGACTAAGTCAATTAACCTATCATCCGTTGTTAATCGGATGAACCAAGAATTCGCGAACGATAATATCATGAAAAGCGGTATGTCAATGTGGATTGGCTTGCTCGACATGAAGGCTAATACTTTACAATATATTAACGCCGATCACCCCGCGCCACTCATTGCTCTTGAAGATAAAGTTTATCGGCCATTACCATGCCGGTCAAACGTTTATATCGGCATTGAAAAAGATTATAACTACGAAGTAGAAACCATTACGTTTACTCCGGGTAGCGAAATCTTACTTTACACGGCTGGAGCAACCCAGGTTCGTAATAAGAGTGGACAGATGTTTGGTCTAGAAGCCTTAACTGAATTAGTTAATTCAACTAAATACTTTACCATGAAGCAATTAGTGCAAAACATCAATGACCGTCTTGATGAATATAATAAAGGTGGCGTCCAAGTCAACGAAGACCTAACCTTCTTAAGCTTTGCTTTCACCGGCTTAAAAGATAAGAAGCCCGAACACGAAATCACCTTAAAAGCGATTCCGAATAACACGCCAATTGCCAC
>JAKSUW010000017.1 GCA_024408565.1 Bacilli bacterium
TAATTCGTTAAGAATTTTCTCAATATTGGCTTCACTTTTTCCGCCAATGGTTAAAGAATAAAGTGGTTTCTTTGGTGACTTAAAAACGGTAATCGTCGCGGCGTCCACTTTCGCAAAAAAGACCGCGTACTCCGTTGGATTTGCTAATTGATAGCGGTGATATTTCCGCTTAATAATAGTTAGTAATTCTTCACTGATTTTTAACGAAATATTCATAAATTAGTTACCGCGCTACTAGCACGGAGTTTTCGCATAAATATCATTTCTATTGTAATATTATTTACGTGAATAACAAAGTTAAAGTTGCAATCCCATTAATCCCGCATCAAAGCGGTGTTTATCAAATGTTTGATAAAAAGAACAAGATTATCTATATCGGGAAAGCCAAAGATTTATATAAACGGGTGAGCCAATATTTCTTACGTCCCCAAACCGGGAAAGTAGCGGCGATGGTGATGCATGGTGATCACTTTACTTATATTCTCACTAAGACCGAAAAAGAAGCGTTAATTTTAGAAATGAATTTAATTCATGAACATCTTCCGCGGTATAACATTTTGTTAAAGGATGATTCCCATTACCCATATATCGCATTAGCGAAAAATCATAATCCGCTGTTAAAAATCGCGCGTAACCGTAGTGATAATAAATTCTATTATTTTGGTCCTTATCCGAATAGTGGAGCGGCGTATCAGGTAATTGATATGCTTAATAAATTATT
This sequence comes from Bacilli bacterium, assembly GCA_024408565.1. GTDB lineage: Bacteria > Bacillota_I > Bacilli_A > RFN20 > CAG-826 > UB1719. The sequence goes on from JAKSUW010000017.1 coordinate 722, forward strand.
CCCGCTACGGAAGTGTCGGACCTTACCGAAAGTGCCGTGTTTATATAAGGAATTAGGGCAATGTTTAGCCCCGTGCGTTCGTACGGTTAATCCAGATGTTTACCAAAAAATGGTGAACGATATTCGTTCGTTTTTAGACGGTAATAACCAGGCGATTAAAAACGAAATTAAACAAAAAATGCTGACCGCGAGCGAAGAAGAACGGTATGAACAGGCAAACGAATATAAGAAACTCCTTCAAGCAATTGATAAGGTGAGCGAAAAACAAGTGATGGAAAATCCGATGTTTAAATCACTAGATGTCTTTGCCTATTCTCACCGCGATGGCTATTTATGCTTAGCGGTTCTTACTTACCGTAACGCCACTTTACTTGGTAAAAACGCTTATATTGTGCCGACTTTCTTTAATAACGAAGACGAAATTATTCATTTAATTGAACAATATTATCAAGACCGCGAAGTACCAAAAATGATCGCGGTTAATTTAACTAATACGCAAGAATTAGAAGCGATGTTTTTAACGAAAGTATTAAGTACGAAACGTGGGGCGATTTATGAGGCCATACTTGTGGCGGAAAATAACGCGAAAGATAGTCTTGATAAGCATTTTATGAGTGCCCGTTTAACCGATAATAACCTTGATTTACTAGTGGAACTTGGCAAGTTATTAAAAATTGATACGCCGTATCATATTGAATTATTTGATAACTCGCATCTTCAAGGGAGTGATCCGGTGAGTGCATTAGTTGTTTATATTAATGGTCGGCCGAATAAAAAGATGTACCGGAAATACCATATTGAAGGACAAGGTAACGATGATTTTGCGAGTATGCGTGAAGTGGTGGCACGTCGCTACAAACGCCTAAAAGAAGAAAAGCAACCCTTCCCTGATTTATTATTACTTGATGGTGGGTTACCGCAACTAAGAGCGATTAAAGAAAAATATCCGTTCCCGATTTTTGGTTTATATAAAGATGATAAACACCAAACGCGGGGCATTATTGACCAGCGGGGCAAGATTTATCCGCTTAACCACGAATCGCCATTATTTTTACTATTAATGCGGATGCAAGATGAAGTCCATCGCTTTGCGATTTCCTTCCATAAAGAGCAAAGAAGTAAGCGGATGTTTAAATCGATTTTTGACGATATTCCAGGCCTAGGTAAGAAACGCTTAGAAGTTTTAATGAAGCAATACCAAACGATTGATGATTTAACTAAAGCGAGCGAACAAGAACTATGCCAAATCCTCTCCGCCAGTGTGGCGAAAATTCTCTACGAACGCTTGCACAAATAATTGAAATATCATTGTAATGATTTTATAGTTATATAGCGATGCCCTCTTAGCTCAGCTGGATAGAGCAACGGCCTTCTAAGCCGTAGGTCAGGCGTTCGAATCGCCTAGAGGGTGCCAAATTTTAAATTGAGAGAATGCCTATTCTCTCTTTTTATTTATTTTTCGTGTAATTTTGGTTGTTTAATCCCTTATTCTAGAATAGAATAATTACTGAGGAAATTATTCCAGTTTTTTAAAAAAGGGGAAAAATATGGGTAAAGCATTGGTTTATATTCAATCGGGTGGTCCGACCGCGGTGATTAACACATCACTTTATGGTGTTATTAAGGAAGCAAAAAAACATCCTAACGAAATTAGCGCCATCTACGGTTCGCTAAACGGAATTGAAGGTTTAATTGATGGTAAAATCATTGACTTAGGTAAAGAAAAAGACGAAACCATCGAACTATTACAACAAACACCTGGTGCGGCTTTAGGCACCACGCGTTATAAACTACCGAAAGATATTAAAGATCCGATTTATCAAAAAATTCTTTGCACGGTTCAAAAACATAACATTGGTTATATTTTCGTTAATGGTGGTAACGATTCAATGGATACTTGCCATAAACTCAGCATCCTTTGTAAAGAACTAAAACTTGATATTAAAGTAATGGGTATCCCCAAAACGATTGATAACGATTTAGCGGTGACTGATCACTGTGTTGGCTTTCCAAGTGCGGCTAAATCCGTTATTAATAACGTCAAACAAATTTGTACTGATGCGCGTTGCTATAAACGCGGCAAGGTCTTTATTATCGAAATTATGGGGCGGAACGCGGGCTGGTTAGCGGCGAGTGTTGATTTATTACCCGAAGGTTCTCGTCCGGATTATATGTATCTTCCCGAAAATTCATTTAATATGGAACAATTTTTAAAAGACGTAAAAGAAACCTATGACCGGAAAGGTCATTGTATTGTCTCCATTAGTGAAGGCATTCATTTTGAACGTGATACTTCCGCGGCGCGGGTTGATGCATTTAACCATGTTCAACTCGGTGGTGCGGGTGATGCGTTAGCGAAAATCGTCGAAGATAAACTTAATCTTCCCACTCGTTCAATTGAACTAAGTTTAATTCAAAGAGCCGATTCAATCTTAGCGAGTAAAGTCGATCACGATGAAGCAATTGCTTGTTCGACGATTGCTTTTGAATCAGCGCTTAAAGGCGAAACCGGTAAGATGGTTTGTATCATCCGGAAGAGTAGTAATCCTTATACGGTTGAATATAAATTAATGGATATCGCTAAGATTGCGAACGTTGAAAAAACGATTCCGTTTGAAATGATCGGCGGTAAAACCGGCATGACCGATGCCTTTAAAAAATATCTTCGCCCGTTAATTCAAGGCGAAATTGATGTGAAGTACAAAGATGGCATTATTGAAACCGCTACATTGGAGAAACATTTATTATGAAGAAGAAATTCACTCCCGAACAAAGATGTTTATTAATTCTAAGCGTCTTTAATTTTTCAATCTTACTCATCTTTTTAATTACTTCTAGTCTCACGCAGCTTTGGGGCTTAACCCTTGGTTGGGGCATTGGGTGTTTAGTTACTTTTCTCAATATGCTTCTTTTATTCAAGACTGGAGACGCAATTACCGAATCATCAAAACGTAATTCTGGATTAGGTATTTCTTTAGCCTATTACGCTTTCCGCTTTTTAATTATTGGTGGGGCGTTAGTGGCTTGTGCGGTCGCTCAATATGTCACCCCAAAAGATTTTGTGGTGTTTGATTGGTCAGTCTTTACTTGCGCCGCGAGTGTTTTACCCGGTTCATTAATCTTATTAATTTTCTATCACGAAGATGAGGATAAACCGACACCAACGAAAAAATAATTATGCAAGAAATCTTCGACCACTTTTTTGATTTCACAATTCCAGGACCGATTTTGATGTCTTATATCATCATCGGACTTTTAATTGTTTTATGCATCGTGGTCTTCATTCTAGCGAAACGCGCTGATCCGCTTAAAAAACCAAAAGGCTTACTCGCCATAGCCGAAATCGCGGTGGAAAAAGTTGATGGTTTAGTGGACGAAAATATGGGGAAGAGTTTCCCGAATTTCGGGGCGTATGTTTTAGCAATTGCCTTATTTATCTTTACTTCGTTTATCCTTGGTATTGTGAGTTCCCCTAATCCCTTAGATGGTGGGCACACAAGCTTAGGTAACCCCTTAACTTACTTAGGTGTTCCTTTATCCTTAGCGCTTTGTACCTTCACGATGATTCACGTGACGAGTATTAAATATACGAAGTGGAGTTATTTTAAACGTTACGTTGATCCGATCCCGGCTTTCTTACCTATCAACTTATTAAGTATGTGGGCACCGTTACTTAGCTTAACTTTACGGCTTTTTGGTAACGCCTTTGCGGGCTGGGTGCTCATGAGTATTGTGTATTGGGCATGTGGATCTTTATCAAATTTAATCTTTGCGAATTTAGCGGCGGGCCCGGGGTCAATCTTTATCGCTCCCCTCGTGGCGCCTATGTTACACGCCTACTTCGACGTGTTCTCAGGAGCGATTCAAACACTGGTCTTTATGTTCCTCTCGATGCTCTTTGTAGCACAAGAGAAACCTGAAGAAATAAAAGCGGAAGAGCGCCTAGCTCTTGCGTAAAAAAAGAAAAAAGGAGGAAAACTTATGGATGTTGGTCTAATCGCAATCGGTGCTGGTATCGCTATGATCAGCGCTGGCTGTAGCTCCATTGGTGAAGGCATGATTGCTTCAAAAGCAATCGAGGGTATGTATCGGAACCCCGAAATGGCGAGCAAATTACGCTCGAACATGATCGTGGGTATCGCGCTCGATGAAACGTGCGGTATTTACTCATTGCTTGTCGCTATCTTGATTATCTTTGTTTTAAGAGGCTAATGGTTATGATAAACGGTTCATCACCAATTGACCCCGAGTCAATTTTGCCGAACATCATTCCGACGTTTTGGCCCTTTATTACACAACTTCTCGCGTTCATTATTTTGTTCGTGGTGGTCTTCTTCCTGTTTTATAAACCGGTCAAGAAACTGCTCGCGAAACGGAACGAGTTTGTGAAAAATAATATTGATCAAGCCAAGGCGAACGAAGTGAAAAGTGAGGCACTATTAAAAGAGGCGGATGAAAAACTAAACGCTAGTTATCGCGAAGCCAAAACCGTGATTAAGCAGGCGAAAGTCGATGCCGAAAATGTGCGTGCGAATATCCTAGCGCGAGCCAAAGACGAAGCCAAAAACGAAATGCTTCGGGCGCAAGAAAACATTGCCGAAGAAGTAAAAAGAAGCGAAGCAGCGATTCACCGCGAAATGGTGGACATCGCTTTTAGCGCGAGTGAAAAAATCTTAGCGCGTGAAGTGAACAAAAAGGATAACGTTAAGCGCGTGAACGCCTTTATTCACGATTTAAAAGAGGATAACAAGTCGGCATGAGAGATTCGGTGGCTTTGCGTTACGCTGAGGCGCTTTTTATCTTAGCCAAAGAAGAAAAGAAGATTGCTTTTTACCAAACGCAAATGAAGGCACTAACGAAGTCCTTGCTATTACACCCGGAACTTTTACATTTACTGAAAAGTGAATTTATTAGTCACGAAGAACGCACAAAAGTTGTGGATAAAGTTTATGTTGCTTATCCTTTGACTATCAGGAATTTTCTTAAAGTGCTCATCCAAAATCACCGCTTATCCCAATACCAAGAAATTGCCCAAGCCTTCAATTCGTTATGTAACGAAAATAATCACGTAATCGAAGGCATTATTTATTCAACAACGCCGCTTGAAGAGAAGGCGTTAAACGAAATTCAAAACGCTTTAAGTGCGAAGGAAAAGAACGCGGTGGAATTAATTAACCGCATTGACCCTTCCTTAATTGGTGGAGTCAAAGTGGTGATTAATAATCACGTCTATGATTATTCAATCGCTAGTGAATTAACCGCGATGCGCGGCGCCTTAAAAGCGTAAGGAGGTCCAGATGAAAATTAAATCGAACGAAATTTCTTCCCTCATTAAAGAAGAGATTAAACATTTTTCCCACGCCCTTGAGTCCAATGATGTTGGCACCGTGATTTCGGTTGGCGATGGGATTGCCCTTGTTTATGGACTTGATAAAGCGATGCTCGGGGAACTTTTGTTATTCCCGCACGATATCTATGGCATGGTTATGAATCTTGACCCAGACCACGTTGGTGTCGCTTTGTTTGGTAATGATCGATTAATTAAAGAAGGTGACATTGTGAAACGGACCAATAAAGTCACCGAAGTACCAGTTGGTAACGCCTTATTAGGACGCGTAGTTAACGCCCTTGGCGTACCACTTGATAACGGGCTTACGATTAAAACCAAGAAGTATCGGCCAATCGAACGGATTGCGCCGAGCGTTATGACGCGGAAGAAAGTTGATACACCGCTTGAAACCGGGATTAAAGCGATTGACGCGATGACCCCAATTGGTCGCGGTCAACGGGAATTAATTATTGGTGACCGGCAAACGGGAAAAACCGCGATTGTCATTGATACCATCATTAATCAGCGTGACAAAAACGTGAAATGTATTTATGTCGCGATTGGACAAAAGAATTCAAGCGTCGCCGGTATTTATCAAAAACTCAAAGAATATCACGCGATGAGCTATACCGTTATCATTAACGCCGCCGCTAGTGAATTAGCACCACTTCAATATATCGCACCCTATAGCGCGATGGCGATGGCCGAAGAGTGGCTCGAAAACGGCGAAGATGTGTTAGTCGTGTTTGACGATTTAAGTAAACACGCCGTCGCGTATCGGACCTTATCTTTGTTATTAAAAAGATCGCCCGGACGTGAAGCTTATCCTGGTGATATCTTCTATGTCCACTCACGCTTACTAGAAAGAGCGTGTAAACTCGATAAGAAATACGGTGGTGGAAGTATTACTGCTTTACCAATCGTCGAAACGCAAGCGGGCGATATTTCTAGTTATATTCCGACTAATATCATTTCGATTACCGATGGACAAATCTTCCTGGTGACTGATTACTTTAACGCTGGTTTACGTCCGGCGATTGATACCGGGTTATCCGTCTCACGGGTTGGTAGTGATGCCCAATTTAAGATGATGAAGCAAGTGGCGAAGTCACTTAAGATTGAATTAGCTAACTACCGTGAATTATTAAGTTTCTCGCAGTTTGGTAGTGACCTTGATAAAGAAACAAAACGCATCTTAACCCATGGTGCGATTTTAACGGAAACGTTAAAACAAGCCCAATATTCACCTTATCCATGTAGTCGCCAAGTAATTGAAATTTACGCGGTGAAGAATGGTTATTTCGATGAAGTAAAACCATCGTCACTATTAGAACTATTAGATGATTTATATAGTTACATTTCGACTTCGCATAAAGCCGTTGTGGCGGCCTTAGATAAACAAAAAGAATTAACCGCGGAGATCGAAAAGAAATTAAAAACGGGGATTGAACAATTCGTTAGAACAATTAAATAATTATGGTAACTTTAGTTAAAACTCGTCGGCGCATCAATAGTGTTAAAACCACACGAAAAATTACTAACGCGATGGAAATGGTCGCGTCAGTTAAATTGTGGCGTTATTGGCGTGTCATGAGCCATAGTAGCGCTTTTATTCGCTCGATTGAAGAAATTATTGTTCATTTACAAAATGAGTTACCACCGGAGGATATATTTAACCAAAAACGCCAAGGCCGTTTGATCGTTGTAGTCAATTCTAATATTGGTTTATGCGCTGGCTATAACAACGATATTTTCCGTTTTGCTAATGGTATTTTAAAACCAACCGATCGTATCATTCCAATTGGGTTAAAAGGTAAATCCCACTACAAAAATTTAGATTACCAATTCGATGACACCTATACGACATTAAACGATAAGATTAATTTTGGTGAAATCGCGAAATTCGCTCTTTCCCTCTATGAGCAATTTTATCGATTTAATTATGAATCAATTCATATCGTCTATATGGATTATCTAGCGAGCATGGTGTATAAACCAACCATCGAACAATTATTGCCATTAAAAAAGCCCGCGCAAATGAACACATCGGCATTACTTGGGCCAGTAATTGAGCCAAACGCTCAAACATTACTTAAACAAATCTTACCGACATATTTAGCGAACAAAATCTATCACGCCCTTTTAGTGGCGCAAGTGAGTGAACAAGCTTCACGCCGAGTCGCAATGAAGAACGCGACCAATAACGCTACTGATATCTTAGATAAATTACAACTTGAATATAATAAAGCGCGACAAAACGCGATTACCCAAGAGATCACCGAAGTGGTTGCGGGTGGAAATAATTAAGGAGGATGAAGTATGAAATTAGCATTAGGAAAAGTTGTTCAAGCCGTGGGACCGATTATCGACGTTAAGTTTGATGACGGTCATTTACCAAGTCTATTAACGGCACTTGAAATCGATAATCAACATAATAAATTAGTTCTTGAAGTGGCTCAACATATTGGCGATGATGTTGTCCGGGCCGTTGCAATGGGCGCGACCGAAGGGGTTGTGCGGGGTATGAAAGTAGTTGATACAGGCGCACCGATTAGTGTTCCCGTTGGCGAAGCGACCTTAGGTCGGATGTTTAATGTTCTTGGTGATCCGATTGATAATAAGCCAGCGTTAACGAAGGTTAAAAAAATGTCGATTCATCGCGAGGCACCTAAATTTAAAGAACAAAATGTTAGCGACGAAATCTTAGAGACTGGCATTAAAGTTATTGATTTACTTTGCCCGTATTTAAAGGGTGGAAAAATTGGTTTATTTGGTGGCGCGGGTGTTGGTAAAACCGTGTTAATTCAAGAATTAATCCGGAATATCGCTACCGAACAAAAAGGTACTTCCGTCTTCGCTGGCATCGGTGAAAGAAGTCGGGAAGGTAATGACTTATATTTTGAAATGAAGGCCAGCGGTGTCTTAAGTAAAACCGCACTGGTCTTTGGTCAGATGAATGAACCACCAGGCGCAAGAATGCGCGTTGGTTTAACTGGCTTAACGATGGCGGAATATTTCCGCGACCAAAAGAAACAAGACGTGTTACTTTTCATCGATAATATTTTCCGGTTTACCCAAGCTGGTAGCGAGGTGAGCGCGCTTTTAGGTCGGATGCCTAGTGCGGTTGGTTATCAACCAACGCTAGCGACTGAAATGGGTCAACTCCAAGAAAGAATTACTTCAACGAAAGACGGTTCAATTACTTCGGTGCAAGCGGTTTATGTTCCGGCGGACGATTTAACTGACCCGGCCCCGGCCACGACTTTCTCGCACCTTGATGCGAAGACGGTCCTTGACCGTAATACTGCGGCTTTAGGAATTTATCCGGCGGTGGATCCGCTTGATTCTACTAGCGCCGCTCTTGATCCACGGGTCGTTGGTCAAGAACATTATGATGTGGCCCGTGAGGTCCAACAAATTTTACAGCGCTATAAAGAACTCCAAGATATCATTGCCATTCTTGGAATTGATGAATTAAGCGACGAAGATAAGGCAATCGTAGCGCGGGCACGGCGAATTCGTAACTTCCTTAGTCAACCCTTCTACGTGGCCGAAGCATTCCTCGGAATGCCTGGTCGCTATATTCCTTTAAAGGATACAATCCGTTCGTTTAAAGAAATTTTAACGGGTAAATATGATAAATTACCCGAGAGTGCATTCCTTTATGCTGGCACCATCGAAGATGTTGTGAAGAAGGCAAATAATAAATAATTATGAAACCGTTTATGCTCGAAATTTCGACACCAAAAGGTGTATATCTCCGTGAAGAGGTCAAAGAACTTTATCTAAAGACATCTTTAGGTTATATGGGAATTTTAGCGGGTCACGACACTTTGATTACAGGCGTTGATATGGCGCCTTGTTGTATTATCAATAAAGATAATCAAAAAAATTATTACGCGCTTTTCGCGGGCGTTCTCCACGTGAAAAAAGATATTGTGGAGCTTGCCGTTAACGGAATTGAGCAAGCTGATTCAATTGATCTTGCCCGGGCTAAAAGAGCCCACGAACGCGCAACTGAACGATTAAAAAAGAAGGATCACACAATTGATATGCGGCGTGCCGAATTAGCGCTTGAACGTGCGCTAACTCGTATGAACGCTGCAAAGAAGGATATTTTATGAATTTTATTTTTATTTCTCCTAATTTTCCTGAAGGCTATTACGCTTTCCTTGAAGGCTTAAAAAGTGCGGGTTTTAATGTTTTAGGCATTGGTGATGCCCCTTATGACGATCTTCATCCGATTGCTAAAGCGAGCATGACGGAATACTATCGTTGCTATGATATGAATAATTTTGACCGGCAATGTGAAGCGGTTGAATTTTTCGAAAATAAATACGGGCACATTGATTATCTTGAATCCAATAACGAATATTGGTTAAGAAACGACGCCGCCCTCCGGCAGCGCTTTAACATCGATGGACTTCGTCCCGAAGATATGGATAACATTACTAACAAAGCGGAAATGAAGAAATTCTTTTTAGCAGGCGGAGCGAAAGTGGCCCGTTATCATATGGTTGATGATAAAGCCCGTTGTTTAGCGTTTATTAAAGAAGTTAACTACCCCGTGTTTATTAAACCAGCGGTTGGTGTGGGCGCACAACGTACCTACAAGATTTCTAACGAAAACGATTTAGATCGTTTCTTTATGGAACGCGACGTCAATGTCTCTTACATCATGGAAGAATTTATTACCGGTGATTTAATGTCTTTTGATGGGATTTGTAATTCAAAAGGCGAAGTGGTGATTTGCGATGAGTCGCATTTCTTAACGCCGATTGATGTGGTGCTCCATGAACAAATTGATAACCGGTATTATACGACCGCTTTTGTTGATCCAAAATTTGAAAAAATTGGCCGCGCCGTGGTGAAAGCCTTTGGCATTAAAAAGCGTTTCTTTCACATTGAATTTTTCCGCTTAACCGCGACGAAAAAAGGTTTAGGTAAAAAAGGCGACTACGTCGGATTAGAGTGTAATATGCGACCACCAGGAGGTTCAACTCCCGATATGATTAATTTCGCCTTATCTACTTCTTGTCACCACGTGTGGGCGGATGTCATGATGTTTGACGAAAACCGCGAACGGACCGATTACGAAAAGTTTATTTGTATGGCCGCAACGCGTCGCGATCGCTTTAACTATGTGCATAGTTTTGATGAGGTGTGTGCGGCGTATTATAACAACATTTGTATGTCGGGGCGGAATCCAGAAATTCTTAGTGACGCCCTTGGTAATGATTTCTTTTATGGCAAATTTAAAACCCTTAAAGAAGCGATGGCGTTTGCGGATTTTGCTTTACTTAAAAAAGAATAGTCGGTTAAAATAAAACGCGAGGTATTTTATGAATCCATGGCATAACGTTAATAAAAATAAAGTTAAACCGAGTGATTTTGTTGCTTGTATTGAGATTTCAAAAGGTAGCAAAAATAAATACGAACTCGATAAAGAATCGGGCTTATTACGCCTTGACCGGATCCTTTATACGTCCACTAACTATCCACAAAACTACGGTTTTATTCCTTTAACACTTGCGCTTGATGATGATCCACTTGATGTCTTAGTACTCACGAGTGAACCAATCGTTCCACTCGCGCTCGTTGATTGTATGCCAATTGGCATTCTTTATATGAAAGACCAAGGGAAGATTGACGAAAAGATTATTGCGGTTGCTCAACATGATCCTTTCTATAATAGTTACAAAGACATTCGAGAATTGCCACCGCACATTGTAAACGAAATTTCTCACTTCTTCCGGGTGTATAAAGAACTCGAAGATAAAAAGACCGCGGTGCGAAAAGTTGAAGGCCATGTCGCGGCAATTAAAGCGATCCAAAACGGTCTAAAGCGTTATCAAGATAAATTTACTAAGTAAATTATTTTAGGATTAATAAGGAACGCATATCAGCCTGGATATGCGTTTTCTTTTCGCCGGCAATCTTTTTAAATATTTCTTTTTTAGTGGTCTTATAGCGTTCAATGGCCCAGTAATACCAAAGAAGATTTAAAAACATGACCATGTATGGTAAATCGTTAATTTGTTTGTCAGTTGCGCCATATGTATCAAGAAAAAGTTGAATAAGATGTTGATCAGTTAAATTATTTTCGCTAATAAAGGAGGCTAAATCAAAAAGGGCAATATTCTTTCCCGCAAATTCATAATCGATGAGGTAATTATGTTTACTAGTGTAAAGTAAATTATTTTCCACCACATCGTTATGACAAAACACGTGGCGGTGGTGGCGATAAATCCGATGAACTTTCTTTAAGACGAGCGATTCGTGCGAAAAGGTGGTGGTTTCGCCACTAGCTTGTTTATAAAATTTAAAACGCTTAAATGGTCGAAAATAAACCAGCGTACGAATTTTCGCCGTGTGAAGTTTCTTGAGTAATTTCGCGGCGCCTTGAACCGTTGACTCGCTTGGTTTAAAGGTTTTCGCGTTCGGAATATATTGGCTTACTTTATTACCAATGTTATCAAGGGCGATAAGGGATTCAGAAATACCGAGGCCCTGAATTTTCCACATAACATAACGTTCTCTTTTGGCGGAATAGAGTTTTTCCGCCATGCTTTTAATTCGCACGACGTAGCGATAATTAACTAAATAACTAGTATTGGAAACACCAGTGTAAATTGGGCTAATGCTATGAACAGGGGCATTAATTAAGTGAGCAATTTGTTCTTCATTCCGCATGGTAGCGTTTCTTCTTTTTTAATAATTCTAATGCAAGTGGATTAATTTTTCGTAAATTAATACTTTGATAATGATGGACATTTACTTTCGCTAAAGCGTTATCACGGGTGAGATCGCGCCGATGAGCGTACATAATTTCGCCACTACTTAATCGCGAGATTACAAGTAATATAGAGGCAGCTAAATCAAGTACTTGATTTGAGGGATTTTCGCTATTAATAATAAGATGCGCACTGGGTTGGTCTTTTAGATGGAGCCAAGTGGCGTGGCTACTATTTTTAAACATTTTAAAAGTTAGATAATCGTTTTCGAGGGCGTTTTCGCCAAAATAATAACGAATATTTTGATAATCAATGTAGTAGGGGAGATAAGCAGGGGTATTTTGTTTTGCTGATTTATTTACTGGCTTAAGTAATGTCCGAATTTCTTCTTCACTTGCGTAAGTAAACACGTCGCAATAAAAACGCGCCGTGTCTAATTCTTCTTCGACGGATTTTAAAATTTCTTCAGTATTAACAAGTGTTCGTTTCGCTTTTTTATATTTCGCAAAATAATCATTGGCGTTTTGAATAGCATTCTTGCTTGGGTTTAATTTAATCGATTGAAAACTAGTTGCGCCGGGCTTAATTTCATTAGCGTTCATCAGGAGTAACTCGCCCCGTTCTTTGTCGGATAAACGTTCTTCCGCTTTCTTTTTCGCATCGTGGATAGCGCTTATCTTTTTTTCTAGTGCACGAACTCGCTTCGCATATTTTTTTAGATATTGGCCATATAGTTCTTTTTTGCGTTTATTAAGTGATTCATAAAACGCTGCTTCAACATATTTACTATATGTTGTTAAAGAAAAATCTATCGGTGTATTTTCTTCGTTCTTTTTAGTGGGTAAAGTATAGATACCATTTTTAATTAGCGGTCGCGGATTAAGGGGACTAGTTTCATAGAAGGCAACGATAATGCGGTTATCTTGATCAGTTAAAATCATATTCGCGTGCGCTGGAATAAGTTCGAGATAAAGATAGTAACGATTTTGGTGATAATAAGCATCGGTTGCAACTGTTGTAATTCGGATGACGCGGTCATTATTCATTTGGGTGATATCGTTAATTAGTGGGCGACCGTTCATCATCGCGCGGGCAACAAATTCACTTGGTAAAGACAACTCATCATAAGATGTATCAAGTAAACCAATGTGGGGCTTGGTATTATCTAGATCAACCACTAACTTTTGCTTTTCGTTTTTTAGTGTGAACAAAAATAGGCGCGAATTAACTAAAGTAATATCGCTAATCCGCTTATGGATTAAAGAAGGCGTATAGGCCTTGATGATTTGTTTTAAGTTGAGCGAATTAATTTTCATTTGGGTGATTAAATTATATACATAAACGCGCAAGAATTTAACTAACACTGACGAAAAATTAATGTTTATTTCTTTATCGTGTTAATATTATTGATAGAGAAAAGTGAGGTTTTTATGAAATACGCAAAAAAAGGTTTACGACTATTATCGTTCTCCATCATTCTTAACATTGGCTGGTCAGTGGCTTACGCTATCTTAAGCGGCTTTGTGAAAGAGGACATGGAAGGTTTAATAAAGTTTTTAAGTTATGGCACTTTAATTACCGCGGCCGTTCTAGTTGTTTGTTACATTATTGATTTATGCGGCTTACATATTGCTGGTAAAGGCAATCACAAATTCCACCAAGCAAGCTTTCTCAAAATTGCTTCGTTAGTGCTAGCGATTGTTTGTTTAATTTTAGGAATCGTTGTAGCCACCAATCCAAACGCCCCAGCGGTTATTGCCACGATTATTAACGTCATTAATATCTTTACCTCAGTTGCTGAAGTGGTGGTCTTGTTATGCATTATTAGTGGTTGTAAAGAAATCTCTCCCCGGGTTAAAGGTCAAGCCAACTTCGTCTTAGTTTGTTTCATCATCCAAGTGGTCGCGATGATTGTGTTAAGCTTCTTAGCCGAGAAAATTAACCTTGATGATCCAGAAGATAAATTAATACCGGCTGTTGCCGCTATTTCTATCGTCTTCTCTTTCGCCGCCATCTTATACGCCATCAACTATGTTATCTTGATTTTCCGGACGACCGCTAACGTTGGTAAACCTCGCTAGTCTTTCACTAATTATTTATTAACTAAGAGAACCGCCCCTGAGCGGTTTTCTTTTTCGCTTTTTGCTATAAGCAACATTGCCACTAATTGATTTATTAGTTATAATATTTTTACGATGAAAAAGCCGGGTTTATTAGTCATAATTGCTGGCCCTAGTGGGGTTGGAAAAGGCACGGTTAGAAAAGAGGTCATGCATGACCGTACGCTTAATCTCGTTTTCTCGATTTCTTTAACCACTCGTCCAAAACGGGTTGGCGAAAAAAATGGTGTCGATTATCACTTTGTTTCGCGTAAGGATTTTTTAGCGGCGATTAAAAACCATGACCTTTTAGAATATAACCAATACGTTGGGCATTATTATGGCACTTCAAAGAGCCAAATTGAAAAAGTGCGCCGCCAAGGCAAAAATGTCATGCTCGAAATTGATGTAAACGGGGCGAAGAATGTAAAGAAGGCTTTCCCCGCGAGCGAAGTATTATCATTTTTTATTGTTCCACCAAGTTTAAAAGAATTAGCGAAACGGATTAAAGGTCGTTCAACCGAAAACGCGTCGACGATTAAGAAGCGATTAGCTAAAGCTCGCGTCGAATTAAAATTAAAAAATCGTTTTGATTATGTCGTTATTAATGATAAGGTAGACCGGGCAGCCAAAGAGATTAGGCAAATTATTAAAGCGACCATTAAGCAAAGGGGTTAAGCGATGATTTTAGCGGAAGTGCTCATTGAACGTAGCGCTAACGCCCTAAACCGGCCGTTTACTTATCGCTATCCTTTTCAGGATAAATTAGCAAAAGGCGTGCGCGTAATTGTGCCTTTTAATCATCAAGAAGTAGTAGGCTATGTGATTAACGTGATTAATGATCCACGCGATAAGGTCACTTATGAGCATGAATCAGGTTTTGTTATTAACGATATTAAACGTGTCCTTGATCAGTCCCCGTTACTCGATGATGAATTATTCGCATTAGCGAAAAAGGTCGCGAATTATTATTTAGCGCCGTTAATTAGTGTTTTACAAACGATGCTCCCACCAAGTTTAGCGCCACGCTATTCGAGCTTAAAAGCGCCGAAAATTCATTACGATAAATATTTAGCAATTCTTGATCCAAGCGAAAAAGATTTAACCCCAAAACAAATTGAATTATTACGGCTAATTTATCAAAATGATAAAGTTTTAAAACGCGATGTGAAAAGTCCAAGTATCGTTAAAAAACTAATTGAATTAAAACGGATTCGCGAAATTGCGATTGAAGCGCCACGTTTAAAAATTCCGGAATTTGCTAAGGAACAAAAGAAAAATTTAACGCCAGACCAAAAGAAAGCGGTGCAAGCGATTTTACATGGCAAAAGTAAAACGAGCTTATTAGAAGGCGTGACGGGATCTGGTAAAACCGAAGTTTATTTAGCGCTTAGTGAAGAAATTATTCGAGGTGGCAAAAATGTTTTAATGTTGGTGCCCGAAATTTCTTTAACCCACGTGATGGTGGAATATTATCAACGGCGTTTCCACGGGAAGGTCGCAATTTTACATAGCGAATTAACCCCGGCGGAAAAATACGATGAGTACCGGCGGATTGCCCGGGGTGAAGCGCATATTGTCGTCGGGGCGCGGAGCGCAATTTTTGCGCCACTAAAAAATATCGGATTAATTATTCTTGATGAAGAACATGTTGAATCTTATAAACAAGATGTTGTGCCAACTTATCATGCCCGTGAAGTCGCTTTTATGCGTGCTGATACTAACAACGCTCGCGTAGTGTTAGGAAGTGCGACGCCACTACTAGAAACGCGAATTAGAGCCATGCGCGGTATCTATAATTATGTTTTACTGCCAAAACGGATTAACGAAATGCCATTACCGAAGACCACAATTGTTGATATGTTGAAAGGCTATAACTTGTGTCGTGAATCACATATGTTTTCCAAAGTTCTCTACGAAAAAATTAAGGATCGTCTAGCGCGCCACGAACAAGTTATCCTCCTAATTAATCGTCGCGGGTACGCGCCTTCGGTAATATGTCGCGAGTGCGGGCAAACGATTAAATGTCCGGATTGTAATATTGCTTTAACTTATCACCGTGAAGATAATATGCTCAAATGTCACCATTGTGGACACGTCGAAATGATGAGTAAAACGTGTCCGCATTGTGGTTCAAAATTTTTATCACGCACTGGCTTTGGTACGGAACGAATCGAACAAGAAATTAATCGTTTATTTCCGAATGCCAAAACTTTGCGTCTTGATAGTGATGTTGGCAAAGTGCGCAATAATATCGGTAAGGTCATCGAACAATTTCGTCATCACGCGGCTGATATTTTAATTGGTACTCAAATGATTGCGAAAGGTCACGATTTTCCTGATGTCACTTTAGTAGGAGTAGTGTTAGCCGATATTGGATTATCCTTACCAAGTTTCCGTTATACGGAAAAAGCTTTTACTTTAATCACCCAAGCGGTGGGGCGAAGCGGCCGTGCGCATAAGCCGGGCGAAGCGGTCATTCAAACTTATATGCCAACGCATTATGTAATTACTTTAGCGAGTAAACAAAATTACGAAGCCTTCTTTCGACAAGAAATGTTAGTGCGGAAAACGAGTCAATATCCGCCTTATACTTATTTAATCTCGTTAACAATCAAAGCGAAAAACGAAGAAGTCGCGGAAGACGCTACTTACCAAATCGCGAATGAATTATTAAATAAAAATTATCCGACGGTTAAAGTTTTAGGACCCACCACACCATATATTCCCTACGAAAACAAATGGTATATGCGAACGATTTTAATTAAATATAAACGCGAAGGAGAACTCCGTAAATATTTAGAGCAACTTCTTCTGACTTTACAACATAAGCCGTCAATTGCGATTATGGTTAATGTCGACCCGTTCGATTTTTAAGTATAATAAATAAGGAGCAAAGATATGATTTTATTGAAAGTTTATGGTCTTGACCAATTTGTCGTTGGTAATTACGCGAAGGAACACACCAGTAATTTAGCGAAACGCTTTGAATGTAAAGAGGATGACATTTTGTTTTACGCACCGAACTCGTTTATCTTCCATCGCGGGGGTGA
>JAKSUW010000018.1 GCA_024408565.1 Bacilli bacterium
GTAGCATGCTCCATGATATAATATTAAGGGAGATATTCTAATGAATATTGAACACAAAAAAAAACGAATCCTCAGTTACTTAATCGATTTTGTTTTACCAATCGCTTTAGGGATTGCGACAACGACACTTTTAATTATGCGAGCGAACTTCCCGTGGTACTTTGCAATGCTAATTGGAGCTGGTGCCTGTTATCTACTTTATTTATTACTCAATACGATATTTTTGTGTTCAACACATGGCTACACTTTCGGTTCACTCATCTTTGCGATTAAAACCGTTACCCTTCAAGGCGAAGATATTTCTTGGCGAATTGCGTTAGTAAAAAATCTTTATTTAGGACTTATTCCCTTCGCGATTGTTAATGCGGTTTATATGCTCGTGGTGCACACTGAACGAACCGTTTTTGATAAGATCACTGACACCATTGTGGTGGACGTAAAAGAGAATTAAAAGACAAAAATTTTAACTTTTTTATAAAATCTTACTCTATGAGTAAATAAATAATTTTTTAATTTTTGGCACTTTTTATTTGACAGTGCTAATTTACTTCCTTATAATGTTGTTGGCACTTAAAAAGAAGGACTGCCAAAATATGACAAGAAAAGAGGAAATCTTAAAGTTAATCGTTCAGCACTTCATTCGGACCGCTGAACCCGTTGCGAGCAAGACCTTAATTGAGCAATATGGTCTAGATTTTTCGAGCGCGACCATTCGGGCGGAAATGAATGAACTTGAAAAAGAAGGTTTACTAGAAAAGACTCACACTTCATCTGGTCGGATTCCGAGTAAACAAGGTTACGAATATTATTTATCTCACTTACGCGAGAACAATATTAATAACGAAATTAAAATGCGTTTACAAACCGTGATGAACCAAAAAGTCGCGTCAGTAGAAAACGTGATTAAAGAAAGCTGCGAGATTTTAGCCAAGATGACGAATCTAGTGAGTGTCATCTCCGCGAATAATAGTAATGATGAACATTTAATTAGTATTCAAATTATCCCGATTTCGCAAAATAGTGCGACCGCAATCTTAGTGACTGATAAAGGATATGTCGAAAACCGGACCTTTGTCTTTGATAATGATGTAAGTGTTGATGACATTACTAACTGCGTAAAACTTTTAAACGATCGGCTAAAAGGTACAAGCATTAAAGACTTAGTGCCCAAGATGGAAGCAATCCGTCCCATCTTAAATGACTATGTCATTGAGCACGATGTGGTCTACCAAGCTTTATTTGAAACTTTCTTACGTTTCGCAAGTGACCGGATGGCCTTATTTGGTAAAGATGAATTATTAAATCAACCTGAATTTAAAGATAACGCGGATCGTTTAAAGAAAGTAATTGAACTTTTTGAACATCCCGAAGCGCTTAAGAAAGAAATTAGTAAAGCGACGAAAGATATTGATAGTAACGTGAGCATCCACATCGCGGATAAAAATAAGAAGAATGATGATATGAGCGTCGTGAGCGCATCCATTAATATTGGTGATAAGTCAACCGGGACCATTGCCTTATTAGGCCCAACCCGGATGGATTATGATAAAGCGGTGAGTCTACTTGAATATGTAAGTAGCGAACTCAACAAGCGATTTAAAAATGTAGGAGGTAAAGAGCATGGACGAGGCAAAACTAGCCAAGAAGCAAGCCAAGAAAGAAAACAAGCTAAGCGAAAGTCTTAAAGCCGAAGTTGATAAGTTAAACGAAACCATTCGAAAGCTTAATAGTGACGTCGACCATTGGAAGAATTGTTACTATAAAGCCTACGCGGATACCGAAAACTTACGGAAGTCGATTGAAAAAGATCATCACGAAGCAATTAAGTACCGGGCAGAAGGATTCGTTAATAACTTATTAAATGTTCTCGATGGATTTCATCTCGCGCTTGGCGCCGAAGCTAAAAGCGAAGAACTCAAGAACTACTTAGTGGGCTTCACTTATATCTATAACAACTTAAAGAAAGTGTTAGAAGATGAAGGCGTGAAAGAAATCGAACCAAAAATTGGTGATGACTTCGATGAACGGACGATGGAAGCGATGGAAACGGTCTATCAAGAAAACGAAAAACCCAATAAAGTGGTGAAAGTTAACTTAAAAGGCTATGCCTTAAAAGAACATTTGGTCCGACCCGCAATGGTCGTGGTCTCCACCAATACGAAACCAAGCGAGACAAAGAAGGAGGAAATTCCGAAAGACGCTAATTAATGTTAGGCGACAACGTTAGTCGTAAAAACGAATAACTTAATTAATAAAAGGAGAAAAATATTATGGCAAAAGAAACAATCATTGGTATCGACTTAGGTACCACTAACTCAGTCGTGAGTTACTTACAAGCGGATGGTAAGGTTAAAGTCATCCCCAATCCTGAAGGCACTAACACAACCCCAAGTGCAGTGGCTTTTAAACCAAATGGGGAAGAAATTGTTGGTAACGCGGCCAAGCGTCAAGCTATCACTAATAGTGATACCGTCTTAAGTATTAAACGGAAGATGGGTACAACCGATAAAGTGCACATCAATGCGCTTAAAAAAGATTTCACGCCGCAAGAAATTAGCGCGAAAGTCTTAGCGTACATGAAAGAATACGCCGAGAAAAGCATTGGTCATAAAGTGAGTAAAGCAGTTATCACTGTTCCCGCTTACTTTAACGATGCCCAGCGGCAAGCCACTAAAGACGCTGGTACAATCGCTGGCTTAGAAGTAGCGCGGATCATTAACGAACCAACCGCCGCCGCTCTTAGCTATGGCATGGAAAGTAAGAAAAGCGGCAAGATCCTCGTTTTCGATTTAGGTGGCGGAACCTTCGACGTCAGTATTCTTGATATCGGCGATGGCACTTTCGAAGTCGTCTCAACTAGTGGCGATAACCATCTTGGTGGCGATGACTGGGATAAAGTGGTCGCGGATTATATCAAAGCCCAAATCAAAATTGAAAAGGGTGTTGATTTAAACGATAAGATGGCGATGCAACGTTTCCTTGACGCCGCTGAAAAAGCCAAGATTGAACTTTCTAGTTCGCTTGAAGCTACGATCTCCTTACCATTCATTGGTATGGGGAAAGCTGGCCCAATTAACTACGAAGGCGTCTTAACTAGAGCCAAATTCCAAGACTTAACTAAGCACCTCTTAGCGCGCTGCGAAGTGCCTGTGAAGAACGCTTTACGGGATGCGAAATTAACCGCGAAAGATATCGACGAAGTCTTACTAATCGGTGGTAGTATCAGAATGCCAGCGGTGCAAGACTTAGTGAAACGCTTACTCGGTAAACAACTTAATATGTCAGTTAACCCTGACGAAGCCGTGAGTATTGGCGCTGCGATTCAAGGTGGTGTCATCTCGGGTGACGTGAAGGATGTCGTCTTACTTGACGTTACACCTTTAACCTTAGGCATTGAAACCTTAGGTGGAGTGTTAACTCCGTTAATTACTCGGAACACGACCATTCCAACCACCAAGAGTCAAATCTTCTCAACGGCGGCGGATAATCAACCAGCGGTGGACATCATGGTCTACCAAGGTGAACGCCCAATGGCGCACGATAATAAATTATTAGGTCACTTCCAATTAACGGGCATTAAACCCGCTCGGCGTGGTGAACCCCGGATTGAAGTTACTTTCTCAATCGATGTTAACGGTATTGTGAATGTTAAAGCCCAAGATCTTGATACCAAGAAAGAACAAAGTATCGAGATCAAGAATAGTAGCGGCTTAAGTAAAGAAGATATCGACCGCATGGTAAGAGAAGCCGAAGAAAATAAAGAGGCGGACGAAAAGCGGAAAGCCGATGTCGAACTTAAGAATAAAGCGGAACAATACCTTAATAGTATTGACCAAAGCTTACAAGAAAAGGGCGATAAGTTAACCCCCGAACAAAAACAACAAACCGAAAAACTCCGGGATGAATTAAAAGAAGCGCTCAACAAGAACGATATGGAGACACTTAAGAACCGGATTAATGAACTTGAGCAAGCCGCTCAAATGATGGCGAGTGCCCAGGCGGGTAATGGTGATCCAACCGCCCAAGCTAATGGTGCGGCCGACCATCAAGAGGCGAATAAGCAAAACGATAAAGACGTCGTGGACGCTGATTTTACCGACAAGAATAAAAACTAAAAAACATGAGGAGCGCAAGGGGTCATTCCCTTGCGTTTCCTTATAGGAATTTATGGCAAACAAACGAGATTATTACGAAGTATTAGGTCTAAGTAAGAACGCAAGCAAAGACGAAATTAAATCCGCTTACCGCAAATTAGCGAAACAATATCACCCGGATATTAATAAAGCGCCGGGTGCTGAAGCGAAATTTAAAGAAGTCCAAGAAGCTTACGACGTTCTTTATGATGATAATAAGCGCGCGACTTATGACCAATTTGGTCACGCGGCCTTTGAGCAAGGCATGAACCAAGGTGGTTTTGGAGGACAAGGTTTCTCCGGCGCTGGTTTTGGCGATATTAATCTCGATGATATTTTTGGTTCTTTCTTTGGTGGTGGTTCTCGTCGTTCACGGAGTCGCGGTAATGCGGCAAGACGCGGCGATGACGAAGTCATGCGCATTCGTATTTCTTTTATGGACGCGATTAAAGGGAAAACGATTACGCTTAATTTAACTTACGATGAAATGTGTAGTAGTTGTCGTGGACAAGGTGGTTCAACCGAAACTTGTAGTAATTGCGGCGGTTCTGGTTATGTAATGGGGACCCGCAATACCTTCTTTGGCATGATGCAAAGTCAAGAAACTTGTCCGGCCTGTGGCGGAAGTGGCAAGATTATTACTTCCCGTTGTGGTGCATGTAACGGCAAAGGTTATAACAAAGTTAAAAAATCATTTGATGTTAAGATTCCAGCGGGTATTAACTCAGGTCAACAAATTCGCTTAAGCGGCAAAGGTGCCCGTGGTAGTAATGGTGGACCTAATGGTGACTTATATTTAGAGATTCAAGTTCAAGACCATCCAAACTTTAAACGGGATGGTAATGATATTCATATTAAGATTCCGCTTTCTTTTGTGGACGCCGCACTTGGTACATCAATTGATGTTCCAACTGTCTATGGGGAAGTAAGCTTAACAATTCCAGCGGGTAGTCAACCAACCCAAATCTTTAAACTAAAAGGTCGAGGCGTGAAAGATTGGCGGACCGCCTCGCCCGGTGATCAATATGTTCACCTTGATATTAAGACCCCAACTAGTTTAAGTAAGGAACAAAAGAATTTGCTTAAAGAATTTAAAGAGCAAGAGGGTAATGATAATTGGTTCACCCGCTTTAAAAGTGCATTTAAACGTTAAATGAAAATCTTAATCGTAAGTGATTCACACGGTCACGATGAAATCTTAAGAAAAGTCGCGGGATTACACCCAGATTGCGATTTTTATTTACACGCTGGTGATAGCCAAAGTGATGCGGAAAACATTCGTCCGTTTGTAAGTGTCAAAGGGAATTGTGATTTCTTTCACCGCGATTATCAAAGTCATTATGAACTAATGACACCACTAGGAAAACTCTATATGGAACATATTCCGTTTTACCAAATGGATTTTAGCGATTTAAAGAAAGCAAACATCAAAATTTATGTTTGCGGTCACACCCACATGAGAAAATACGAGATTATTGACGGGATTCATCTGATTAATCCTGGTTCATTAGCCTATCCGCGGGACGGTAAGGCTGGTTACGCGATTGTGGAAATTACTGAACAAAAATTTGACTATAAATTTTACGATTTATCGTTATAATAATTTTGTATGAATAAGCGACTTATCTTATTACCGATACTCTTATTAGGTTGTTTTAATGTCACGAGTTGTAACGCTGAAGATGGTGATATTAATGAATGGGTTGGCGAATACAAGTGGGGAGCGAACCGTGAAGAAAAATGGCATCACTTTATTACCGGCGAGAAAAAAAAGCAAAGCGAAACTTCCTATTGGTGGGAGGATTATAGGTATCCTTTTGTGATTAAACAAGATAAGACTTGGTTTCAACATAATAGTGATAAAATCGAAACTTCTGGTTATTCAGGAAAAGTTAAATGTTATAAAGATCACCTTTGCTTTACTGATATGCCTAGTAATTATCACGTCAACGTGAAATTTAATTTTAAACATAATACCGATACCCAAGGCGCCTGGATAAGATATTATTACGATGAAAGTGTGGACCGCCATGACCTTGATTACGATTACACGATTAGAACAATCTATTTGAAACTAATAAAATAGTTTATTTTATCGTTGATAATACAATCATTAACTCTTATAATATTTTCTAGTTAGTAAAGGAGTTTTTCTATGGAAATTAAGAAGAGATTTCAATCCGTTGATGGTAATACAGCGGCCGCTTTAGCGAGTTATAATTTTACCGAAGTTGCGGGTATTTATCCGATTACGCCAAGTAGCCCAATGGCCGAAAGCGTGGACGTTTTTGCCGCCCAAGGGAAGAAGAACTTCTTTGGTAAAGAAGTGAAAGTTGTTGAACTTCAATCCGAAGGTGGTGCCTCAGGTGCGGTGCACGGCGCCTTACAAGCGGGTGCCTTAGCTACTACTTATACCGCTTCACAAGGTTTACTCTTAATGATTCCTAACATCTATAAATGGGTTGGTGAATTATTACCAGCGGTGTTACACGTTTCCGCGCGAAGCTTAGCCACTCACGCTTTAAGTATCTTTGGTGATCAACAAGATATTTATGCGATTCGCCAAACGGGTATTACTTTACTTTGCTCCCATAGTGTCCAAGAAATTGCTGACTTAGCAAGTGTCGCTCACTTAATCGCCATTGATAGTGAAGCACCGGTTTGTCACTTCTTTGATGGCTTTAGAACAAGCCACGAAGTGCAAAATGTTGAATTCGTTGATGATGAAGAGTGGAAGAAACTCTTACCAATGGATAAAGTTGAGAAATTTAGAAGTCGTGCGCTTAACCCTCATACTCATCCAGTGACTCGTGGTGGAGCGGAAAACGACGATATTTATTTCCAAAAACGCGAAGCACAAAATAAACACTTTGCGAAAGTCGTCGAAATCGCCGAGAAATATTTAAAAGAAGCGAGCCGGTTAACGGGTCGAGAATATGCGCCCTTTACCTATTATGGTAGTAAGACCGCGAAATATGTTATCGTGGCGATGGGTAGCGTTACCGAATGCGCTAAAGAAGTCATTGATGAATTAAAAGATAACGATATCGGCTTAGTGAAAGTCCATCTTTATCGTCCATTTAGTGCAAAGCACTTAAGTAATGTGTTACCAAAGACTGTTAAACGGATTGCGGTTTTAGACCGGACCAAAGAAGTTGGTGGTTTAGGTGAGCCACTATATCTAGATGTTGTGGCAGCGTTAAACCAAGTGAACCGCCAAGATATTGAAGTCTATGGTGGTCGGTATGGTTTAAGTAGCAAAGATACACAACCACGCGATATTAAATCAGTCTACGATTTCATTAAAGGGAAACCTTGGAATTCCTTTAGTATCAGTATCACTGATGATATGACTCATTTAAGTATTCCGGTTGATGAAAACTTTAATGTCAAAACCGATTACACTTCTTGCTTATTCTATGGTTTAGGAAGTGATGGTACCGTTAGTGCCAACAAATCATCGGTTAAAATTATCGGTGATGCAACGCATCAATACGCGCAAGCTTATTTCCAATACGATAGCCGGAAAGCGGGTGGGGTCACTCGTTCCCACTTACGTTTTGGTAAGTCACCCATTAGAAGTACTTACTACGTCAAGAACGCCGACTTTATTTCTTGCTCACTTGATAGCTATATCTTTAAGTTTGATATCATTAAGAACTTAAAAGATGGTGGTACCTTCCTCCTTAATACGAATATGGATGAAGCGACCTTAGTCAAGAGCATGCCAAACCGCATGAAATATTTACTCGCGAAGAAACATGCGAAGATGTATATCATTGACGCGAACAAACTCGCGATGGAAATTGGTATGGGTCGTCACACGAATACCACCTTACAAGCGAGCTTCTTTAACCTTAACCAAGGCATCATGAAATACGAAGAAGCCCAAAAATGGATGAAGAAATTCGCCGAAAAGAGCTACGCGAAGAAAGGTCAAGAAGTGGTGGAGATGAACTGGAAAGCCATTGACGCTGGTGCGGATGGCTTAAAAGAAATTAAAGTTGATCCCGCTTGGGAAAAATTAGACGCCAAACGCGTCTTAGCCCATGATGGTGATGCATACTTTGATAGCTTCGTGAACCGGATGGCGGCGCTTGATGGTGATGATATCCCAACTTCTACTTTCGAGAAATTAGATATCTTAGACGGCACGATGAAAAACGATGCGACTTATAAAGAGCAACGGAGTATCGCCGACCGTGTTCCATTATGGAATCCGGATGGTTGTATCCAATGTAACCAATGCGCCTTTGTTTGCCCACACGCGACCATTCGTCCGTTCTTATTAGACGCGAATGAAGAAGCCAAAGCCCCCGAAATCGTGAAGAAGAAATTAGTGCCCGCGATGGCGAAACCTGGTTATAAATATGTCTTACAAGTTAGTCCCAAAAACTGCGTTGGTTGCGGCTTATGCGTGACTGAATGTATGGGTAATAAGACTGGTAAGAAAGTCTTAACGATGACCGATGCGAAATCACAATTCGCTGATGAAGAAGCCGCTACCTTCTTATATAAACACACCGAATATAAACCATTATTCCCGACGAATACCGTTAAAGGCGTTGGTTTCTTAATGCCTTACATGGAAATCTCGGGTGCTTGTGCGGGATGTGGTGAAACACCTTACTACCGTTTACTCTCCCAATTATTTGGTAAAGATTTAATGATTGCCAATGCGACTGGTTGTTCAAGTATTTATAGTGGCTCAACACCTTTAACTCCGTTCTGCACAGATAAAAATGGTGAAGGTGTCGCTTGGGCCAATAGCTTATTTGAAGATAACGCGGAATTTGGTTATGGTATGCGGATTGCGACCGACTATAAATTCGGTGCGATTGTGAAAATCTTAAAAGATAATAAAGATAAGTGTGAGCCGGAACTCCAAAACAAGATTGATGAATACATCAATAATATTAAGGATAAAGAGAAAGTACGCCCAATCGCGAAAGACTTAGTGAAACTAGTTAAGGCGAGTAAATGCCAAGAAGTAAAAGAAGTCTTAAAGTATGAACGCGATCTCATCGATAAAAGCATCTGGATTATCGGTGGTGACGGTTGGGGCTACGATATCGGTTACGGCGGCTTGGATCATATCTTAGCGAGTAACGACGATGTTAACGTCTTATTACTTGATACCGAAGTCTATAGTAATACGGGCGGTCAATCTAGTAAATCCACCCAAACCGGCGCGATTGCCAAATTCGCTGCCTCTGGTAAAACCGGTTATAAAAAGAACCTTGCCTTAATGGCGATGGCCTATGGTCACGTCTATGTGGCCCAAATTACGATGGCAAATCCAATGAAAGCGATTCAGGCTTTAAAAGAAGCGGAAAGCTATCATGATGGACCAAGCTTAGTCATTTGTTATGCGCCATGCGCTAACCACGGAATTAAAGGTGGCTTATCTAACTCCTTTGACGTTGAAAGAAAAGCGGTAGAATGTGGTTATTTCACTAACTTCCGTTTTGATCCACGTAACGAAAAAGCGGGTAAACCATTATTAACGCTTGATAGTAAGGAACCTGACTTCACTAAATTTAGAGAATTCGTCATGCGCGAAACCCGGTATTCTCAATTACCGAAGGTTAATCCAGCGCACGCCGAAGAACTCTTAACGAAGAGCGAAGAATTAGCCAAGGCTCGTTATGCTCGCGTGAAAAAATTCGGGTTATAATGTAGAATCAAGTTAAGAGGTATTTATGCAAAACGCGAAAAAAGGTTTAAAACTCATGACCATTTCCATCATTGTTATGATGGTTTATACGGTCGCTTATTCAATTTTACTGTCGATTGCGGTGTCGGCTGACGAACTAACTAAATTGCTTAATACAATCTTTGAAATTTTTTGGACGTACGGGATTTTAGGTGCCGCGGTCGTTCAAGTTATTACTTTTGCTATCGCAATGATTGGTTTAAAAATTGCTGGTCGCGATAATGAACGTTTCTTAAAAGCACGCAAGGCCAAAATCTTCTCATTAATCCTAGCTTTTGTTGGCGTTGTGGCCGGTATTGCGTGTGTAGTCGGTAGTATCATCGGTAACAGCGGCAAGGCGTCCGACATTATTCAATATGTTGTTGTTGGTGGCTATTTGCTTAGTGCTGTATCTAATATATTATTAGTTATCACTGAAATTATCGTTTTCCGTTCCATTGCTAAAGGATGCCGCGAAATTGCTCCGACCGTTGGCGGTATTTCGACTGCGGCTTTTGTGTCTTATATTTTATCGTTAATATTTAATATTGTGCTCCCGATTTTCCCGATACTTTTAGGCATTGGTGAAAATTACGATTTAATGCAAAAACTTATTTCAGTGGTGGGCTATCTTGAATCGGTTGCATCCACCGCTTATAGTGTGCTCTATATTGTCCTAATCTTTGTGACTACGCATAATATCAAGAAAAAAGAAGAGCCACGGATGCGGACTAAACTCCCAAGATAAACTACAATTATTGAAAAAGACCGGTGCTGCCGGTCTTTTTTTCGTAATTAATTTCCTCATTAATTAATGAATGTGCTATAATCTTTCACGTTTAGAAATAATTCAAAGTGAGGATTTAAGAAATTATGAAAAACGTATTCGAATTAGAATTCGAAGGCAAGAAACTTGTGGTCGAACAAGGTGAAGTTGCCAAACAAGCCGATGGTGCGGTCTTAACGCGATTAAACGAAACCGTCGTCTTATCAACCGTCTGTTGTAGCGATTTACCAAAGGAAGGCGATTTCTTCCCCTTAACGGTTAACTACGAAGAAAAACAATATGCGGCTGGGAAAATCCCTGGCTCCTTTAACCGGCGTGAAGGACGCGCTGGTGAACACGCGACCTTAGCAGCACGCTTAATTGATCGCCCCATTCGTCCAATGTTTGCGGACGGCTTTCGAAACGAAGTCCAAATCATTAACACGGTGATGAGTGTGGATAAAGACTCTACGCCCGAAATGACTGCATTATTTGGTTCATCGTTAGCTTTAGGAATATCTGACATTCCTTTTGATGGTCCAGTTGCGGGTGTATATGTGGGCCGCGTAAACGGAAAACTCATTATTAACCCCAGCGTTGAAGAACGCGCGAAGAGCGATATTAATTTAGCGGTCGCGGGTACCGAAACCGCGATTAACATGGTCGAAGCCGGTGGAGCCGAAATTAGCGAAAGCGATATGCTTGACGCCTTAATGTTTGGTCATGATGCGATTAAAAAGCTCTGCGCTTTCCAAAAAGACATTATCGCAAAGATTGGCAAAGCCAAACGCGAAATTAGTTTATACGCACCTGATCCCACTGTGAAAGCAGATATCGAAGGTAAGATTAAAGAAAGAATGGTAAAAGCCATCTCCATCTTTGATAAACTTGAACGGCAAAACGCGGTCGATGCTTTAAAGAAAGAAATTATTGATGAATACGAAGCAAAGACCTATCCAAACGAAAAAGAAAAGTTTATGAATATGCTCATGGTGAACGATATTTTAGAAACTATGGTCGCTAACGAAGTTCGCCGTCTCATTACCGAAGAAAAGATCCGTCCGGATGGCCGGAAAGTTGATGAGATTCGTCCACTTGACGCCCAAGTTGATGTGTTGCCTCGTCCCCATGGTTCGGCGATGTTTACGCGTGGTCAAACGCAGGTTATTTCAACCACTACTCTTGGTGCGGTCACCGATGAACAATTAATTGATGATTTAACCGAAGAGACCACTCGTCACTTTATGCATCATTATAATTTCCCGCCCTTTAGTGTGGGTGAAATCGGTCGGACTGGTAGTCCAGGTCGTCGCGAAATTGGTCATGGTAAATTAGGTGAAAGAGCCTTGTCTTATGTTATTCCTTCGTTAGAAGAATTCCCATATACCATCCGCGTTGTGAGTGAAGTCGTTGAAAGTAATGGCTCATCTTCACAAGCGAGTATCTGCGCTGGTTGTATGTCCTTAATGGCAGCCGGTGTTCCAATTAAAGGCATGGTAAGTGGTATTGCCATGGGCTTAATCACAAGCGGCCCATTAGATGGTAAACATCCTTATACCATCTTAACGGATATCCAAGGTCTAGAAGATCACTTTGGTGATATGGACTTTAAAGTTGCTGGTACCGCGAAAGGTATTACCGCTTTACAAATGGATATTAAGATTAAAGGCGTCACACGCGAAATCTTACAAGAAGCGTTAGCGCAAGCTAATAAAGCGCGTGCCGAAATCCGCGCAAAGATGGAAACCGCGATTAAAGAACCACGGAAAGATGTTGGTAAATATGCGCCGAAGATGACCACCTTTAGAATTGATCCGGATAAGATTCGGGAAGTAATTGGTACGGGTGGTAAAGTCATTAACGATATTATCGCCAAGTGTGATAACTGCAAGATTGATATCGAAGATGATGGTAAAGTTACCGTCTATCATATGAACCGCGAAGTCATCAATAAAGCGGTTGCGATGATTAATGATATTATTCGCGAAGCGAAAGTTGGCGAAGTCTACGAAGGTATCGTTAACCGGATTGAAGATTATGGTGCGTTTGTCAATCTCTTCGGTGATTGCGATGGTTTATGCCACGTGTCCCGTTTAGGTTGGGGCTTTATCAATAAGGCAAGCGACGTTGTTCATGTGGGCGATAAATTAAAAGTTGTCGTTACCGAAATTGATAATCAAGGCAAGGTTAAAGTCTCCCACCGCGAATTTGTCGAAAAGCCAGCGGGTTACGTTGAAAAACCGGAACCGGAACGGAAAGAACGGCACGGTCATTTTCACCGGCATTAATTTATTTAAAAATTTAATTAGTAAATCATAATAACTATGTTATTATAATATGCGTAATGGATAACCTTTCCTACGATATTATAGTAATTGGAGCAGGCGTTATCGGCTCAAATATTGCGCGGGTTTTAAGTGAATACCAAACCCGCGTTTTAGTGATTGAAAAAGATAACGATGTGTGCGCAAGAGCGAGTATGGCTAATAGCGCCATTGTCCATTCGGGTTATGATCCCGTGCCTGGTACACTTAAAGCACGCTTTAATGTCGCGGGTAATAAACTCTTCCCGGATTTATGTAAGCGACTTGATGTGGAATATAAACAAATTGGTTCACTCACGATTGCGATGAGTGATGAAGATATGGTGACGCTTGAATCATTAAAAGAAAGAGCTAATACTAATGGTGTTCCGGTGGAAATTATTAATCATGACCGTTTATTAGAATTAGAACCAAACGTTAATCCAAACGCGAAAGGTGCATTACTCGCCCCGACCGCAGGCATTGTTGATCCCTTTACTTTCTGCGCTCATAACATGGAGAACGCGCTTGATAATGGAGTGCAACTCCATTTAAATGAATTTGTAAAGAATATCGAAGATCATCAAGATTATTTTATTTTAAAAACTAACTTCGCAACTTATACTTGTCGCGTGGTGATTAACGCAGCGGGTCATGGTGCCTATTCCTTAGGTAGTATCTTTGAACGTTTTGACTATAAGATTACTCCTAAGAAAGGCGAATATTTTGTTTTAGATCATTACGCGCCAGGGCTTGTTAACCACACGATTTTCCCTTTACCAAGTGAAAAGGGGAAAGGTATCTTAGTGAGTCCCACTTATAGTGGTAATTACCTAATTGGTCCAAGTGCAGAAGCTAC
>JAKSUW010000019.1 GCA_024408565.1 Bacilli bacterium
CGGAAAAAGTGAAGCCAATATTGAGAAAATTCTTAACGAATTAGGCATTGATGAATACGATAAAGTTGAAGCAGAAAAAGTCGCCCAAATGAAACCGCAACAAGCTAGTAAAAACTTTGTTTTTAACGATGACCAAATTGGTAGCGATGAAGTGGGAACCGGCGATTTCTTTGGTCCGGTTACAGTTGTCGCCGCGCTCGTTAAAAAAACTGACATTAAGCGTTTAAAAGAATTAGGCGTGATGGATTCGAAAAAACTAACCGACGAAAAAATTAAAGCCATCGGAAAAATTGTCATTAAAGAATTCGCTTATTCTTCTTTAACCCTTGATAACGTGAAATATAACGAACTAACTTTAAAGAAAGGTTTTAACGAAAACAAAATTAAAGCCTACCTTCATAACAGGGCGCTTAGTAATCTTCACCGCCGTTATCCAAAAATTAATAACATCTATGTCGATGAATTTGTCGCATCAAAAAATTATTATCGTTATTTAAGTAGCGAGAAAAATGTGGAACGTGGCATTTATTTTCACGCGAAAGGCGAAAGCTATTTCCCAAGTGTTGCCTTAGCAAGCGTGATTGCCCGTTATTCATTCCTTTTCCATATGGAGAAATTATCCCGTAAATATCACACCGATATTCCTTTTGGCGCGAGTAAACACGTTGAGGAATTCGCTAAACAATTTGTGCAAGAACACGGCGTTAAAGAATTAGACAAAATTGTGAAAAAACATTTCACGACTTATCAGCGTGTTATTAGTTAACGATAAAGCTTAACCGCTTTTTTAAAATATTCAGGGATTGGCGCTTTAAACGTCATTTCTTTTTTATTGCGGGGATGAATAAAAGTAATTTGGTAGGCATGAAGAATTTGTCCATCATTCACGCGGTCACGGTTAAGATGCCCATAGACTTGATCACCAATCACTGGATGATGAATATGATTAAAATGGACGCGAATTTGGTGAGTCCGACCTTGCTTAAGCTTAACCTCCACTAACGTAGCCGCATTTAAGCGTTCGACGACTTTAAAAGTCGTTTCCGCTTCTTTGCCGTTTTTTGGATCAACTGTCATTTTAAGCGGATTAGTTTTATCGCGACCAATCGGTCCAATGATAGTTCCGCTATTCTCGTTAATCACACCTTTCACTAACGCTAAATACTCGCGGTGCATCGTATGATTTTCAAGTTGTTTTGCTAGTGCGCGGTGCGCAGCGTTAGTTTTAGCGACCACTAATAAACCCGAAGTATCTTTATCAATCCGGTGAACAATTCCGGGCCGCGATGCGTCGATACTAGATAAATTTTTCACGTGATATAGTAAAGCGTTCACTAAGGTGTGCTCGTGATTACCATTGCCCGGATGAACGACTAATCCCCGTGGTTTATTAATCACTAACAAATCATCGTCTTCATAAATAATCGCTAACGGAATCTTTTCCGGCTTAAGTTCGCTATTCACTTTCGTGTCTAAAACAATATGATCCGCTAGTTTGACTAAATAGTTAGCCTTAACGTTCTTATCATTAACAAATAGTTGTTTAAGTTTAATTAATTTCTGCACTTGGGAACGGGTTAAAGAGGAATCAAGTAAGGGTAAAACCTGATCAATCCGTTTCCCGACGTAGTCACTATTTTGAATCGTGCATTCCATTTTTCTTTCGGTTTTCTTCCGCCATTTTCTTCTCATATTCTTCGGGAGTTAAGGTATAAGCGCCTTGGCGATTCTTGATGCGCACTTCGTGAACCTCATCAATGATGATAAAAATAATCACTAAGAACACCGCGATCGTAATATAAGCGTCCGCTAAGTTAAAGATATAAGGGAAGAAGGAAAATTGAATCCAGTCAATGACCCCGTTAAAGCCAACCGTGCTCTCCCAATATAGTGAGCCATCGATTAAATTACCAATACAACCCGCGTAAATCATCGCGAGGCAAACTTTGTAACGGGTTTTAATCTTTTGGCCTTTTAAAAAATAAATAATCGGACCAATAAGCGTAATCAATAAACGAACGATGATAAAGAAAACGCGTGACCATAATTCACCGTTGCCAAGACCAAAAATTGCGCCCGTATTAAAGGAAAGTGTTACACAAATAAAGTTTGGTATCAGCCAGATCTGTTCGCTTGTCGCGTGGCAATTAAAATGATTAGCGACAATCCAT
The DNA here is from genome assembly GCA_024408565.1 of Bacilli bacterium. Lineage (GTDB taxonomy): Bacteria > Bacillota_I > Bacilli_A > RFN20 > CAG-826 > UB1719. The sequence goes on from JAKSUW010000019.1 coordinate 2,172, forward strand.
TTACTCGCAATATCAATCGCAATTAACGCGAGCAAAACATAAAAAAGTGGATGACGAATAAGGCGCAGAAGAAACGCCTTCACATCCGCTTTCTTAAATTTGGTGGTCATGTTTTAACACCTCAGCGCACCGCTTGCACACTTTGGTGCCGTCTTTTAAAGTAACTAAATCTTCGTGGTAATTCCAGCACCGTGGGCACTTTTCGCCTTTCGCCCGCGTCGCAGCAATCACTTGTTTATCACCTTTACTAATCTTGGCTTTTGAAACAATAAAGAGCCGCGCTAATTCAGCGGGTTCAACTTGACTTAACGCTTGATAAATCTCCGGATCAGTAACAGTTAAATTAAGGCTCGCTTCTTGTGAACTACCAATCACACCTTGTTTCCGTAAATCTTCTAAGGCGCGATAAACATCGTTTAAGAAATTATTTAATTTACCAACAAGGTTTAATAATTTACCGTCTTTGGTGAACACTTCGGTGTGCTTCGGGAAATCATAAAGGTTTGGATTATCCTTACTATGATAAGGAAGATTATTATTCACCTCTTCCATCGTAAACGGAAGAATCGGTGTTAATAAACGCATTAAGGTGAAGGTCATTTCGTAAAGAACCGTTTGCACTTGTCGACGACGGACACTATCTTTTGCCTCACAATAAAGAATATCTTTCGCGTAGTTTAAATAGTTTTGACTTAACACCACAACGAAGAAGTAATTCATGAGTGATAAGGCTTGGTTAAAGTTATAGGAATCATATAAACGAATCACTTCGTTTTTTAAATGTTCAAGCATCGCTAAGTAATAGGTATCGTGCGCGGTAAAACTCACCGCATGATCTTTTTCAGGATTAAAGGGGTGGTCAAGCGAACCATCCACTAAGTTACCAAGTAAATATTTGAAAGTGTTGCGGATTTTCCGGTACATGTCACTTGTTTGTTTAATGATGGCTTCGCTAATGCGGGCGTCTTCTTTAAAGTCGACGGTAGCCGCCCAGAGCCGTAAAATATCCGCCCCGTATTGGTTAGCGACTTTACTTGGATCAATGCCGTTTCCTTTTGATTTGGACATCTTCTCCCATTTTTCGTCCACTACAAAGCCGTGCGTAACGCAAGTTTTAAACGCAGCTTCGCCAGTAACAATCGTAGAAATAATGAGGGAGGAGTTAAACCATCCACGGTATTGGTCGTTACCTTCTAAATATAAATCCGCTGGATATTTAATATCGCGTTCTTTTAAGGTACCATTCCAAGAAGAACCGCTATCAAACCAGACATCCATAATGTCGGTTTCTTTTGTGAATTTTCCGTGTGGAGAATGTTCATTTTTATAGCCGGGTGGTAATAGATCTTTCGCCTCTTTTAAATACCAAATATTGCTGCCGTTTTCTTTAATGAGTTTAATGATATGATCAAAAACTTTCGCCTCCATAATCGGCGTTTTATCTTCGCAATAAATGATGGGAAGAGGGACACCCCACGCGCGTTGACGGGAGATACACCAGTCTTCACGTTCTGTGATCATATTCCGCATTCTCGTTTTGCCCCAACTTGGATACCAAGTAATCTTTTCAATTTCCGCTAAAAGTTTTTCTTTGACCGGTTTAATCGAGCAGAACCATTGTGGCGTTGCCCGGAAAATTAACGGTTTTTTCGTCCGCCAATCATGGGGATAAGAGTGTTTAAATTTGCTCGCTTTTAATAGTGCTTTGGCGTTAGTTAAAGCTTCAATCACTTTTGGATTAGCGTCCTCATAAAACAAATGATTAAACGGTCCGGTTGTCTCGACTAAATATCCACGGGAATCAACTGGACAATATGGTTTTAAACCATATTTTGTGCCAACGATATAGTCATCTAAACCATGACCTGGCGCAGTATGAACACAACCTGTACCAGCATCGTTAGTGACGTGATCACCAAGAATAATAATGGAGTCACGGTCGTATAAAGGATGCTTAGTGATAATGCCTTCAAGTTCTTCACCTTGATAGGTGCGAATTAATTCACAACGCTTAAAACCTAATTCTTTACTTAAGGCATCTTTAAATTCGTTAAGGAAAATAAAGTTTCCTAAATCGGTTTTAAATAAACCATAGGTGTAAGTCTTATTTAAACAAATCGCGAGGTTTGCTGGAATCGTCCACGGGGTCGTGGTCCAAATAATAAAACTCGCGTCTTCTTGAATCTTATTTTTCGCGTCTTTAATTTTAAAGGCGACATAAATTGAATACGATTCAACATCGTAATATTCAATCTCGGATTCCGCTAAAGCGGATTCACTGGATGGTGACCAATAAACCGGTTTTAAGCCTTTAAAGATATAGCCCTTAAGCGCCATATCTTTAAACACTTCTATTTGGCGAGCTTCGTAGTCTTTACTTAAGGTAAGATAAGGATGATCAAAGTCACCGATTACACCTAAACGACGGATTTGTTCTTTCTGGTTATTAACTTGTTTTAAAGCGTATTCTTCGCACTTCTTACGGAAATCAACAATTGGTGTAGTCTTCCGGTTAACCCCACTTTTGGTCACTTGGTTTTCAATTGGTAGACCATGTGTATCCCAACCAAGGACAAACGGCGTGTAATAACCTTGCATCGATTTATAACGCACCACAAAATCTTTTAGTAAACGATTAAGCATGTGGCCACAATGGATGTTCCCGTTCGCGTAAGGTGGACCATCGTGTAAGATAAAAGGCTCGGCGCCTTGTCGGTTAGCAAGTAAGCGTTCATAAAGCTTCTCATCTTGCCACTTCTTGACTAGAAGCGGTTCTTTATTGATGAGATTGCCCCGCATTTCAAAATTCGTTACGGGCATTAATAGAGTCGTTTTAAATTCCATAATTATTTGTGTTCTTCGTCTTTTAAGAAATCCGGTAAAATATCGGAATCGCTTTCTTCCTCTTGTTCACTTGGATGCGCTTGCGCTTCGTTTTGGAGAGCCTCCGCTTTTTTATAATCATCAACCGAGAAGGCCACGTTATCTTTAAAGCCCGATGCAATCACGCTCACAATGATTTGATCACCAAGTTGGTTATTAATTAAAATGCCAAGTTTGACATCGTCAATACTAATTCCGGCGGCTTCCGTAATATGGCGGACGCATTCATTAGCTTCAAAAAGCGAGACACTTGGTCCACAAGTGACTGCACAAATAACCCGCGTCGCACCTTTAATCGGTGTTTCAAGTAACGGCGAATTAATCGCGGCTTCGGCGGCGTCACGGGCTTTGGAAGTGCCTTCGCCCATCCCAACTCCAATAAGCGCTAAACCCGAATTCGCTAAGGTATTACGAATATCGGCAAAATCAAGGTTAATCACGCCTTTCATTAAAATTAAATCGGTAATCGTACTCACACTTTGTGATAACACCCGGTCACTTTCTTGAAACGCTTCTTGAATCGTCGCGGTGCCGTTATTCATTAGAAGTTTATCGTTTGAGACAACAATGATAGCGTCGACTGCATCCCGCAATTTATTTAATCCATCAATTGATCGTTTAATCTTTTTTGGCCCTTCAAAACCAAAGGGACGTGTAACCACCGCCACCGTTAATGCTTTCTCGTCGCGACACGCTTGTGCGATAACTGGCGCCGCGCCAGTACCTGTACCTCCACCCATCCCCGCCGCGATAAAAACAATATTCGCTCCGCGAACGACATTATGAATGGTTTCAATACTCGCTTCAGCGGCTTTATGACCCATCTCGGGTTCGCCACCCGCTCCGAGTCCATTAGTTAACTCTTCACCTAAGACAATGCGGTTCTCCGCGGGAATCGCGGCCGAATCAAGTGATTGGGCATCAGTATTCATGGCAAAAAATTCGACGGGACTCGTCTCATCAATCATGTTATTGACCGCGTTAGTGCCCGCGCCACCGACTCCGATGACCACGATCCGAATGGAACTGTGAGAATTATTGATGCTCATAAATCGACGCTTGTAATTATAATACAACTCCTCGGTTAAGACTTCATTTTTTTATCTAACGCGCTCGTGCGCGAAGTGTTAGGGTTTTTCGCAAGATTATATTGCAAAACATCCGGGTTATTATCATCGGCGAGCAAGGCGCCCACCGCGTTTAAATATTTTTGGTGACGAACGCCGACCACCGTTAATGGTACAGCGCGAATATCGTCTTTATTTCGTAACGCTTTAAAGGCGTCAAGTAAACCCGCTAAGCGGCTTGCTCCCCCGCCAACAATAATTGGATATTGTCTTTTATCCTCGGGATAACCCGCCATTAAGTGATCGATGTTTTTACTAAGCGCCTCTAAGTAACGATCAAGATAAGCTTTCATTAATTCGTTTAAATCCGATAGATGATAAGTTTCTGTTTCGCCGGCTTCATTAGGCGTTTCAATGACGACCGGATTAAAAGATAATTTCCGGGTGGTATAACCATAGCGACGTTTTAGTTTCTCCGCTTCTTCAAGTTTAATGCTGAAGGCGTTAGCGATGTCATGAGTTAATAAACGACCACCCATTTCAAAGCTCGTTGAAGCAAACACATTACGCTTACTGATTAACGAAATACTCGTTAAATCTGCACCAATATCAACGTAGATATAAACTGGCGGGAAATCTTTCTCTTGCGCTAATAAACTCGCAATCCCAATGGGAGCTAAAGTAATCTTTTGTAAACGAATCCCCGCTAAGGATAAGGCCATCTTGTAGGATTCAACAATTCGCCGTGGTAGGGTATAGATTAACGCTTTGATAGCTAAAGAAGTTGATAGATAACCAATCGGCGATTTATCGGTTTTGTTGTTTAAATTGTTCACGTAGTAAAGTAGTGGCACAATGTCGAGTAAATAGGCACCGGGATCTTGTTTGTTATTACACATCATGTTGATGACGTTAGTGATATCGATGCGGCTAATTTGTTTCACGTTAGAAGTAACCGAAGTGCGCTTTGTATCTTCGTAAACAATTAGACCAGTCGGTGGCAAAACGAGAGTTGCTTGACTAATACTAAAACGGGTCCGCGCCGCTTCATCTTCAATCGTGATGTGATTTTTTAAATGGGTGGCTAAGCCTTTCACATCCACAATCTCGCCCCGTTCAATTAAACCTTGGTTCATAAAAGTCGTTGCATATAAAACAATCGGCTTATTATGATGGGCGTAACCAACCACAATTTTTACCGCCGACCCACTCAGTTCGATAACGACTTTGGGTGTGTTCATAGATTACAAAATAGCATAACTTAAAGCGGTCGTTTTTTCAAGGGAACTAATAAAAATAAATATTTTTTTAGTTATTTTTATCGCCGACCCCTAAAAACATGGTCGCTAAATCGATATGGAGACCTTTAGCAATTTTGGCTAACGCTTTAACACTCGGGTTCCGTCGTCCACATTCAACATCGGATAAATAATTTTTACTAACTTCGGCTTCCAGGGCTAAATCTTCTTGGCTAAGTTTCCGCTTCTTCCGTAAATAACGAATCCGCATCCCGAGTTGCACATTAACGGTCATCTTCATAAGTTTTTACCTTCCTCGCGTAAAGCCCGCAAAAGATGATTAACGTTACTTTTACTAACCGTTTCGCCCATCGCTTTACTTAAGTGAGTGGCCAGTTCATCTAGACTCGCTTCTGGATACTTAATTCTTAGCTCACAAAGCGTAATCATTTTCTCACTCCCGAGATTCACTAAACCATCCCGTTTAATTAACTTGTTAATTATTTTAATATCTTGCTTAGCGGTTTTTAAGGTTTTGCTAAGATTCGCGGTATCAAGATTTTGCATCCGGTTTAAGACATTCGCGTAATCACGGTCTACCCGGGTATTTTCGAAATACAAACAAGCGTCCGTTGCCCCAACTAAAACTAAGAAATCACTAATCTGATCACTCCGCTTTAAATAGACAACATATTTATCCCGGCGTTTAATAATTTTCGCCATAAAACTACTATCATGGTATTTACTCATTAAACGGGTAAACCACTTCGCGTAACTTAAATCATTACACGCAATCTCAAGATGATAGTTACTACTACGCGGTGAATTAACTGAGCCACTCGCAAGGAAGGCGCCGGCTAAATAACCACCAATCGTTTCCGTATTTTTAGCGAATGATTTGTCGATTTTACTCTCTAAAAAATCAATGTGTAATTGACTTAATAGATGCACGCTTTCAACACTAATGACATAGCAAGTATTTTGGTGAAAACTTTTCTTTTTTAAATAGGAAATGGTCGGTGAAATCTGAAAGAGTTTTTGGATGCTCGCGTAAAGAAATTTCGCGATTTTTGAATTCTCGAGTTTTAGTAAAATAAACTCGCGTTTATCCTTAATCACGAGGGTTCCATTAATCCGCGTAAACGCTGAAATAATCGCAAGTAACCGCTCATTTTGGTAGGAACGAGAAGCAATCTCTTCTTTCACCGCAGTCGCAAATGAACTTTGATTATTCATATTACTTCTTAACGTAGTAAGGATTCTTGGGATTCGTGAAATTATTAAGACTTAAATTGAAGGTCCGTTTACCCCAACGAAGATAATCATAAAGATGAAGGCCAACGATTACGAGCAACCCACCACCGAACATCACCCACGCCACAATCCAACTAGTTAAGAAATAATCACCGCCATTCCGCATTGGTTCAAGAATCACCCGCACTAAGCCATACCACGAGACATATAATGCGCCTAAATCACCATAAGAAAGATGCTTATTGCATAATTTACCAACCGCATAAACAATAAGGAAATATCCACCGACGTTAATCACGCCTTCGATGATAAATAATGGTAGATACATCATTGTGGGATCAGTAAAAGAGACCGCCATTTGTTGTTTAATAAAGTTTGGTAACCACCATACTTCATTAATCGCTAATTCAAGTGAACCATACACTTCGTGATTAAAGAAATTGCCCCAACGACCAATCGCTTGAGCGATTAAAATGCCAGGCACAATTAAATCAATCGCGTGGCGAATATTAATATAGCGACGGAAAACAAGCATAAAGATAATGCCTGCGGTAGCGCCAAAAATCACGCCACCCATAATGCCCATTCCTCCGCTTTGAAAGTCAAAGAAAGGCGTTCCCGGATTTAAAACAATGCAATACCAAAAGCGGGCGCCAAAGATACCAAAAAGGAAAGCGACAATAAACATCGTATCGATTAAGCCATGTCGTTTATATTCTTGGTAAAGTTTATGATCAGCAATGAAATAAGCAACAAACGCGCCGCCTAAAATGATGATGCCATACCATTTAATGGTAAAACCTTCAGTTTCACTTCCTGTGACAAACTTTACGCCTTCACTAGTGAACGCAATACCAGAAATAAGTGGGAAACTCGCATAATAAGAGAATGCATCTAAATCCATCACGAGGAAAATAATAAGGAAAGGGATGGCGATAAACATAATCCGCCGGATCCACTTCCGTTTATTAGCCACTAGCGTCGTCTTGTAATAATAAAGAACAAAAGTTGTGACAAGAGTAAAAAAGGCTAATCCAAAAATTAATGAACCAAAAATCATCATGGCTAAATGAGATGGTATCATCGCGTAATTACGCCCAAGCTTAATACCAAAACCCATAAGTAAACACATTAAAGTAAAAGCGATGCCGCTCGCTAATAAGCCATACTTAGTTTTAAAATCGAAATCTAATAAATCCCGGTGTTTAACAAACCGTACTAAAAGATAAAAAGTCGCGCCTAGCGCCACAATCATGAAAGCGAAGGCTACCCAAAACAATGCCATATTATTGTTTACTGAATCTAGTATCGTAAACGAGAGCGAAAACGTTTAAGCCAATCGAAGCAAGATGGAAAATAGCGAACATAATTGAACCATAACCAAGACTTGCTTCCGCAGTGATTCCTGCTCGGAAGTTCCCTAGTAAAGGACGGGAACAAAACGCCATAATCATCAAAACAAACGAGATGAGTGAACTAATAATTGCGAAAACCCCAATGCCTGTCTCACCAATAATGACATTAAAGTGACATAGATAAACAGCGACGGCCGCTAAAATCGCGAAAATTTCAATGACAAAAAGGGCGGTGAAACCCGGTTTCCGATATAAATAAGCCCTACCATAACCAAACGCTAATTCCATTAACGATGGATTGTTATATGGTGAATCCATACCCCAATGGACAGCGCGCGCAAAGAGCCAAATAAAACTTAGCACGACTAAAGCCGCAGCAATTAAACAACATTTTTTACTTAATGACAGTTTCTTGTCCATACCGCATATTATACACTTAATCCGCGACAATATAAAATATTGATGGACTATTACTTACTTTTGTAGAACGCGTTTTAAGAATTGACCAGTGTAAGACTTACTGATTTTGCTCACCGCTTCCGGTGTGCCCGTGGCAATGACTTCGCCACCCCGGTTTCCACCTTCAGGACCTAGATCAATAATGTAGTCAGCGACCTTAATCATATCAAGGTTATGTTCAATCACGATGACCGTATCTCCGTTCGCGACAATTCGTTTTAAGACCGCGATTAAGTGCTTAACATCATCACTATGTAAGCCAGTTGTCGGTTCATCAAGCACAAATAACGTTTTGCCCGTCGCCCGTTTTTGGAGTTCATAGGCAAGTTTAATTCGTTGCGCTTCTCCACCTGATAACGTGGTCGCTTGTTGACCAAGTTTAATGTAACCTAAACCGACATCATAAAGGGTTTGAATTTTTTGTTTAATCTTGGGCCGATTTTCAAAGAAGGTTAGCGCTTCTTCGACTGTCATCTCTAAGACGTCATAAATGTTTTTACCTTTATAGGTAACACTTAAGGTTTCTTCGTTATAGCGCTTCCCGCCACACTCTTCGCATTTTACATAAACATCGGGTAAGAAATTCATCGGAATCCGCTTCACGCCATCACCCCAACAGCTCTCACAACGACCGCCGGGAATATTAAACGAGAAACGACCTTTATCAAAGCCTTTCGTTTTCGCTTCAATTGTTTCCGCGAATAACTCCCGAATATCATCAAACACTTTGGTGTAAGTGGCTGGGTTACTTCTAGGTGTTCGACCAATTGGTTCTTGGGTAATTTGGATTAATTTATCAATATGCGTTAAGCCTTTAATTTCCTTATGTTCGCCGGGGAAAGTATCTTCGCCCGTTAACGCTTTTCGCACCGCTTTCGCGAGTGTTTCATTAATTAAAGTTGATTTACCGGATCCAGAAACACCAGTAATCGCGGTAAAGGTACCAAGCGGAATTTTGACATCGATATTTTTTAAGTTATGACATTTAGCGCCTTTAATCTCTAAAAATTTACCATTTCCTTTCTTCCGCGTTGTTGGCACTTCAATCCGTTCTTCGCCCGTTAAATATTTGCCCGTAATAGAGGCTTTACATTTTTTTATCCCAGCGACATTACCCGCGTAAACTACTTCACCACCGTGAACGCCAGCGCGTGGACCAATGTCTACGATATAATCAGCGTTTTCCATGGTTTCTTCATCGTGCTCTACCACGATTAAAGTGTTGCCTAAATCACGCATACTCTTAAGTGAATTAATGAGCTTTTGGTTATCTCGTTGGTGTAGACCAATACTTGGTTCATCTAGGACATAAATAACGCCCGATAATTTACTACCAATTTGGGTCGCTAAACGAATCCGTTGACTCTCCCCACCGGATAAGGTCATCGACATCCGCGATAAGGTTAAATAAGAAAGCCCCACATCTAATAAGAAGGAAACCCGGTTCTTAATTTCTTTAATAATTTGTTGACCAATTTCTTTTTCGGTACGGTTTAACACTTTATCAAGTTCATTCAGCCATTTGGCTAAATCTTCGATTGGTAAAGAACACACTTCATGAATATTTAGTTTATTAATCTTAATCGCTAAAGCTTCTTTATTTAAACGCGCACCATGACAAGTTGTGCAAACGGTGTCACGCATATAAGTAAGATAATATTCGCTCATCCACTCGCTAGTCGTGTCGCTATAAAGCCGCTCAATCTTTTTCTTAATGCCTTCGATATAACCAAAGCGATTATTCTTGTTACCACTTGCGCTAGTTAAAACATATTTAAACGGCTTATCACTACCGTTTAATAAAATGTCTTGTTGAAACTTCGTTAACTTGTTCCATGGTTTATGAAGATCAACTTTATATTGTTCGCAAAGGTATTTAAATTCTTGCCATTCAAGGTTCGTTGTTCCCGCAGTATTTTTATAATAACGAATCGCGCCTTGCATAATGCTTAAATTTGGATCAGGGATTAATAAATCAATAGCGACTTCGCGCTTTAAACCTAAACCCTTACAATCGGGGCAATAACCCATCGGGGCGTTAAAACTAAATAATCGTGGTTCAATTTTTGGCACCGAGAAACCGCAATATTGACACGAAGGAGGTTGGCTAAGTAGGCGTTCATGACCATCGACATAAAGAATTACATAGCCCCGTGAATAATCAGTAGCAAGTGAGATGGCTTCGTTTAAGCGTTCTTTGATACCATCTTTAACAATTAAGCGGTCTACAACAATATCAATATTGTGGCGTTTGTTTTTATCAAGTTCTTTTAAAGCATCACTTTCAATGAATTTATCGTCCACCCGGAAACGGACAAATCCATCACTTTTTAATTTCGCGATCGTGTCTTTGTGGGTGCCCTTTTCAGCGCGCACTACGGGGGAAAGAATAATTAGTTTACTATCCTTCGGATAACTTAAGGCAATCTCGCACATTTTAGTGATCGAAAACGCCACAATTGGTTCATGATGAGTTGGGCAATACGGAACGCCGATCCGCGCGAAAAGTAAGCGAAGATAATCGTTAATCTCAGTTACAGTTCCGACGGTTGAACGTGGGTTATGACTAGTCGTCTTTTGATCGATACTAATCGCGGGCGAAAGTCCGTCGATTGCGTCAACATCAGGTTTATCAACTCCACCTAAGAATTGCCGGGCGTAACTAGATAAGGATTCTACATAACGCCGTTGCCCTTCGTTATAGATTGTGTCGAAAGCTAAAGTGGTTTTACCACTTCCAGAGACACCAGTAAACACTGTTAAGGAATTTTTGGGGATGGTGAGATTGATGTTTTTTAAGTTATTTTCTCTCGCGCCCCGAATTTGAATGAAATTTGTCTTGTCCATCGGTCTATCATTGTACGCTAAAATTAAATAATTTTATCCACTATTTTTCCTATTAGAAATCTCACTTATAGTGACTCGGACAATAGAAGTATGAAAAAATAAATAAATTATATTAGAATATATAGCAGTCGGGACGTGGCGTAGCTTGGTAGCGCGCTTCCTTGGGGTGGA
>JAKSUW010000002.1 GCA_024408565.1 Bacilli bacterium
TAAGGGAGTTACTCAGTAAATCCCATAAAATCCCATAACAGAGTTTACAGAACCCAAAATAAAAGCGGTCGATGATGTGAACCCCGTTTAGTTCACGATCACTCGGCCGCTTTTTTATTAATTATTTAACGAATTACTTTTCGTCTTTGTGAGCGGGTTTCTTTTCCACTTTCTTTTCTTCTTTAGCTTCAGTAGGAATGGCAGCTTTCGCGGCGTGTTCTTTATACATACGAACACCACCAACCACGCCAACGGTAATCATAACTACACCAAGCACAACCCAAGATAAACCTTGAGTGACTGTGTTGCCTTTGTAATTAAATACCGCAAAGATGGTACCTAAAGCTACCGCGACAGCACCAACAATAAGATAAGAAGCAACTGATTTGATGCCTCTCTTAGCCACCGCTGCACAAAGTGAACGAACTAAAAGAATTACACCAAAGGTAGCAACTAAAAGTGGGATAATGAAAACGACAACACCATCTAATAGTTGTGCCGCTTCTGGGAAGAAAGAGTATGCACCAAAACCGATGCAAAGAGTTGATAACACTAAATTTTGGACACCGGCAGTCCCATCAACTGGTTTTTTCATAATGCCGAGTACGACAAATGTAATACCAATTGCTAATAAAGACGCACCAATAAGATATTGCAAGAAAGATTCGGCAGGATTGTCCATAACTTTTGCAACCTGTAAAATAGCAACGACCGACGTGGCGATGCCAATCACGCCGATTAATAAACAAACGACGTTTCTAATTAATTTTGCTGGAATTGTTTTCATAAATTCTCCTTATTTCTAGTATATTTTATACTTTTTTGTTTAAAAAAAGCAAGTGCGGACCTATTTTATCTTCTTATTATTCTTAATAAAGGACGATGGTTCTACGTGCATACCGCTCTTAATATTTGAGTCTACGATATACGAATTAGCGCCGATATGAGCCTCTTTACCAATGGTTGTGTGACCAAGGATAACTGCGTTCGGTTCAATCACTGTATCGGGTCCAATTTTGACATACGGACCAATAAAAACCGTATTTAAACTCATAATAGAAACCCCGTTGAACATATGTCCTTTATTAATCCGCGCTTGGATTTTACTTTGGGCAACGGTTAATTGATAACGGTCATTAATTCCATCCATTTCTTCTGGGTGGTCGGTAATCATCACCCCCACTTTTTTCTTATCGCGCAAGAAAATAGAAATAAGTTGAGTAAGATAATATTCCTGTTTAGCGTTTTTATTAGTTAATTTACTTAGACCTTTAAGTAATGCAGCGTTATTAAAAATCACTACACCGGTGTTGACTTCTTTAATCCGCGCTTCTTCTAAAGTGGCGTCAGTTTGCTCCACCACTTTTACTAAATTCTTAGAAGAGTCACGCACAATCCGTCCGTACCCAAATGGATCAGGAACGATTGCGCTTAATAAAGTTTGATCGTTATGATTTTGAGTGTGGAAAGTAACTAATTTTTTAAGCGTTTCCGTCCGAATTAATGGTGCGTCACCACACAATACTAGAGTCATATCATTTTTATTGTTCTTAATATATTTCTTCGCTTGTAACACTGCGTGACCAGTGCCTTTTTGTTCCTTCTGCCAAACAATCTCGCTTTGGTCGTGTACGATTTTCTTAGTGGTTTCTCCACCAAAGCCGACGATGGTGACAATTGTGTGAGGCTTCACGCCTTTAACCGCGTCAAGAACATAACTCACAATGGGTTCACCTAAAATTGGAAACGCCACTTTCGAGTAATGTTTACTCGCGCTCTTCATGCGGGTACCTTTACCCGCCGCTAAGATGATAACTGTTAAACGTGCCATACTCTATTATTCTACTCCCCTCGTAAAACGGTGGTAACAAACACTTGATAATGTAATTGTTTCAAAGTGGTTGCCATTTGTTCAATATGTTGACGATTAGTTGATAAGCTAAATACCGCTGAACCTGATCCCGTCATTAAAGTAATCGGGAAACCATTACGTTTTAAATAATCTTTAACTTCTTTAATCTTTGGACATTTAGCAATTGCCGGAGTTTCCAAAGCGTTGCCAATATTCTCTGCGATAAGATTATCGTTCCCTGTCGCTAAGCCTTTAATGACTTGGTTAATGTTATACACTGGAATCTTGGTTTCATTTAAATCGTGGTAGATTTCCGAAGTACTTAAATTCATTTGGGGTTTTACAATTAACACATAATAGTCTTTCATAATCTGAATTACGCGCGTATCTTCACCACGCCCAAACACTCGCGCAGGACGATTCACCACAAAAAAAGGAATATCCGAACCAATATCTTTTAACATTGCCATTGCATCATCATCCGTAACCGAAGTTAATTTAAACTTATTGCGGTAAAAATTAAAAATTGCGGCGGCATCACTACTACCACCACCTAAACCCGCACCAATGGGAATCTTTTTGTAAATAGAAAATTCGTAACGTTTCTTGATATTAAAACGCGCCATCATCATATCGATCACTTTTTGGCAGATGTTATTCGCAATTTGTTTTTCTTCATCATCGAATAACACACGTGCTTTTTTCTTCTTGGAGAATATGCGACTAACGGCAATAACATCATTTAACCCCACTGGTAAAACAATCATGTCTAAATCATGGTAACCATCGGGGCGCTTGCCTTTAACGTTTAACACTAAATTAATTTTTGCGTTCGCTTTTAAATACATAGGACCATAACTATTTTAGCAAATAGTTAAACGGAAAATACTTAAATACGTCTTTGGTGCAATTTGTTCGGGGCGTGTTAAGATAGAAATTTTTAAATCGTTCAGAATCTTTTTTGCTTTTTCTTTGTTCATTAAATAGAGTGACAAATTGTTATAAATAGTTTTTCTCCGGTGTAAAAACATCCGCTTTAAAAATTGGAGATATTGGTATTTATCAATTGTTTGTTTGGCTTTTTTATTGAGGGAAAAAACAGTAGACGCAATGTGTGGTGTAGGCAAGAAATTTTCCTTCCCAACATCAAATTCTTTTTTAATCTCACCTAGATAATTAATAAGAATCGCTAATGGACCGTAATCCGCGGTATTTTCATGGCAAATGAGACGATTAAGCACTTCCTTTTGCACCATAAATATGTATCGATCAGCGTCGCATTTCGCAAAGAAATGTTCTAATAAATCATTTGTAATATAGTAGGGTAAATTACCAATGACTTTGTTATAACTTTTGGCATCTAACTTAAGCGCGGACTTATTAACGACATACGCGCGTCGAGCGTGTTCGACTAAATCATCAAGATAAGATACCGCACGTGGATCAACTTCGTTTAAGGTTATGGTTTTATAATGACTATCTAATAAGAAAACACTAAGAGCACCAAACCCTGCTCCAACTTCTAGTACATTATCGGTTGGTTTTATATCTAACAACTCCACCATTTTCTCAGCAATTTTGGGATTAGTTAAATAATTTTGCCCGAGTTCTTTATTCGCAAACTCAGCCATTGCCTTAATTTGTTGGTAACAGGCGTTAATATCCATACCTAATAATTATAATGAGTGCGCTAAAGGTTTCACAACAAAATTTTCGCGATAAAATGGGCGCTTTTCTTTGTTCAATCATCTAAACGCTTTTAGTTATCGCACTTTTACTGATTTTTCCTAAAATTCCTTCGGTCCTATCTATCTTTTATTATATAAAGATATATAGTGTATGGTTCCACGTGAAACATTTGGCGTATTTTGAAAGGTGCATAAACTCGCGAACTACTATATAAATATACCGATAAGTAAAAGCGAAATAGATCAATAAGAAAATTAAAAATGTTCCACGCCAAATAATTTAACAAAATTTTCGGTCGTCTTTTTGGTCACATTTTCTGCGCTTGTTTGATGTATTTTCGCAACTTCTTCTATTGTGAATGGAATGAATTTTGAGTGATTCGGTCGACCACGGTATGGCTCAGGTGTTAAATATGGTGCATCCGATTCAACAAGAATGCGTTCGAGTGGCATAACACTTACCGCCGCTTTTACATTCGGGGCATTTTTAAAAGTAACTGTTCCACCAACGCCAAAATAAAATCCCATTTCAACATAACGTGCGACATAATCGCGACCACCGGCGTAGCAATGCATTACCCCACCACGCTTAACAGGATGCGCTTTAAGAGTTTGATAAGTTAAATCAATCGCATCGCGACTATGTACACAAATCGGCTTGTTATATTTATTCGCTAATTCGATAAACTTAACAAAATATTCAACTTGTTTAGTTTGTTCAGCGTGATCTTTTTCATAAGCAAAATCTAAACCAATCTCGCCAATTGCGACAACACGAGGATTATTGATTAATCCTTCAATCGCTCTTAAATCCTCATGTTTCATGCTTTTAACGTCACTAGGATGAACACCAACCGCGGCATAAACATTACTATACTTACTCGCGATTTCAACCGCCTCGAGTGAACTCTTTAAATCCCAACCAACGCACAAAAAGGCGTTTACGCCAACTTGCGTTGCCTCTGCTAAATATTGATCGACATTTTTAATAAACGAAGCGTGATTTAAATGCGAATGGGAGTCGATAATCATATATTATTTTCCTACGCAAAAACGCGAGAAGATTTCTTTTGTAAGGTCTAACGAAGCTTTTTCGCCAAAGATTTCTAACACATTATTTAATAAATCATTTAAAAGCACCGCCATAATATCCATTGGCGCTTGTTTTTTATTCTCATTTAGGATTTCACTGATTAGGGCATCCGCTCGCTTCAATAAGCCTAGTTCTCGTGCATTAGCGAATGATGGGTGGTGATAAGTAGCATCGCTCACACCAGCCAAACGTTTAATCGCTTTAATTAGTGGCGTTATATTCCCCTTCTTCGCAGAAATATATAAATGCTTAGAATCTTTCTTCTTAATCAGATCGGCTTTATTAATCGCCTCAATTACTTTTTGTTTTGGTAGATTAACTAGACGCTCATCAGTAACACGGTCTTTTAAATACACCACTAAATCCGCGTCTTTAATCGCTTTAAAAGTTTTCTTTACGCCGATAGTTTCAATTTTATTTTTACTGACACGAATTCCAGCAGTGTCTAACAAATGAAGCGTAATGCCATCTAGATTAACATCGCCTTCAACGATGTCACGCGTGGTTCCTGGAATATTAGTGACAATCGCTTTATCTTCCTTTAATAAAGCATTTAGTAGGGTAGATTTACCAACATTAGGCTTACCAATAATTGCCACTTTTAAACCGTCTTTAATGATTAGTCCTTCACTTCCGTCTTTAATTAATTGACGAATAGTGTTCTGACATTTACTTAAGACTTGTTTAATCTTTTTCCGGTTTACCACTTCAATATCTTGATATTCTGGATAATCAATATTAACTTCAAGATTCGCAATTAAATCTAATAATGATTTCTTAATAGGTAGTAAGAGTTTTGATGTTTCGCCTTTTAAGGCGTAACTAATAATTTCTTGGCTTTCTTTACTCGTCGCATTAATTAAATCGTTGATTGCTTCTGCTTGGACTAAATCAATCTTATGATTAAGGTAAGCGCGCGAAGAGAACTCACCGTTCGTAGCCATCCGCATGCCGTTTGCGAGCATTAGATCAATAATTTGTTGGTCAATTAAAAGATTACCGTGCGTAATAATTTCAACCACATCTTCGCCAGTAAAAGAGTGGGGGTGGGGATAAGTTAACACCACGACTTGATCAATGGTTTTATGTTGATAGGTAAGGTAACCAAAATGAATACTTTTCTTTTTATCTTTGGTTAGATTAACACTAAAAAAACGACTGACAATCGAAAAACAGTTATCGCCACTGATACGAATAATGTGCAGCGCGCTTTTAATTGGCGCAGTCGCTAAAGCAATAATCGGTTTCATAAATTAACCGTTATTATTTTATATTAAAAATATAAAGGATGCGAAAAACAACCAGCTAATAAAATCAGTATGAATAACTATATACGGTTAACTGTGTGATTTCTCATGGCCCGAGTTTCGGCGTCATGAATATTATCAATCGCAATGACAAGCGCCACTAAGAACGGAGCGTCGGCAGGGTCCTCAAAGATAACCTTAAATTGAGTTGATACGCTAATACCAGTTGAGACCATTGCGCCACCAGCCACTCTTTTTAAATTCGCTGGAACAATGCTACCAATCACTTTATTACCTAATTTAATTTGGGCGCCAGCATCACTATAGATGACACCTTTAATGGTTAGTGGTTCAGTGACACCTTCTACTTCGTAGTCCATGCCAAACGTTAATAATTTACCAACTTTCACGTGGGCAACTTCTTTGTCGTTAGCGTCATAAATAAAGCAAGAACGTTTTAAACCATGAATGCGTTTATTGCACACTTTGTAATAAACCTTCTTGTTCATATCCATAATGGTTTTCTTATACTTCTTTGAGAAAGTATTGCTCGCCCAACTACCTTTAACGATGTAGACTTGTTCCTTCTTCTCGTTAAAAACACGGCTTGCACCGGTAATTGAGAATAGTTTATTTTTAACTAATAATTCCATAGTTAACTCCTTAATCTTTAAGTATAGTATGTGAGCAAACGCAAAAGAAAGCAAGTAAAAAAACGCCCCTACTATGTAGGAGCGTTTAGGAATAACCTAACTTATTTATTTTCTTCTGGTTTTACTTCAGCCGGTTTTTCTTCCGCTGGTTTATCCTCTAAATCATTTAATTTAGAAGTATCGATAATGGGGGAAGTGATTGAGGCACTAGGTAAATCATCAATGCTCTTATCCGCTTCTTTCGCTTGGTTCTCTTCCGCAACTGGTGCAGCAGTTTCCGCTGGTTTCTCTTTTAAGAAATCAGAGTCGCTATTGTGGAGCAAGTCGTTTAACGAATTGTTATTAGCGGGTTTTTCTTCATGATGATAATCGCCGCGAATTTCCCGTGGACGACGGTCATGACTCCGGCGTGGGCGATCATGAATAATGTCTTTATAATAAACTTCGCTTTGTTGGAACGCGTGCTCTTCTGGTCCGGTGTATTTAATCACCACCGCACGTCTTTCGCCTTCACCTTCGCTTTCCGTTGTAATATCGTGGAAATCGGTCAAGACTTGGTGAATCATCCGACGTTCGTCGCTCGTCATTGGATCAAGCTTAACGTCGATGTGTTGGTGACTAACTTCTTTCGCCACCCGGCGGGCAATACCGATGATTTTTGAATACTTCTTATCCTTATAATCACCGACATCAAGTAACACCCGATACCGACGTTTAAAGTGATTAGAGACCGCTAAACGAACTAAGTCATTTAACGCTCTTAAAGTGCGACCATTCCGACCAATTAAGATTGGATTACGTTCGCTATTAATCGTCATCCGAATGATGCCTTCGTCATTAATTTGCGCAGTGATATTCACATCAATACCAATGGCTTTAATCGCGTTCTTAAGATAATCAGCGCCATAGTTATATACATCTTCAAGCGTATAAACTTCGATGGTAGCGGATTTACCTAAACCAAGAATACCACCTTTTTCTTCTTTGATAATGTAGTGGACATTTTCTTTTGCAACATTCATTTCCGTAGCCGCTGCTTCGACTGCTTCTTCAATGCTTTTTGCCTCGTAAGTTTTCATATCTATTTCTCCTTATGAATAATTTTATTCGCCATCTTTTTTGCTCGTATCGACGTCAATTGTCTCTGGTTGAGATGGATCTTTCTTTTTAAATAAACCAGGGATTTTCACCGTAAATAAACGCTTAATCGCGATGCCTTGACGTTTGAAGGTGCCGTGCATTGCAAATTGGAACACAATGGTTTGCACAATACTAAATAACGCACCAGCTAACCAGTACACGCCCATGCCAGCCGGGAGCGTGAAGCCCATGATAATAATGAAGACAAGCATGATATAGCCAAACCATTTCATTTGTCTTTGCGTCTTATCACCCGCTGGATTAGCGGTCAGTTTTGGTTGTGGATGTTTTTTATCACGATGTTTTTGCATCCATTGTGGCAATTTCATCGACACAAACTGCGAAACAGACATCACAATAATTAAGATAAAAGCGGTCCAGAATCCAGCGTCGTTAGTGGGTAGAGCTGGGTTTTGTGATAGTGTCGTCCAGATGGAGTCGCTGAGGTATAAATTACCAACTTTATCCGACGCTAAAGCGGCCGAGCCTTGCATCGCGCCCCACACGCCAATGAAGATTGGGAATTGGACAATTAACACTAACAATGATCCAATCGGATTAATCTTGTTTTTCTTATATAGCGCCATCTGTTCTTGCGCCATTCTTTGTTTTTGTGCTTGGTTAGTATTCGCATTTGGATATTTCGCTTGAATCTTCGCCATTTCGGGTTGTAACATCTGCATCTTTTGTTGACCTAATGTGGTCTTAAAAGACACTAAGAGTAAGAAGGTTCTAACAATAAATGTAACAAGCAAAATAGCGCCTAATTGACCAATACCATTCATGCCAAATACCGCAGATAGTTTTTCAGTTAAGGCTGCGATTGGCCACACTAATAAGCCTTCAATAAGTCCATGGTGCCAAGCATCACCCCAACTAATTCCTTCCATTAAAATCTTGTTGTGGTTATAACCAAAGTTACCAAAAATACCACCGTTTCCGATTGTAATAAATGAACGGGCATTATTGACCTTGCCTTGTAAATACGATTTATAAAGTGCGGTGAAGTCAGGACTTGGGCAATTATTAACACCAATATCTTCGCGTAACTCTTGTGTCCACTTATTCCAGTTAGTCCACATATCGTCGTTTTGAGAAAATTTAACATAACCATAGTCCGCTAAAAAGCCACGTTTGGTTAAAATGTCTTTATCATCTTTTTCACCGATAATATCAGAGAGAGCTAAATTTTCGACAGCTGGTGCGTCTTCTACTACTTTCGCCCATTCAACATATGCCTCACTAACGGTTCTTAGATCCATTCTTTCCCAATATTCTTCGCTTGGGCAAATAATACCGGCGGATTTCGCTGCAGTAACTACATCAGTGATTGTTTTCGAATCGTCACCAATATAATCTTTTGGGTATCCATCTTTTGAGCTTTCTTGGTAAGCACCTTGGTAATAATAAATATTACCAGCTCGTTTTTGTTGGCCGTCTACGGTAATGTATAAAGGCTTTTCATCTTCTATCTCAGGATCAGTGCCTTCAATAAAATGTAAAGTACCTGTATCGTATGTGTAAAGAATCCGCGAACGATCTTTAGATGTACAAAAGTTAGCGGTGCAGCTTGCAAGCAAAACTACTGCGCCTAAACCAGCAGCGGTGAGAAGAGTAAGTTTATTAATCGATTTCTTTGTCATAGTTAGTTAATTTTTAAGACCTTTTTGAGAGCGGTTTTGTTTATTTCGTATGAATTTTTCTTAAAGCCGTCTCTCGCTATAATTACTATATCAACATTCTTATCTAATTTCATTAGATCATGAATCATCGCCCGAATTTGCCGTTTAATTTTGTTACGGACAATCGCGTTACCAAGTTTAGAAGAGACACTGATACCGATTCGAGTATAACCAAGGTTATTTTGATCGGTGTAAACGATGTATTCGTCTGACTTATTAATGTGCCGCTTCGCGATAATCGCTTTGAAATCTTGATTCCGCCGAATGCGATTGATTCTTTTCATCTTAGGCTGATAAAGTCTTCCGACCCTTCGCCCGACGACGAGCTAAAACTTTCCGTCCGTTTTTGCTGCTCATTCTGGCACGAAAACCGTGAACGTTTTTATGTTTCCGTTTACTTGGTTGATAAGTTCTGTGGCTTGCCATAATACGCTTCTCCTTTTGCTACACAAGTGAATAGATTATATTATTGAAAAAGTCTTTTTGCAAACTTTTATTATATAAAAGCCGTTTTCCACCATAAAAATAACCGGTTAACTACAAAAAATCATCCACATGTGGAGTGGAAAAAGAAAAAATCTTTAGTGGAGATAACGCTTACATATGCGATAAATACTAATGAAATAAGGTGTGGAGAAAAAATCGTTTTGTGGGAATTGTTGAAAATTCAAAATGTTAAAAAGTTTTCCACAAGTTTTCCACAATTATATTATGTGGATTAGTGGTTTTTGGTGTATTTTATGCTCTTTTTTTGTTTCCGATTGTGGAGAAATAAAAATTTTATATTTTTTGTCTATATATTAATGTTAATTGTTATATAATCATCTCACTATGAAATCACAAGTCGAAGAAATTGTTCACCTCTGGGAAAGAATCCTAAACGAAGTGCGGGTCCGTCTCGGGGATGATCGTATTTTTAACTCGTTCTTAAGTGATTCAGAAATTAAGAATATTAATAATAATGTTATTTCGGTAGTGGTTAATTCCCGCTTAGCGAAACAAGTTTTATCTAGTAAAGAATATTACGATTTAATTACTTCCACTATCCAAGATATCTTAGAAAGTAACTATCAAGTTACCTTCTTATTAAAAGATGAAATTATCAAAGAAGAGAAGATGGAAAGTGGTCTTATTCCTTTATTCTCAGAATCAAAATTAAAGAATGATATGACCTTTGATAATTTTGTGGTCGGTGATTCAAATAAAGAGGCTTACCAAGCCGCTTTACTAGTTGCAAGTAATAAAAATAAATTATGGAATCCTAATCCGATTTTCCTTTATAGTGCGTCTGGTTTAGGCAAGACTCATTTATTAAACGCGATTGGTAATGCGATTAAAGAAAACTCACCTAATAAGCGCGTTTTATACACAACCGCTGAAGAATTCTTTAATGAATTTGTGCATATCTTGAAACACGATCGCGTTGAACAACAAATGTTAGATTATTTTAGAAATATTGATGTGTTATTAATTGATGATATTCAATTTTTTGGTGGTAAAAAAGAGTGTGAAAAATTATTCTTTACCGTCTTCTCTTCTTTAATTAATTCTGACCGCCAAGTGGTAGTAACTAGCGATAAACATCCTAACGAATTAAAAGGGATGGAAAACCGTTTAATCTCAAGATTTTCTGGTGGTTTAGACATCGCGATTAATCCACCTGATTTAAATACCAGTATTGAAATTATTAAACTTTATGTTACTGCTTCGGGAATGGATATTACTCGGATTGATCAAGATGTATTTCCTTTCTTTGCGGAAAAGTTTTCAAAAAATATTCGCGAATTAAGAGGTGCGATTAATAAATTACTCTTCTACACAATTAATATTAAGAAAGTTGATCATATCACTTTAGCGAACGCGATTGAAGCAGTTGGTGATTATTTAAAAGTTAGTGAATCAAATAAAAAACTTAACGAAATTAAGATTATTGATGTGGTAAGTAATTATTATTCATTAACACCAACTCAACTAACTGGTAACATGCGGACGGGTCAAATTGCTGCCGCTCGTCATATCGCAATGTTTTTAATTAGAGATATTTTAGATACGCCATTTGATGGGATTGGAAAAATCTTTGGCGGCAAAGATCATTCTACTGTTATGAGTGCGTGTAAAAATGTGGAGAAAGGGTTGAAAACTAATCCATCTTTACAAACAGTTATTAATGAGATTAGAAGTCAGTTAAAATTATAAAGTTTTATTATATTAATAAAAATTAACAAAATATTAGGGGTTGTGGTATAGTAGATAAGCAAAGAAAAAGTGAGTTGTCCACAATTCCACACCCACTTATTATTATTAAAATAAATATTATTAAAAATAAGGAGAGATAAATATGAGATTTACCATTAATCGAGAAGAATTTCTAAAAGCATTGAATGTCGTTAGTAAACCAATTCCATCTAAATCATTTGTCGCTAGTTTAATTTTTGTTAAATTAGTGTTAGATGATCGTGGTCTTAATTTAATTGGTAGTAATGAAACAATTGCTATTTCAACCTTGATTCCATTTGCGAAAAATGATCAAGAGATCATTCGTAACGCGAAGAATGGTGCGATTCTTGTCCAAGGCCGTTATTTAGTTGAAATCGTTCGTAAGTTATCTGGAAAAGAATTGACTTTCGATGTAATGGATAACGCAGTGGTGGAAATTAGTGATGAAAAATCCAATTTCCAATTAAACAGCGCGCAAGCAGAAGAATATCCAGAATACGATTTTAACGAAGATGGTAAAGAATTTAATGTTAACACTAAAGAATTTGTCGCATTAGTGGAACAAACTTCTTTCGCGGCGGCGAATAAAGAAAATCGCCCAATGTTAACCGCGCTAAATTTAACTGCGGAAAATAAGAAACTTACGGCGATCGCATTAGACGCTGCTCGTTACGCAAAAAAAGAAATTGCAATTAATGAAGAAGTAGAATTTGTCGCTAACATCCCTGCTAAAACTATTAATGAAATTATTCGGATGTTTGAAGAAGCAGAAACAATTAACATTGTGGTTAACGAAAGAAAGATGTTCTTTAAATTTAATAACACAATCGTTGCTTCTAATCTTTTAAATGGTGAATATCCAAATGTTAAAAACATCGTTCCAAAATCATTTAATTATTTCTTAGAGGCTAACGCCGAAGAGCTTTTATCAGCGATTGATCGTGTTTCTTTATTAACTAATGATAAGAACACCGTGCGTTTAGTAATTACGCAAGATGATGTTGAAGTTTCTTCCACCACCAGCGAAGTTGGTAGTGCGAAAGAAAAAATCAACACTTTCCACTACGAAGGTGAAAGATTAGAAATTCTTTTTAACTCAAGTTTTGTAATTGATGCGATTAAAGCCCTTCGCGCTGAAGATGTTGTTTTACAATTTATTGGCGAATTTAAACCATTTGTAATTAAAGATACAAAAAACGACAATATTATCCAACTCATCACCCCAGTACGCGCGTAACGCGTTTAAAGGTGGTTTTAAGGCACGAAGTATGAAAATCCTTTTAATTATCGACATGCAAAATGATTTTGTCTCTGGTGCTTTAAAAAACGTTTCGGCCGCCAAAATCGTTAAAAACATTGAAAATAAGGCATCTAAATTTAAAGGTAAAATTTTCTTTACCCAAGACACGCATGACGCTAAAACATATTTAAAAACCCAAGAAGGTAAACTTCTCCCCATTAAACATTGTATTAAAGGTAGTAAGGGGTGGAAAATTGTTGATCCATTACAAAAATTTATTAATAAAAATAACGTGATTCAAAAACCAACTTTTGGTAGTAAGAAATTAGTAGAATTATTTAATAAATTAAATAAAAAAGAAAAAATCGAATCAATTACCTTAGTTGGGACATGCACAGATATTTGTGTAATTTCTAACGCGATTTTACTAAAAACATATTTTCCAGAAATTCCAATCATCGTTGAACAAAAACTTTGCGCTGGAACGAGCGTAAAAAATCATAACGCCGCTATTTTAGCGATGAAGTGTTCACAAATTAAAATTATCTAATTCAAAAACTACCTTAAGGGAATATATATTATATATATTTCCCTTTTATAAAAAAAAGCGTATAATGATATTGGGATTTTTTTATGAATATAAAAAACCAAACCATCACTTTAAAAACCCCATATATCACATTAGGGCAACTATTAAAGCTTACCCGGGTTGTTGGTAGCGGGGGTGAGGTTAAAGCCTTCCTAGCGTCTAATTCCGTTAAAATTAACGGGATAGTGGATATAAGGAGAGGTCGTAAGCTCTATAAAGGTGATGTGATTGATTTTGGTTCAGAGAAAATCATGCTGAATTAATGAATCATGCATATTACTCAGATCCATCTAAAAAATTTCCGTGGTTATCACTCATTATTATTAGACTTTAAAAGCGGTATTAATGTGTTTGTTGGCGAAAACGCCAGTGGCAAGACAAACCTCCTTGAAGCCATTCACTATCTTTCGTTCGCTAAATCCTTTCGCGGAGTGGAAGATAGTAAGCTCATTAGAAATGGCGCGTTAGAGGCAGTGATTAACGCTAGCGTAGCAACTAACACAATTAAAACCACGATTGATGTCTTAATTGATGAAAAAGGCAAAAAAATCCAAATCAATGATAAAGGGATTAGTAAACTCTCAACCTTGAATCAGATTACTAATGTCATTGTCTTTGAACCGAAAGATGTGAACATCTTTAAGGATTCGCCAAAAAACCGTCGTAACTATCTAGATATAAATATATCTAAGCTTAACATTATATATAGTGAGACGATGGCACGAGTGGATACGCTTCTAAAGGAGCGAAACGAACTACTAAAAGCGGAACAAATTGATCAAACGCAATTAGCGGTTGTCACCTACCAACTCATCAGTGAAGAAGAACAAGTCATAAAAATGAGACAAGAGTTTGTGCGAAAGCTTAACCAAGTGATTAGCAAAGTCGCCAAAGCCTTAACCGGGGAAAACAATCAAGTTCAATTGGTGTATTTCCCTTACGTTAAACTCGATGGCTATCAAGAAAACGCTAAACGCGCTTACCAAAATAGTCTTGATAATGACTTAAAGCATAAAGCGACTAGCGTGGGCGTCCATCGCGAAGACTTTATTCTTAATTTCAATCAAGAGAATATCGCTTTAAAAGGATCCCAAGGCGAAAACCGGCTAATGGCCATTGCGTTAAAACTTTCACCCTACTTTTTAGTGGAAGATAAAAGTAAACATCCGATTGTGGCGCTCGACGATGTCATGAGTGAATTAGATATAAACCACCAACGGAAACTAATTGCCTTCTTAAGGAAATTAGATCAAGTGTTTATTACCACTACCAAGATTAATATTGACCAAGCGTCAATTTACGAAATTAGTAAACATCAAATTATTAGGAGGAACTAATATGGCAGAAGAAGAGAAAAAAGACAATTCCGTCTTAGACAAAGATGACGGAATGAAGTACAAAGAGCTCGATGCAGGTAGCGTCGAAGAACTTGAACATGCCGACAAAATTTATACAGCGGAAAACATCCAAGTTCTTGAAGGTCTAGAAGCAGTCAGAAAAAGACCAGGTATGTATATTGGTACAACCGCTTCACCTGGCTTACACCATTTAATTTGGGAAATCGTTGATAACGCTATCGATGAAGCGTTAGCGGGTTTCTGTAATTTAATCACCGTTACATTAAATAAAGATGGCACTTGTACAGTCAGCGATAACGGTCGTGGTATTCCAGTCGACGTCGTCGCTAAGACCGGTGTTTCCGCAGTTGAAACAGTTTATACCGTGCTTCACGCTGGTGGTAAATTCGGCGAAGGTGGCGGCTATAAAGTGTCAGGCGGCTTACACGGCGTTGGCGCGTCAGTAGTGAACGCGTTAAGTGAATATCTTGAAGTAAACGTCCATCGTGATGGTGGTGATTACTATATGAAATTCGGCCGTGGTGGCAAGCCACTTGACCATTTAAAGAAAGTTGGTGAAGCAAGCGACACCGGTACGATTGTGACCTTTAAACCAGACAACACCATCTTTACCGAGACTACTACTTTTGAATACGAAATTGTGCGCGATCGTTTAAGACAAATGGCCTACCTTAACAAGGGAGTCAAAATCATTGTTAAAGATATGCGTACCACACCAGAAACGAAAGAAGAGTTCTGCTATGAAGGCGGTATTAAAGAGTATGTCCAATACTTAAATAAACCTAAAGGCCCAATCATGGAAGATGTGATTTATTGCGAGGGTCGCGAAGAGGTGGAGTACGCTAGTGGCAAAACTTCGATTATTTATGCCGAAATTGCTATGCAATATAACACTTCTTATAATGCGTCAATCTTTAGCTTCTGCAATAACATCAACACACATGAAGGTGGCACCCACGAAGAAGGTTTCCGTTTAGCGATTAACCGGGTAGTGAATGATTACGCCCGGAAGACGAAATTCTTAAAAGACGACAATGAGAACTTTACGACTGATGATATTAAAGAAGGCTTAACCGCGATTATCTCAGTGAAGCACCCCGATCCACAATACGAAGGACAAACCAAAACTAAATTAGGTAATAGTGAGGTTCGGAAGATTGTAAGTAGCATCGTTGGCGAGCACCTAATGACTTTCTTAATGGAAAACCCACCAATTGCGAAACTCATTTTAACAAAAGTGGCAAGCGCCGCTGAAGCCCGGGCCGCAGCAAGAAAAGCCCAAGAAAGCGTCCGTCGGAAGAATGGTCTAGATATTACCACTTTACCTGGTAAACTCGCGGACTGTCAGAGTCACGATCCAAAAGAATGTGAATTATATATCGTCGAAGGTAACTCCGCGGGTGGCTCCGCTAAAAACGGCCGTGACCGGAGAACCCAAGCCATCTTACCATTAAGAGGAAAAATTCTTAACGTTGAAAAAGTGGACCAACAACGCGCGTTTGAAAACGCTGAAATTGGTAACATGATTATGGCGATCGGAGCTGGTGTTGATCCAGAATTCGATGTGAGCAAAATTCGTTATGACAAGATTGTAATCATGACCGATGCTGATGTTGATGGTAGTCACATCCGTATCCTCTTATTAACCTTCTTCTTTAGATTTATGAAGAGCTTAATTACGGAAGGTCATATCTATATTGCGCAACCACCACTCTATAAGGTGGATTACCATGGCAAATCCTATTATTGCTATAACGATGAACAACTAGAAATTCTTAAGAAAAAATTACAACTTAAAGCCGGATATCCGTTCCAACGTTATAAAGGTCTTGGTGAAATGGACGCTGAACAATTATTTGAAACGACCATGGATCCAAAAGCCCGGAAAATGTTACGGGTCACCATTAAAGACGCGATGGATGCCGACCGCATCTTCACTAACCTCATGGGTGACGATGTGATGCCAAGAAAAGAGTTCATCCACGAGAACGCGAAGTTCGTCAAGAACCTAGATTTATAAGGAGGGAGACAGTATGGCAAACGAAGAAAAGAAAAAAGATACAGAAGTCGAAACAGCCGAAGCTGGCATTGTCCCTGGACTACAAGATGTTGATATTAGCGACCAAGTCAAAGGTGCATTCCTTGACTACGCGATGAGCGTCATTGTGGCGCGGGCAATTCCGGATGTGCGGGATGGTATGAAACCAGTTCACCGCCGGATTATTTATTCCATGTATGAAAGCGGGACGACCCCTGATAAACCACATAAAAAATGTGCGCGTATCGTTGGTGATGTGATGGGCAAATACCACCCACACGGCGACGCGGCGATTTATGGCGCGGTGGTGCGTCTAGCGCAACCTTTTGCAATGCGGAATACTTTAGTCGATGGGCATGGTAACTTTGGTTCAATCGATGGTGATGAGCCTGCGGCTTATCGTTATACTGAAGCACGGTTAGCAAAATTAGCGCTCCAAATGGTGCGCGATATCGATTGTGATGTCGTTGACTTTATGGATAACTACGATGGTGTTGACCAAGAGCCAACAGTTTTACCAGCGCGGTTCCCCAACCTTTTAGTCAACGGAAGTAGTGGTATCGCGGTTGGTATGGCGACCAATATTCCAACGCATAACTTAGGCGAAGCGATTGACGCAACGATTGCGGTAGCGAAAAATCCTAATTTAACACCGGTAGAAATTATGCAATATATGCCCGGTCCTGACTTCCCGACTGGCGGTATTATCTTAGGCCGCCAAGGCATTAAAGATGCTTACGAAACCGGCTCAGGAAGCGTGGTTATTCGGAGTAAATGCCGAGTCGAAGAAGATGATAAGAGCGGCCGTAAGCGGATTATCATTGAAGAAATTCCTTATGGCGTGAACAAAGCGCGTTTAATCGAAAGCATCGCACAACTTTGTAAAGATAAAATTGTGGAAGGCATTACTAACATCCACGATGAATCGAACAAAGAAGGTATTCGTGTCGTAATTGATGTCCGTCACGATTGCATCCCCGAAGTAATTCTTAACCACTTATATAAACTTACTCAACTCCAAACAAGCTTTGGGATTATCTTCCTTTGCTTAGAGAATGCGGCGCCAAAGATTTTACCCGTCAATGCGATTTTAAAAGACTACCTTGAACACCAAATTCAAGTCGTCACGCGGCGGACGAAATTCTTATTAAAGAAAGACGAAGATCGTCGGCATATTGTTTTAGGTTTACTCAAGGCTATCGATAATATTGACGATATCGTTGAAGACATTAAAAAGAGCGCTACGCCTGAAGAAGCGACTGCGACTTTAATGAATAAATACGAATTAAGTGAGCCACAAACACAAGCGATTTTGGCGATGACTTTACGTCGTTTAACCGGTCTAGAAAAGAAGAAGTTAGATGATGAAAAAGCCGAACTTGAAGCCAACATTGCTAAGTATCAACACATCCTCGAAAGTCGTGGCAACGAAATTGAAGTGGTGATTAAAGAACTCGAAGAAGTGAAAGCCAAATTCGCGGATGAACGTCGGACTGAAATCTCTGATACCTTAGGTAACATTGATGATGAATCGCTCATTCCGGAACAAGATATCGTGGTGGTGTTAACCCAAAACGGTTATGTGAAGAGAATGACCACTAACACCTTTAGAACCCAAAATCGTGGTGGACGTGGTGTTAAGGGTGCGACAGTTGCGGATATCGATTTAATTAAATTATTACTCCACACGAAAACCCACACCGATTTACTCTTCTTCTCCAATAAAGGAAAAGTGTATCGGACCCGTGGTTATAAAGTGCCAGAAGGCGGCCGTATCTCAAAAGGCATCCCAGTCCAAAACCTTCTGAACCTTGAAAAAGATGAACGCATTATGTCAATCATCGACTTAGAGGATGGTTTAGGACAAACCGGCTTCTTAACCTTCTTTACCAAGAACGGTTTAGTGAAGCGGACCGCGATTGAAGAATATCTCTCAATCCGCCAAAACGGCAAGATTGCAATTGGTCTCCGTGAAGGCGATCAACTCTTAGAAGTGAAACACACGGACGGCAAATGTTTAATTGCTATGAGTAGCGCAAAAGGCAAGATGGTGACCTTTAACGAAACCGATGTTCGCCCAATGGGTCGGACGGCGACGGGTGTTAAAGGGATGAATCCAAGTGGCGCCGCGGTGGTGAGTGCCTCAACCTCACTTGAAGGCAACATCATTTTAGCGATTACCTCTAATGGTTATGGCAAGATGACGGAAGCCGCGGAATATCGTTTAACGAAACGTGGCACCAAAGGTGTCTTGACCTTAAATACTACCCAAAAGAATGGTCGTTTAATTGCGACGAAAGCGGTGAAAGGCGACGAAGACTTAATGGTTATCACTAGTGGTGGTATCGTCATTCGTGTACCAATTAACCAAATCAAGATTAGTGGCCGGAACACACAAGGTGTACGGGTCATTCGTCTTGAAGAAAAACATAAAGTTTCTAGCCTCACGATTCTTCCTCACGATTTACAAAGCGAAGAAGATACCACGAGCGAAGAAGCGCCCGCGGAAGAACAATCAGAAGGAGCAGCAGGACCAGCGGTATCGCCTGATGATATCGCCGACTAAAATTCATGAAGCCGCTTATTTACGCGAAAAAGAATTCGCATAATGATGAGGCTTATGAAGAAAACCGTCTTCGTAAGTCCATCAAAGGGGCCCTCGAAGCCGTTAACGTTCCCTATGAAACGAGCGTTTTCGCTGACTTTGATTTAGTACACTTTGTGAACGACGAAGATCTTAATAAAGTTAATGAAGTTAAATTCGCTGGTTATCCAGCAGTGGTGAGCGCCCTATATTGCGAGACCGAAAAGCAATCACAAATGGTGCATCTCACCGAAAACCGGCAAGTTTTAAAAGGCAAATATCGGCGTTGTTTAAACGCTGCGAATTTAGTCTTAGTGCCAGGCATTCACGCGAAAGAATTCTTAGAAAAATCAGGCGTAAAAAGCCCGATAAAAGTATTCCCTTCGCCTGTGAATTTCAAACGATTTAGCGATGAAACGCGCAAGAAAATTGCTCCGCTATTTAAGGCTTATTTCGAACAAAGTAATAAGGATCCATTCATCCTTTGCGTTGGTGATTATAAAAATAAAGTGGAGATGCAAAATCTTTTAGAAATTGCAGAACTTTGTTCGTTCACTCAGTTTTACTTTATTGGCGCTAATTATAGTAATGTCTTGCGCCGTAAATATATTACCGAAGGACCAGATAATATTATCTTTTCTTCACTTATCCCCGAACAAATTTTCCGTTCGACACTAATGCATAGCAAAATCTTTTTGCTCCTTGACTCGCGGCGAATTGAAACCATCCACGTGATGGAAGCGATGGCGGCCAAAACCCAAGTGATTTTGTTTAATGATAAACGCGGAAAAACTTCGTATTTAAAGGATAAAATCAATTGTTATATCGCGCGTGGCACCTACGATGTCGCGACCTTAATTGAACAATATTTAAAGGGTCGACTTAAGCCCACGATTACGAAAGCTTATCAATTTGTTAAAGATAATTACAACTTGGAAACAAGTGGTAAACAATTAGTTAAACTTTACGAAGGGCTTTTAAAATAAGGAGATTAGTATGATTGATCTAAAACTCATTGTGGAAAAACCAGATTATGTGCAAGCGGCACTCAAAAAGAAGGCGTGGGATTTTGATCCACAAGCAGTCATTGCTCTTAGCCAAAAACGGAAGAGTTTAATTCTTGAAACTGAAGCGAATAAAGCGGAACAAAATAAATTATCCGCCCAAGTGCCACAATATAAAAAAGCAGGTAAAGATCCGAAAGAAATTTTTACTCAAGTGAAAGCCTTAGCGACGAAAAATAAAGACAAAGAAATTGAACTCAAAAAGATTGAAAAAGAGATCAACGACATTATTAGTGAATTACCCAATTTACCCGATGATGACGTGGTTTCCGGCGGGAAAGAAAATAATAAAGTCATTAAAGTTGTTAATCCAAAACCCATCTTTAATTTTAAAGTGCGCGATCACGTTGAACTAGCTAAATCACTTGGCTTAGTTGATTATGAACGGGCCGCCAAAATTAGTGGTGAAGGGACCTGGATTTATACAGGTGAAGGTGCGGAACTTGAATGGGCATTAATTAACTATTTTATTAGCGAGCATTTAAAGAACGGTTACCGTTTTATTTTGCCACCCCATATGTTAAACGAAGCGTCGGGTTATGGGGCGGGTCAATTCCCCAAATTCCGGAACGCCGTTTTTCACGTTGAAGGAATGGGCCGTTTCTTACTTCCAACCGCTGAAACTGCGTTAGTGAATTTCCACCGTAACGAGATTTTAAAAGAAGAAGATTTACCCAAGAAATATTTTGCCTACACGCCGTGTTACCGCCAAGAAGCGGGCAGTTATCGGACCGAAGAAAGAGGCATGATTCGCGGTTATCAATTTAATAAAGTTGAGATTGTTCAATACACTACCGATACAGGGAGTGACGCCGCTTTTGAAGAAATGGTTAACATTGCTGCGGGGCTAGTAGAAAAACTCGGCTTACACTTTAGACTTTCTAAATTAGCTGCGGCTGATTGTTCTCATTCAATGGCGCGGACTTACGACATTGAAGTCTATTTACCAAGTATGAATATTTATAAAGAAGTTAGTAGCGCATCAAACGCTCGTGACTACCAAGCTCGCCGGACAATGGCGCGTTATAAAGCCAAAGATGGTAAGACTCATTTCTGTCACACCCTTAACGCTTCGGGCTTAGCTACTTCACGTTTATTCCCAGCGATTATTGAACAATTCCAACAACCCGATGGCAGTGTCATCATTCCTGAAGTCTTAAGACCATTCATGGGTGGAAAGACGAAAATTTCGCCAAAAAGCAAATAAGTGATATTATTACTACGCCGTCATAATTAAGAACTATGAACCTGGTCAGGATAGAAATATAGCAGCCATAAGTAGACCTCTTAATGTATGGCGGTTTTGTTGTTATGAGTGAAGATATTAGATACATGGAATTAGCCTTAAAGGAAGCAAAGAAAGCGTATGCTTTAGGCGAGGTTCCCATTGGCGCTGTGATTGTTAAAAACCATCAAGTCATCGCAAGAGCCCACAACCAAAAAGAAAAACGAAGGGATGTGGTTGCTCACGCAGAAATTATCGCTATCCAAAAAGCGAGTAAAAAACTTCATAATTGGCGTTTACTTGATTGTGTCATATATGTCACTTTAGAACCATGTGCGATGTGTGCTTCGGCACTAGCCCAAGCCCGTATTAAAAAAGTAGTCTACGGATTAATTGATCCACATAACGGTGCGATTGATAGTGGTGTTAAATTATACCGCCACAAAACCAACAACAAGCCACCTATAGTAGTTGGTGGAGTGCTTGCCAAGGAGAGCCAAAAACTCTTACAACAGTTCTTCCAAAAGCAAAGAAAACGTAGTGCCTAAGGCGTTTTTATTTAAATAATTCGCATTTACATTTCAGTTAAGTTATTTTATTATTAACTTCTAAGTTACTTAACTTAGTAGTTATTTATGCTTGAGTTCAAGAACATTTATAAGCGTTATTTAGTCGACAAACGCTCCTTTCCAGCTCTAACCGACGTGAGTCTAGTTTTCGGCAATAAAGGATTAGTGTCAGTTCTTGGGCCATCAGGATGCGGGAAGTCGACGCTTTTAAATATTATTGGTGGACTTGATCAATATTCGTCTGGCGATTTAATCATCGACCGCAAATCAACTAAACATTTTACCGATGCCGATTGGGATGCTTACCGTAATCGTCGCATTGGTTTTATTTTCCAAAGCTATAATCTAGTTCCGCATTTATCGGTTTTAGAAAACGTTGAACTATCTATGTCGTTAGCGGGCTTTAACCGCAAACAGCGTTATGACCGAGCAATGTATGCGTTAAGTCTGGTCGGCCTTGATACCGTGGCTAAAAAACGTCCGAACCAATTATCGGGTGGACAAATGCAACGAGTGGCTATCGCGCGTTCACTAGTCAACAATCCAAAAATTATTCTCGCGGATGAACCAACTGGTGCGCTTGATAGTAAGACTAGTATCCAAGTCATGAAGATTTTGAAGAAGATTTCGCAAGAACACCTAGTCATCATGGTGACGCATAACGATATTTTAGCGATGCAATATTCTGATCGCACAATTCGTTTGAAAGACGGAAGAGTGGTGAGTGATACAATCCCAGAGAAAAAAGGCCACCCAACAAAAACAAGACCAGAAACAAACCGACATACGCATATGCCGCTTTTCGCTGCATTAGGTAGTTCGTTTAAAAGTTTGTTAACAAAAAAAGGTCGTACGGCGATGACAGTTGTTGCAGCCTCTTTCGGTATTATTGGTGTGGCGATGATCCTTGCGATGTCGAATGGTTTTTCTAATTACGTCAAAACGGTTGAATTAGGCACTGCCGCCAGTGTACCGATTTCTATTTCGCCATTTGTAACCACTTCGCTTAAAGAGATTGAATGGCCAGATATCTTCCCAAAGAAACCAATCATCAAACCATTTAACGAAGATCCTTCCGCAGTAGTGGCTACTCACCATAACAACATAACACCAAATTATGCTGAGTATTGCAAAAAACTTGAAATCAATGCTCCGTATTATGCTTCAAGCGTTTTACTTAACGAAGAATATTTAGATTTGAATTTGTTTACCACTCGTGGCGAAGAAATTATTAAAATTGATCCATTTGAAACTGCTGGTGCGGGCGGTTTATTTCTTTCTGGAACCTCTGGTTTACCCTACACAATTTTCCACGAAATCGCGGGTAGTAAAAAATATATGGATCAACTATACGATGTCATTGGCGGTGAATACCCTAGCGAAGAATCATATATTGATCCGACAGATGGTCTCACATGTTTTGATGTCGCCTTGGTGTGCGATCGTTATAACCGAATACCTACAACAACTCTCTATGGGCTCGGTTTATATGAATCTGCCCAAGCTGAAGAAGGAGCGGAAATTAATTTTAATGATCTTATTGATAAGCCAGGAGAATTTAAATATAAATCATATGATCCATCGATTGTGTACACAGCGGTGAAGAAAGCAGGATCAAATCCGGTGACTACGCTCATCGATAGTTATGAAGTTGATGAAACAAGTGCCAAAGTTCGTGTGCTAAAGGAGACCCCTGTAAAAAAGCAAATTACACAATATTTGGATATTACCAAGTCGGATGAATTAAGCGATTTTTATAACAACGACAAGGATAATGCACCGTTTAAAATTAGAATTTCAGGTATCATTCGAATGAAGCAATCTTCATATATCAATCTAATCCCGGGAAGCATTTGTTATCCTCACATACTTTTAAAAGAATTCAAGGATCGTTATAAGTCACACGAGGAAGAAAACCAAAAAATTGAGGACGCCGCTCAAAATAATTGGGCGATTAGCAAACCAGCTTTTTGGCTAGATTTTATAAACAACACTTTCGCTGCGGTTGATTCAGCTAATTCGCTATTTCTTTATTCGTGGCTCAGTTCGCCATCGGTTTCACCATTTGCCTTTTATAGCATACTCAATGATGGAACCGGGCAAATCAAACCAGCCGACAATTATCCATATGATATCTATTGTATGGACAACTACCGTTTTTCTAACGCTTTTGAGATGCCGGTAATTACTGGTGATCCCGGGAGCCACGATATCAAAAATCCAACCACCGACAAAGCCTTGGATTTAGTGCAATACACAATGGGCTATTCTCCCACCAATTCCATCTTAATTTTCCCGAAGGATTTAGCGAGCAAACAAAATATTTTTGATTATCTAGATAAATGGAATGAAGATCATCCTGAAAACAAAATCTATTACGCAGATTTAGCCGGCACGGTAACTGAAGCGCTAGGGACAACAATTCAAATTATCTCGATTGTGCTTATTTGCTTCTCGGCAGTGTCTTTATTAGTGTCATGCGTGATGACGGGTGTTATTACTTATACATCAGTGCTTGAACGAACAAAAGAAATTGGAATACTACGAGCGATTGGTGCTAGGAAGAAAGATGTCCGACGACTATTTGAAGCTGAATCAGTAATTATTGGTGGCTTGGCGGGTCTTCTTGGTGTCATTGTAGTATTCGCAGTTGAGGTCCCGATTAGCTTAATTATCCGTTCGTTAGTGCGTGCACCAGGTATCGGAATGATTTGTAATTTAAATATTCTTCATGCATTAGCCCTGGTGGCAATTTCTATACTTTTAACTTTCGTAGCCGGATTTATCCCCGCGCAAAAAGCGGCGAAGAAAGATCCAGTGGTGGCTTTAAGGACGGAATAATATGACAAAGACAAAAAGTAATCGTCGTCCATTCTTATCTATGTTCTATAAAAAGAAAGCGGATAATTTAAAAACGAAAATTAAAAATGCGAAAAAATACGAGGTTAACTATAAACAAGGTTTAACCGCGGACCAAGTTAAAGAACGTAAGGACGCGGGTTTAACTAATGAAGTAACCAATACGATTCAAATGTCGTATTTACAAATCATTGCCAAAAATATCTTTACGGTTTTAAATATATTACTCATTACCCTTGCAGTGGTCATGCTTTGTTTTGGTTTATATCCACGACTTTTCTTTGTTGTGATTTTAACTTTAAACGTTGCAATTAGTTTAGTCCAAGATATTAAAGCGAAGCATTTAATAAGTCGCCTCTCATTAATTTCTAACCCACACGCGACAGTTATTCGCGATGGTGAACGTGTCGATGTCCCGTTTGATGGAGTTGTGCTAAGCGATGTTATTTTATTACAAGCAGGTAAAACGATTCCTTGTGATGCCGAAATTATTTACGGTAGTATTCGCGTGAACGAATCTTTCTTATCTGGTGAAACCGATGCAGTGACAAAGACCGAAGGCAAAATTATTTTTGCCCAAAGCTATGTAACAAGCGGAACCGCCTACGCGAAAGTTATTCAAGTTGGTAACGCGAACTATGCTAACCAATTACAAGAGAAGGCGCGTTCCTTTGTTCGTCCGAGTAGTGAGATTTTAAAATCCTTAAAAACAATTATTCGGGTGATTTCAATCGGTGCGATTACGATTGGCTTAGCGGAAGTGATTACTTATTCAGTAGGCGGTAAGTTCTCGGGTGATTGGAAAACTATCGTCGAATCGGTCGACGCGATTACCTCTTCCTTAGTGGCAATGATCCCGTGCGGCATGTATTTAATGACTTCGATTTCATTAACCGTTGGAGTATTAGTATTAGGTCGTAACCGAATGCTAGTTCGAGAGCTATATTCGATTGAGATGTTAGCGCGCGTTAATGTTCTTTGCCTTGATAAAACTGGTACATTAACCGATGGCAACATGGAAGTAAAAGAAGTGGTGCCGTTTGCCAATGTGGATATGTTCCATGTCGAAGACATCATCGGTAAAATTCTTTATGTCACGAAAGATGAAAACTTGACCGCGCGTGCTTTACGTGTCCGTTACGCGACGAAGAAAATTGAAGGCGATTGTGTCGCGATTCCTTTTGATAGTGAGAAAAAATATAGTGCTGCCTCCTTTAATAATCACACCTACGTGATGGGAGCGTTCGGTTTCTTTGATATTACTAACACCGAGAAGACGAAAAAAGTTGTTGAGCGCTATGAGCGTTTAGGTCGTCGCGTGCTAGTGGTCGCTGAGGGCGAACGGAATATTGTGAAGAACCGTTTACCCGGCAAGTTAACCGCTATTGCGGTGATTGTTTTAGTTGAAACGATTAAAAGTGACGCGCGGAAAAATATTAATTGGTTCAAACAAAATGATGTGGACTTACGCGTCATCTCTGGTGATAGCGCAAACTCCTTAAAAGCGATTGCGTTAGAAGTCGGTTTAGATGGGGCGAACCAAGTCATCTCGCTTGATGGTTTAAGTGATGAAGAAGTGGCAAAAGCGGCTTTAAAATATAAGATTTTCGCTCGGGTATCACCAGAACAAAAGAAATTGATTATTTCTTCTTTACGGAAAAATGGCAGTACGGTGGCAATGATTGGTGATGGGGTAAACGATTTACTTGCCCTCAAGGCCGCGGATTGTTCAATTGCGATGGCTAATGGCGCGGACGCAGCTAAATCAGTCTCCCACTTAGTTTCACTTGATTCTAACTTCTCGTCTTTACCAAAAGTTGTGGAAGAAGGGCGGCGTGTTATTAACAACTTACAACGGGTATGTTCGATTTTCTTAGTAAAAACTATTTTCGCCTTCTTCTTTGCCATCCTTTATTTATTCTTAGGTTGGCTCCACATGCATGTAAATTATCCATTTACGACCAACAACCTCTTCCTTTGGGAAGTGTTAACGATTGGAATTGCACCGTTCTTTATTGCGCTTGAACCGAACAAAGAAAGAATTACGAGTGGTTTTATTAGTAACATTGTTAAAGAAGCTATTCCAGCAGCGTTCTTGCAAATCTTTATGTGTTTACCTCTACTTGTTGCTTCCTATATTAGTCCAGAATATTTCCCACTTGATGGAGCGGTGGCGATGTCGGTCATTTTGTTCACGGTGATGAGCCTAGTGATTTTGCTACACGTTTGTTTCCCACTCAACAAATACCGGAAGATTGTTTTAATCGCGACCTGCTCAGTGATGGCGCTTTTGATTACGATTGATGTTATCACTTTCTACCTTGTCCCGATCATGAATTTCTTAGCGATTGATTATAGCAAAATTAACAACGCGTGTTTGCTTTTAGGCTTATTGACCTTTATAGTATCTATACCTGCCTACATTATCGTCGCTAAATACTTCAAAGTATTTATTAACCGGCGAAAAGGAAAAAAATAATGAAGAAGGAAGAGTTAATTAAACAAACCCTCAAAGAGCTGATTGAGACGCTTCCTTTAAACGAGATTACGGTACAAAAAATTTGCAAGGAAAGCGGCATTAAACGGCAAACATTTTATTATCACTTTACGAGCATCTACGATGTGTTAATCGCCTATTTCTTAAGTGAACGCATTGAGAATATCGAAAGCGCGAGTAACTGGTCGGCTTTGGTTCACGTCGTCTTAGCCTACGCGGGTAAAAACCGGCAACTCATTTTAAAAACTTTAAAAAGTGATGCGGCGGATGCAGTTGAATCTTTCTTCTATAACAATCTCTATAAAAAAGGTCGTCAATTTATTGTTGAAAAATATCAAACGAGTCTTGATAAAAACGATATTAACGAAGTCGCTAAATTAATTAGTGATTCTTTAGCGCGTGAAATTTCACGGCTCCTCATTAATCCTCAAGAATTATCTATCTCAGCAATTGAGGAAAACATTTCTAAAACTTTTGATGGCATGATGGATTTAATTTGCGAAAATAAAAAGAATAAAGGACGTAAAAAAGTATGAAAAGAGAAGATTTAATTAGTTTATTAGTTTATGGCCTCATGGTCGTGGTTGCGGTATTAGTGGGATTTTTTGTCATTGCCCCGCTTTTTACTCAACTACAAGATTACCTTCCAGGTTCAGGTGATCTAAATATGTTATTTGCTTTTGTGTTTGTATTAGTGTCGGTGATCTTTAACGTCTTTTATCTAGAACTTGGTCATATTGTGGGCGCTAAAATCGGTGGTTACTCCATCTTTTCTGTCAACATTATTGGTCTATGTTGGTACCGGGCAGATAAGAAGTGGAAATTTCGTTTTAAGAACTTTGATGGACTAACTGGTGAGACAAGAATCGCTCCTAAAAAAGAGAAAACTTCACCTAAACCGTTTGCTTTGGCCCCCTTATTCTTCTATATGTTTGAAGTATTAGTATGTATGGTTATTTTCTACTTAATTTCCGATGCCTTAAGCACTGGACCAGGTGTTAAGATGTATGGCCATTTAAGTTGGGTGCCCATCCAAATGATTATGATGATAACTATCGGCGGTATGCTTGAACTTTATAACATTTTCCCCGCTAAATTAGACTCGACAACGGACGGATATCGTTTAGTTATCTTATCAAAAAAAGAAAACTTCGCTGCGTATAACGAATTAATGCGGATTGAATACGCTTATAGTCAAAACGTTGAATTAAGCGATATGAAAGTGTTTGATCAAATTACCGACTTTACTGTCCAAGTAAATTTGTACACCGTCTATCGTTACTTTAAACAAAAGAACTTTACTGAAGCGGAGAAACTCCTCGACCATATGATTGAGAATAAGAAGAATTTAAAGCGTGAGAACTATTGTCCAGTCATCGCCCAAAAACTATATTTATTGTTATTAAATAAACCGGTTGAAGAGGTTAAACCTTATTATGATGCGCACGTGAGCGCGGATGAACGTCGTTATATCGCTAACGATATTTCAATGGAATCGATTCGCGCATATTTATTAATTTCTTCGATGCTTGATATTTCTGAACACGAAGCTCGTTTTGCGATGAGTCGTGTCGATAAGGCGTTAAAACGAACAATCCCGGGTCGAGCGGAAATTGAAAAAGAACTTTACCAAGTTGCATTAAATAAAGCGGATCAAGTCCGCCCCGAGTGGCATATTAAAGAACTGGAGGTTAAGTAATATGGCAAAAAAGAAGAGTAAGAAAGTCGAAGAAAAGACCGAAACGACGAAAAAGAAAAAAGTCAAAAAGGCGACGGGTTTCTTCGCTGAATTTAGAAAATTTATCAACCGTGGCAACGTGGTTGATATGTCAGTTGGTGTGGTGATTGGTAGTGCCTTCGGCGCGATTGTCACCGCTTTAACTAATATCTTCCTTAGCATTTGCACTTGGGCGGTCCCAGGTGGCTTAAAAGGCTTAATCACTATCTTATCGCCAGCAAGTCTTGAACAAGCGGGTTTAAAAATCGGCGGACAATATGTTCAATACTTTGCTAATTCACGTTTAGATGAAATGATTAAGTTGCTTGGTGGCGATGATGCCAGACAAGTGTTGATGAGTAACTATACCCTACATGGTTCTATTTATGTTTATAACGGTGCTTCGGTTGTTGATTGGGGTGCATTTATTAATGCGGCGTTATCTTTCTTAGTTATCGCCTTCGTCTTATTTATGATTTTACGAATCATTGCGAAAATTAATAAAATTAAACTAGAAGCGGAAGCGAAAGCGCTGGAAAAATATTATCAAAGGCATCCAGATGAACGCCCCGCTCCTGAAGATCCGGCTAAACCAGAACCAACCGAAAAAGAATTATTAAAGAATATCCTGGCGGTTTTAAAAAAGAACGAAAAACGACTAGCGAAAGAAGCTAAAAAGAAATAGCAATCTTATCTAAATAAATACACGGAGCCATAAAGCCCTCTTTGACATACTCAATATTCTGACTAATCTTCTTTATGCGAGCGAAAATGTCAAATAAATTAGCGGTCACTGTCATCATATCTAAAGCAGTTGTTAATTTGCCATCTTGAATAACAAAGCCTTCGGCTTTTAAGGAAATATTGCCACTTAAAGCGTCTAAACCCGCATGGAGTCCCTCCAATTCAGTAATATAAATACCATCACCCACTTGGGCTAATAATTCTTCTTTTGTTAATCGACCAGGTTTTAAATGTAGTGCGTCGTGTGGATGAATACTAATTTTCGAAGCGGTCGCAACCGCGTGGCCAGTGGGTTCTACACCAAACTTTTGTGCAGTCTCTAAATTATGTAAATAAGTAAGGAGTACGCCCTTTTTAATTAACGGGCGGTTCATTGTGGGTACGCCTTGCGCATCGGCACCAACAAAATCAAAGTCTCGTTTTAACGGAGTCTCTACAATCGTGACACGTTTATTTGCCACTTGGGTGTTAATCTTATCTTTAAACCAAGAAGAACCCTTTAATATTTCTTCCGCGTTTAATTGTGAAATATACGCGCCTAATAATGTAGTAGTAACTTCAGGGTCAAATACCACACGATATTTTTTGCTCGTTAATTGTGTAACATTAAGTTTCTTTAAAGTTAATTGAGCTAACTCTTCAACAAAAGCGGTTAGATTAAATTTATGGTAATCATTACCAATATAAGGTAGATAGCCAACTTTAGTTATTTTGCCTTCTTTCGCAACTACCGAAGCAAAGATACTAAACGAGTTACTTTTGTTTTTGAGTTTTACACCATAACTATTACGGTATTCGTGAATATCTTCATATTCAGCGTATTCCACTTCTACTTCGCCAAAACGAGTGTCATACGCTTTAAGAGCTTTTTCAATATTTAAGATGAGGTTTTGCTTTTCTTGCACGCTAATTGTGGCGAGTTCTTTATTAAAGTTAGTAAACTTTTTGTATTTACTCGCACCATGGAAAATCATACCACCGGTTTTTTCAATATATGGGGCAGTTGTAATTAAATTATCAATTAAAGTGTTGATACCAGAATTAGTTAAATCTTCGGTATAGCTAATCACTAATTTATGGTCAATAATTGCGTCTATACCTAAGTGATTAGAGGTGTGAGTAGTGTAGTTAGCAATCGCCCCGCGGAAGGTAGAAAAAGATAAAGCGGTAGAAGAGGCAAAGCGGCATTCCGCTTCATTAATTTGTTTACTCGCTAAGAGAGCAAATACTTTATTTAAATTCATGCTAATTTGCCTCCGTTACCGCCAACTAAAAGATTTTTCACCCGAAGGGTGGGTTGACCAGTACCGACTGGCACTGAACCACTAGCGGAGCCACAATAGCCAGTATCTAAATCTAAGTCGTTAGCAATCATATCGATGTTTTTAAGAACCTCTTCGCCACTACCAATTAAAGTCGCGCCACGGACTCGCTCCGCAATTTTTCCATCGCGGACAATATAGGCTACTCCACAAGCGAATTCGAATTGACCGGTCGTTGGCATCACCGATCCACCACGCAAGCTTTTCGCGTATAAACCTAATTTAGTGTTTTTAATAATTTCTTCCACGGTTGAAGTACCATTATCAATATAAGTATTACTCATTCGAGTAATTGGTTCGTATT
The DNA here is from genome assembly GCA_024408565.1 of Bacilli bacterium. Taxonomy (GTDB): domain Bacteria; phylum Bacillota_I; class Bacilli_A; order RFN20; family CAG-826; genus UB1719. The sequence continues at coordinate 31,683 of JAKSUW010000002.1, forward strand.
TATAGCTTTGGCGACGACAAGCGCCATTTGCCCGATGTTTCATTTGTTGACCAAAGAAACGGTCAACTAAATAATCATTTAATACGCCATTTTTAATTAAGCAGGTGCGTTCGGTGGGATGCCCCTCGTCATCGATATTATTAGTTCCCCAATAGCCTGGCATAGTGCCATCGTCATAAGCGTTTACTAAAGGACTAGCGATTTGTTCTCCTTGCCGATTAGCGAACACAGAAAGGTTACGCGCGACTGCAGAAGCTTCAAGGCTATGACCACACGCTTCGTGGAATAAGACACCACCGGTTGCGTTACCGATAATGACATCCATTTTGCCTGACGGGCATTCTTTTGCATCTAAGCCTTCAATTGCTTCTTGCGCGGTATTACGCGCAATTTGATTAATATCTAAGGTTTTAAAATAATCCATGTTACCCGTAGTGCCTGGAATAGCAAAGGCGCTTTCGTGTTGGTCGCCACGGCTAGCTTCCGCGCGGAACACTAAACGAGTATGTTCGCGGGAGTCTTTGACATGTAAACCATCACTATTATAAATTTCGATTTTTTTCTGATCACCGACAAAGGATACAAGAGCGCGTGTTACTAATGGTGAAACTTCTTTCATCGCTTGAGTTGCTTGTTTTAAAACGGCAATTTTTTCTTGAATTGGTGTTTTAAAATAAGCGCCATCGTTGGGATTAATGTTTTTTACTCGTTGATTGATAAAATCACGGCATTCCACGACTTTTTGTCCATGAAAACCATTCGCTAATTTTTGGGCGAGCGCGATTAAGCGGCCCCCTTTTAAATCATTGGTGTAACCATAAACACTATGATCACCTTTTAGTAAACGAATACCAACGCCGGAAGAAGATACATTCGCAACGCCTTCAAGCACGCCATTATCAAGATTAATTGCGTTTTTCTTTTCTTCTTCGTAATAAAGTTCAGCAAAATCGGCGCCTGAAACGAGGCCCGCTTCTAAGACTTGTTTAGCGAGTTTTTTACTAATCATTGGTGTAATTGTCGAAATATCCTTGGACTAAAATAATCGGCGTACCCTTATCGCCTGAACCACTAGTGAGATCACACAATGAACCTAATAAATCGGTGAGAAGACGCGGAGTAGTGCCTTGTGTCGCCATCGTGCCTTTTAAATCTTTGGCTTTATTTTTAATTGATTGAGAAATAGCCGCTTTTAATTCTTCGCCTTTTAAATCTTTGAAGTCATTGTCGGCAAGATATTTAAGTTTTAATTCGTTTGGCGTACCGATTAAACCATCAGTGTGGAAAGGCGAAACAACCGGATCGGCTAATTCCCAAATTTTTCCTTGGGGATCTTTGAAAGCGCCGTCACCATAAACCATCACTTCAACGTGTTTACCGGTTTTTTTAAGGATGTCATTTTGAATTTTCTCCACTAATCCTTGTGCGTCACGGGGGAATAATTTAACAGTAGTTTCAGTAGCTTTATTAGTGCCTAAAAGACCATAATCTTTGTTATAGCCACTCCCGTTAATAGAACTAGTTAATATGTCATCAAGTCCTAAAACAATCTGTGCACCCGCAGCTTTTAATAAGCGCTTAGTTCTTGCACGAGTGTGAATATCGCAAGTTAAAATTTTCTTTGTGTAATTAAGAATTGCTTTTGGCTGATTAGCGAAAATTACTTCAGCGGTCGCGCCTTCACCTTCAATTAATTTAATGTAGTATTCGATATAATCCACGCCAGTAAATTCGTGTTTACGGAAACCAAATAATTGCCGATACCGTTCAAGTGTTAAGACATCGGAATAAGGATTAATGCCTTTCGCATCTAAGTCATCATAGGTTAATAAGGAATTACCAACTTCATCACTTGGATAAGAAAGCATTAGAATAATTTTCTTAGCACCACGCGCAATACCTTTTAAAAGTACGCTGAAGCGGTTCCGTGAATAAATCGGAAAGATAACACCGATGGTGTCGCCACCAAGTTTGTTTTTAATATCTTGACCAATAGCATCGATACTAGCGTAGTTACCTTGAGCCCGTGCCACGACAGATTCAGTAACCGCGATGACATCTTTATCACGTAAAGAGAAATGATCAGTTTGGCCCGCGGTCAAAACACTATCGACAACAATTTGGGCTAGGTTATCGCCCTCTTTGATAATAGGGCAACGAATTCCTCTTGAGATTGTTCCAACGTTTCGAGCCATTATTTTCTCCTTACTATTTCTGCAGCGTATTATTTTACCATACTGGTAAAAAAGTGAGAATTATTTTCATTGATATATAAATTTATATTTATAAATAAATATAGATAAATATTCGCGTCATCCCAGTGTTAATTTGCATATTTACTATATGAGGAGGGGATTTATGGTCCGCTTCTTAGGAGTCGTCGAATTGGGGATCGACACGTGTGGCAAGAAAAGGAGGCGCGATGAGCGACACTCTCATCTTGTTAATATTGGTGTTGTTGTTAGCGATCGTTATTAAGGGCTAACAAAAAAGGATGGGACAAACCCATCCTAATCAACCCAAATATATTTTACCATACCTCTGTCGAAACTCAAGCCCTCATCTCCCGGCGCCTCCGGGCGCCGCTACAAATGTTATGTATCGATTAGTTAATGTTAGCAAACAATATAGTAAGCAAAACGTCTTACACCATGTGACCCTTACTTTTCCTACGCACGGTTTAGTAGCGATTGTGGGTAAATCAGGGTCGGGGAAGTCGACTTTATTAAATTTACTTTCAGGAATCGACCATCCCACAACTGGTACAGTGATGTATGGTGGCGATGATTTAAACAAATTTAATGCGGCAGAACTAAAAACCTATCAAAATGAAAAACTTGGTATTTTATTTCAACACTTTAATCTCTTTAATGATTTAACAAGTATGCAAAATGTGGTGATACCAGCACTTATTAAAGGCGAGAAGAAAGCAAAAGCGTATGAATCCGCTGCTAAATTATTTAAGCAATATCATTTGGAGAATTTAAAAGAACAAAAATATGGAACATTATCAGGTGGAGAAAAACAACGAGTGGCGTTATTACGCGCTTTGATTAATCATCCAGAAGTGATATTAGCTGATGAACCAACCGGTGCACTGGATAGTAAGAATAGCATCTTAGTGATGGATGAACTTAAGAAACTAGCGAAAGATTATTTAGTCATTGTCGTTTCCCATAATGATGCATTAATTCGTCAATATGAGGATTACCGTATTAATATCGTAAACGGGAACGTGAGTCCTCTATCAGCGGTACCGACACAAAAGAAAATTGTTAAACATCAACGGCATAGCAATCATCTTTTAATGCAAACATTTTTAAAATTGCATTTAAGTAAGCATCGTGTTCGTAACTTAATTAGTTTAGCTGCGATTAGTTTCTCCACACTAAGTTTTTTATTATCAGTGGGTTATATTAACGGCTCAAACGCTTCACGAGCAAAGTATGAGCAAGAATCACTCCTATATAACTCGGCCACCATCGCTAAGAAAACCATTATTGAATTGCCAAATTCGCCAATTAAAATTTCTAAATTATCTCGACCAAACGACGAGGAATTAACGTTTTTGACGGATGAACTAGCAAGTGTAGAAGTGGTGAATAATTACCAAACCGTTTTTCCAAACGCACCAGTTTTTATCTTTGATCAACAGGAAATTAATGATATCGATTTTGCTCCTGTTTATGATTTCCATATTTATCAAGATTTATTAATCACTGGGAAAATGCCATCACCAAATTTTCAAGAAATTATTGTTAATACCGAATTTATCAATCGTTTCGGATACCAAAAAGAAAATATTATTGGTCGTAATTTGCGGCTATCAAGTATTGTGACGATTAATAGCAAAGTTGGTAGTGATTATATAAAAGATATCATTTCTTATTCGGATGAATTAACGATTACCGGTGTAGTGGAAGAGTTTGCCTATCTTAATATGCCGCGCGTTTATTATTCATATTTGGGTTTACAGCATAAATTGAAAAACACTTTACTTGTTAATTACTCGCATGCGCTTGGCTATAACGCGACAATAGATGAATTAGTGAGCAACGCGACAAGTGATGATCCTAACAGTGGCTATGCCTATTACTTATTTATAAAAGATATCAAAGAAATGAATCGCTTATACCAATTAAAAGTAGAGCACGATCGATTAAACGACTTTGATATTGCCTCAACTACTTATTTAATCGCGGGGTCTTATGAAGATATGACTAATATCATCGCCACCTCACTAGTGGTTTTTCTAATTTTGACGCTGTTAGCGACACTTACAATTATCATTATTGCTTCTTATTCTAACTACACGCAAAACAAGCAAGAAAGCGCGATTTTATCGGTTTTAGGAGCCAAGCGAAATGATATATTTAGCATTTTTAATGCAGAAAATTTATTAGTTGCAATTGTCGGTTTACTCCTTGCGTTTATTTTGGCGTTCCCAATGCAATTATTAGCCAACCAAATTATCGCGAACGCTTTCCATCTAACAAATTTAATTGTGGTGCCGTTTATTAGCTATTTGTCACCACTAATCATATTGTCGGTTTTGCTACTTACTTCGTTAGCGGCTTTTATTCCTTTTATGTTTTATGAGAAAAATTATATTTTGGAGGAATTAAAAGACGAATGATATCACTTAATAAGATTTCCAAACGTTATAAAAATCCGGTGGTAAATAATTTTTCTTATACCTTTAAAAACCGTGGATTAATCGTGGTTTTAGGGAGCAGCGGTTCAGGAAAGAGCACACTTTTAAACCTTATCAGTGGAGTTGATTTAGATTACCAAGGAGAGATCCAACTAGATGGCACTAATTTACGACTTTTAAATCTAACCGAACAAAGTAGTTTTCGTCTTAACCAAACCGGTTATGTTTTCCAAGATTTTAAATTACTAAATTTACTCAGTGTGAAGGATAATGTTTTGTTTAATTTAGACGCAATTGCTTCCGTAAGTAAAAGCATGAAAGAAGAGATGCTTGACCGGGCACTTAATTATGTTGGTTTAATGCCCAAAAAGAATGTAGCGGTGAAGTCATTAAGTGGGGGAGAAAAACAACGGGTGGCAATCGCTCGTGCAATTGTGACTGAACCGAAATATTTATTGTGCGATGAACCAACCGGAAATCTCGATGATAAGACGGCTATTCAGATTTTTGAATTATTAAAAAAATATAGCGAGACTCATCTAGTCATAGTAGTGTCACATGACCAAGAAAAATCATATAGTTATGCGGACGAAATCATTCATTTACAAGATGGGGAAATTCAAACAGTTGAAAAACTACATCCGATTGATGAAAGAAAGTTACCGAACGCCAAAATTGAAAAGAAAAAATGGCCGAGATTATCACTTAATTTATTGTTGCGAGCTGGCGTTAGAAAAATGAAAGAGAAAAAATGGCGTTCAGCCTTTGTTAATCTCTTGTCTTCTAGTTCGCTACTCGCATTAGGGGTCGGAGTGATGATTGCCACTACTCTACGCAACCAAATTATTGAATCTTTCAATAACGTTGTGGAGGAAAATGAGATTCTTGTTAGTAAACGGAACGCTGACCCTAATCCTTATTCTTATTACATCTCTACACCGGAAGATGAAGTGCGTACTTTATATGAAGAATACGGTGATTATTGTTATGACATGGGTGTTATGTATCTTAATAATTTCAATACATTTTTTACAACTTATGACCGTGTGAATCTTCGTTATATGGAAGATTTTAAAGTGCCACTTCCCTCTTTTCATAGCGCGCTATTTGTGAATTATGTTTGGCCGGAAGAAAAAATAATTAATCGTTTTTATCCAGATTTTTCCGGTAAGTTAAGTATCGATGAAGTCATTATTGGTATTACGTATAGTCAAATGGTTACGCTTTGTCAATCACTCCAAATTCAAAGGTCTTTCGAAGCCCTAGGAGCATATCTTGAAGCGAAGGAAATTATGTTGTCACTAGAAGTTGCTAATGCCGATTGGGAATATGAAGACAAACAAGTTATGCGCTTAAAGGCAGTTTATAACTCAAGTGTTCCTGAGGTATACCATACAAACCATTATTTTAATCAGAACCTATTTGAAGAGAAGATGCGATTCCCAATTACTTTAGATATCAATGCGACTGATTTAGCACCATTTACTTTAAAGAAAGTATTTACCCTCCACACGATTGAAGCACCAACTAATTTAATTGAAGAAGTCACTTATGAAGCACGTTTTAACGATATTTTATTAGAACGGAGTGAAAACTTTTTAAAAGATACATGTGTAACAACCGATAGCTGTTTACGAAATGTTTTACTAGTATTCACCTTAGACAAAAATACAGTTAATGTTTCTGACATCATTTACTTTAAGCGGGTGGCGAACGCAATCAAAGCTTATTACCCATCAACTTATGGTGGTTATCAAATGCATAGCAGTGGGTTACTAGCGGGTTTTGTCAGTAACATTGGTTTTTCTTTTGATGAAGAGAAAATTGTCGCGGTCGGTGATTATTTCGCTAAACAAACAGAGGGAGAAATGGAAGATTTTCCAGGAGTCGCTATCGGCAGTATGACTCGTTTTAATAATCATGGCGTATTGTTTTCGAGTGACTTATCAAATATTGAACAAGGTGAAGCGCCAACTAGCTATGACGAAATTGTTTTGTCTACGGGATTAATCGATTATTTAGGCATAAAGACTAATCCGATTGGTGAAAAACTTTATTATTGTATGTATTCTTCAACTCTTGATGCTGTCATCATTCATGAATTTGTGGTGACGGGTATCGTCAATAATCCACAAAATTATCTTTACCATTTTCCCTTATTCACTATTTCCTTTTTCCGTGATCGCTTAGGTGTTTCTTCTTTTAATTTATTACCAACTTCGTTAGTTTTAACTTTTGATGAAGGCGTAAACATGGATTTGTTGGTTAGCGATTTATCCGCCGCTTTTAAAGATTATCAATTTACCTCGCCACTTGTTGAAATTGGCAAAACGGTTGATGAAGTAATGAGCTATGTCAAAACGATTGCCTTTATTTTTATTGGTGTAACACTAGTCGTTACAATTATGCTTTTATCACTCATTGCTTATTTAAATACATTAGAAAATAAAAAAGATGTCGGTTTACTAAAACATCTTGGTCATCCACGGGAAACCATTATGCAATATATGCTCTCTCATACTTTAGTGATGTCGTTAATCGCTACTGGATTAGCAGTACTAGAAATGCTCGTCTTACAAATCTTTATGTCGGGTGCGATGGCTAGTCTTTTCGGTGGTGGGACCATTTTAAACATTTCACCATTACCGTTCCTTATTATTGTGGTGGTCGGCCTATCATTGCCGTTATTAATTACCGGAATTATTACGCGTTTGTCGCTTCATTAAATCTTTAATGTCTTCGATGCATTCACCTAGATGTTTGTGGACACGATAGGCATTTTTTGATAGTTCAGGATCAACGACGGATGTGCCATGAACAAGAATACATTTAATGTTTGCTCTAGTCGCACTCAAAAGACCAGATTCGGTATCTTCAATAGCGATAGCTTCTTCGGGCTTAACATTAAAAGCGGCAAGAGCGATCTGGTAAGGATACGGATTAGGTTTAGTGAGATGACATAATTCTTTTGATACGGTATGTTCAAAATCATTTGGGTTAATGCCGCCATCGGAAATCATCCGATTAATCAATTTTTTGTCAGAGCAAGAGACTAATCCCATATGCAACTTTTGTTCTTTGACAAAATTTACTAATTCTACCGCTCCGGGGCGGGATGCAAAACGATGTGTTTTTTCGATTTGGTCAAAATGTTTACGGTAAGCGCAAGTAATGTCAAAAATCTTGGCATCAGGAAATTGTTTTTTAATACGTGAAAAAGTTGATTGATCCGAATGGCCAGAAAGTTCATCGTAATAATATTTATTAGCTTCTTCATCGCTTACCGTACTATTCGGTTCAAGTTCACGATAAGTTTGTAACCACGCTAGGGCGTAAAGCGGTTCGGAGTCTACTAAAGTACCATCGACATCAAACAACACGACTTTAATACTCATGGTATTATTCTATTCTTATTCTATTTTTATCTCCAATAAAGTTAGACTTTAATAAAAAATAATAATTGTTATAATTATTATACGATGGCACTTAAGGCAGGAATTGTTGGTCTACCAAATGTCGGCAAATCGACACTTTTTAACGCAATTACTAACTCCCATGTTGAGGCTGCTAACTATCCATTTGCGACGATTAATCCTAACACTGGGGTGGTTATGGTGCCTGATCAACGTTTAGATTTTTTAAGTCAAGCCTTTAAACCCAAGAAAACGATTTATGCGACCTTTGAATTCTATGATATTGCTGGTTTAGTGAAAGGCGCTAGTAAGGGCGAGGGATTAGGTAACCAATTTTTAGCCCACATTCGTGAATGCGACGCGATTGTCGAAGTCGTGCGGTGTTTTGATAACCCCGATATTATCCATGTTGAGGGCTCTGTTGATCCTAAACGCGATATTGAAACAATTAATTTAGAACTCGCGATGGCGGATTTAGATACGGTGAATAAACGCCTAGCCAAAGTTGAAACTAAAGCAAGAACGAGTAAAGACAAACAATCATTATTTGAATGTAGTGCGCTTAAGAAAGTGAGTGAAGCACTTAATCAAAACAAGAGCATTCGTAACCTTACTTATACAGAAGATGAGTTTAATTATCTATTTAAAGAAATTCACCTTTTATCATTAAAACCAATTATTTATGTCGCCAATGTAAGTGAAGATGATTATGCTAATTTAAATAATGCGAAATATCTCAAAGTGGTACAAGATATCGCGAGTGAGGAACACGCTCAAGTGATTCCAGTATCGTGCGAAATCGAATACCAAATTTCGACTTTACCACCAAACGAACGCAAAGAATTTTTAGCTTCACTTAACCAAACTGAATCGGGCTTAGATAAGTTAGTGAAGGCAAGTTATCAACTTTTAAATCTGTCGACTTTCTTTACGGTTGGTGCCGATGAATGTCGCGCTTGGACGTTTAAAAACGGAATGTTAGCACCTGATTGTGCTGGTATCATTCATACCGATTTTAAAAAAGGTTTTATTAAAGCCGAAGTTTATTCTTATGACGACTTTAAAACGCTTGGTAGTGAACAAGCGATTAAAGAAAGTGGTAAATTAAGAATGGAAGGAAAGGAGTATAAATTTCAAGATGGCGATGTAGTCTTCTTTAAATTTAATGTTTCAAAATGATTAGAATCGGTTTTGCCAAAGACATTCATAAATTAGTTGCGAAGCGTAAACTCATGCTTGCGGGTATTCACATTCCCTTTCCGAAAGGCGAGCAGGCCCATAGCGATGGCGACGTGATTATTCACGCGGTGAGTGAAGCACTCTTAGGCGCACTAGCGCTTGGTGACTTAGGAACCCATTTCCCCGATACTGATTCGGCTTATAAAAATATGGCGGGGAAAATTATTTTGTCGCGGGTCTATACTTTAATTAAGAAAAAAGGATATTATATCCAAAACATCGATATTTCCGTGGAATTAGAGAAACCAAAGTTAGCGAAATACATCAATAAAATGCGGCAATCTTTAGCGGATATTTTAAAAATTAAATTATCCCAAGTTTCCATTAAAGCCAGCACCAATGAAGGTTTAGGTGAAGTTGGACATGCGCAAGCGGTGATTGCAAACGCAATTGTGTTATTAAAGAGCGAGAAATAATTATGGCGATTGAACAAACAATTAAAATAAAAATTAGTGAAGCCTTAAAGCATCTCGATATTCAAATCGATATCAACCAAATTAATATTGATCATTCAAAAGACCCCGCGCATGGTGATTATGCAAGTAACATCGCTTTTAAGGTCAATAAAAACTTGGGGCCGACACCAATGGACACCGCAAAGAAGATTATCGAACATATTGATCAATCGTTATTTAGTAAAATCGAAATTGCGCGTCCGGGTTTTATCAATTTCTTCCTTAAATCAGCGTCATTATCAAATGTAATTGATGAGATTATTAAGCAAGATAAAAAATACGGAAAGGGAACTGACAAAAAAACTAAAATTAATATTGAATTTGTGAGCGCTAACCCAACGGGGAATCTCCATGTGGGTCACGCTCGCTGCGCGGCGTATGGCGATGCGTTAGCGCGTATCATGTCGTTCGCCGGTTATAACGTTACACGTGAATATTATGTGAATGACGCAGGTAACCAAATTAAAAATCTGGGTGAATCCATTTATCAACGTTACATCGAACTTTTCGGTCAAAAGGCGGTGATTCCGCAAGATGGATATATGGGCGAAGATGTCAAATTACTCGCTCAAGCATTTAAGAAAAAATACGGTGATAAATTATTGGATCACTCAGAGAAAAATCTTGCTCTCATTACCCAAGAAGGCATGATGCAAGAACTCGAAAACATCAAAAAAGATTTAAAACATTTCCGGATTGTATTCGATGTATTTTCCTTTGAGTCAACAATTAGGGCGAGCGGAGCCATTGAACAAGCGCTGAAGGAATTAGGAAAATATATTTACCAAGATGGTGAGGCGAAAATTTTAAAGACAACCACGTTCCTGGATGATAAGGATCGGCCAATTGTAAAAAGCAATGGTGATTATACCTATTTCTTGCCAGATATCGCATATCACTACAATAAAATGAGCCGTGGTTTTGACCAATTAATCGACGTTTTAGGCGCCGATCACCATGGTTATATTAATCGGATGAAGAGCGCCTTAATGATGAAAGGTTACGCAGCTAACACCTTAGATGTTCCACTTATTCAAGTGGTGCGTTTAATGGATAATGGACAAGAAGTGAAGATGAGTAAGCGAACGGGTAATGCAATTACTTTAAAAGAATTATGTGATGAAGTCGGCGTCGATGCCGTACGGTATTTCTTTGTGGCAAGAAGCAACACTTCACACTTAGATTTTGATTATGCATTAGCGAAATCGAAGAGCAATGATAATCCAGTTTATTACGCTCAATACGCTCACGCTCGTTTGTCGAATGTTTTAGCGATGGCAAAGAATTACCAAATTGATCAAACTGGTGCATTATTAAAAGAGCCATCGGAAATTAATCTACTTAAGGCACTACAAGAATTCCCAGTGGTAGTCGAGACAACTGCGAAGAGTAAAGAAGTTCATAAGATGGCGTTATATGTTCATAACCTAGCGACTTTAATTCATAGTTTCTATAATTCTTGTCGCGTGATTGATGAAAAAGAATTACCGCTTACTTCTGCACGGCTTGGTTTAGTCTTAGCGAGTAAGATTGTTTTACGAAACGCGCTTGATTTAATTGGGGTTAGTGCCCCTGAAAAAATGTAGGTAATAGTTTGTAAAACTATTGACAAGTTAAATTTTATAGGTAATCTATTAAAGCGAAAGAAGATAAGGAGGCACTATGGCAACGAATAAATCGATGATTGACATTGCTTATGATGCGATGCAAGAAAAGAAGACAATTACTTTTTCGGTTCTTTGGAATACAATTGCGAAGAAACTAAATTTAACCGATGAAGAAAAAGAAAAGAAAGTTGCTGCATTTTATACACAACTTTCACTTGATGGTCGTTTTGTCGCATTAGGTAATAATAAATGGAGTCTACGCGATCGTTTACCATATGACAAGATTCACGTTGATTTAAGTGATATCTATAACGATATGGAAGAAGAAAGCGAAGACGAAGAAGACGAGGAAGCCGAGGGCGGCGAGGCTCAAGAAAAGAAAGAAAACGCCGCGAACGAAGAAGCTGCTTAACATAAGGAGGATATATTATGTTTAGAAAATTAAAAAATCATTTTGCTGGGATTCCTAGCAATCTCGTGAGCATGAAGGAGATGCTCATTAAAGCGCGTAACGAGCACTACGCGGTTGGTCAATTCAATATCAATAACGTTGAATGGGTCGGTGCCATCTTAGATAAGTGTCAAGAATTAAAGGCCCCAGTCATTTTAGGCGTCTCTGAAGGCGCGATGAAATATATGGGTGGCTGGAACACAGTCGTTGGCATTTGCCGCGGCTACATCAAAGACAAACACATTACGGTTCCAGTGGCAATCCATCTTGACCATGGTTCGTCATTTGAAGCATGCAAAGCTGCGATTGATGCAGGCTTTACTAGTGTCATGATCGATGCGAGCAAAAAACCGCTTGAAGAAAACATCAAAATTGTGAAGAGCGTGGTTGATTACGCCCATAAGTTTGGTGTGAGCGTGGAAGCGGAACTTGGTCACGTCGGTGGTCAAGAAGATAACGTGGCGAGCCAAGGTGTTTTATACGCCGATCCCGCCGAATGCGTGAAGCTTGTCGATGCGACTGGCGTTGATTGCTTAGCACCCGCTTTAGGTAGTGTCCATGGTCCATATCATGGTGAACCAAAACTCGGTTTTGATGAAATGGCGCATATTAATAAATTATGTAATATTCCATTAGTGTTACACGGTGGTTCAGGTATTCCTAACGAGCAACTTCGCAAGGCGATTGATCGTGGGACAGCCAAAATTAACGTGAACACTGAGTGTCAACAAGAATGGACAAAGATTGTCCGTGATGTCATCGCGAAAGACGCGAAAGTTTATGATCCACGGAAGATTATTGGTCCAGGTAAAAAAGGAATTGCCGACGTTGTCGTTGCCAAATGCAGCGTCTTTGGTTGCAATAACAAAGCGTAAGGATGTGGGAGAAGGAGCTAGCGGCGGCTATTAACGCTGGCGAGCTTGCTAAGCGAATCGTTTTGCAAGTATATAAAAGCCCCTTCCACGTTACTTATAAGAAAGATAAATCTCCCGTTACAGAAGCAGATAAAAAGAGCGATGCGGTAATCCGGAAATACTTACACGAGAAATTTCCGACGCACGCTTTTTTAACTGAAGAAAGTGTTGATGACCCCTCGCGGTTTAAAAACGACTATGTGTGGGTAATTGATCCACTCGATGGCACTTGTGACTTCGTGGATAAAAACGATGAATTCACGATTAACATCGCTTTAGTTTATAAACATAAAGTAGTGGTGGGCGTTGTAGTAGTGCCCGTCACTAATGAAATTTATTATGCAAGTGATCACGGTGGTGCTTTCTATTCCATTAATGGCACTGTCCGAGAAATTCACGTGAACCGGAAACAGAAAGATCTCAAAATAATGATTTCGCGTTCGCATCATGGTAAACCGGAAGAGGCCATGATTAAGAAATATGGCAAATTAATTAAAACGCGACAAGAAGTCGGTGCAGCCATTAAAGCGTGTATCATCGCGAAAGGCCAAGCGGAATTATCACTCCGTCTTGACGACGGAACGAAAGAATGGGACACTGCCGCTGCCCAAATTATTGTTAAAGAGGCGGACGGTCTATTTGTGCTTCCAAACACCCATCAATGGATGACTTATAACCGAAAAGACGTAGTTAATCGCGATGGTTATATTATCGCTAACCGTCGGTCAAATATTTTAAAGTAATTATTTATTAAGTTTTTCCAATACTTTGAGTGTTTCGTTACTGATAACGTGTTCGATTAAGCAACAATCGCGTTCAGCAGTTTTTGGACTAACACCGATATCAATGAGTGATTGACGGATAATGATGTGGCGGTGATAGATTTTTTTCGCCGCTTCACGCCCCGCTTTAGTCAAAACCACATCTTCGTAACGAGATTTTTCAACGTATTTAAGTTTTGCTAAATCATTAAGCGCACGAGTGACCGCGGGCTTACTGACTTTTAAGAAACGTGCGATGTTAATCGAGTGGAGAGCTTTTTTCTTTAATTCCAAAATTAAAATTGCTTCCAAATAATCTTCTAAAGATTTAGTAATCTTTTTCATCATCTTTATCATACATTATTTTATTTTTGATTGCATTTTAGTTGACACAACGCGCATTATTATTAGAATATTAAATGTTAACGTTGGTTAACTTTTTATGAAAAAACAGAAGAAATTATTACTGCGTAGCGGGCAAGATGGTCATTTATCTGATCTACGTCGGGGACAAAAATGTGTTGTCCTAAATTTTCATAATGATAACGCCGCGCTCCGTCGCCGTTTACTAGACATGGGCATTACGCGCGGGGTAGTAATTGAAATTAAAAAGATTGCACCTTTGGGTGATCCAGTCGATATATCATTACGCGGTTATGAACTATGTATTCGGAAAGCGGATATGGAGGGAATCGATATTCGCGTGTTATGAAAATCGCGTTGTTAGGTAATCAAAACTCAGGCAAAACTTCCCTTTTTAACGCGTTAACTGGCTCTAACCAAAAGATTGGTAACTGGCCTGGTGTCACCATTGACCGGATTGAAGGAAAAATTAAAAAACATGATGCGACCATCACTGATTTACCAGGAGTTTATTCATTATCACCATACACAAGTGAAGAAGCTATTTCGCGTCACTTTGTTTTGGAAGGAAAGCCTGACCTTATTATTAATATAGTAGATGTTACGAGTCTAGAACGGAGTCTTTATCTTACCACTCAATTACTCGAACTTAATACGGATGTTATCGTAGTGGTGAATATGATCGACCTCCTTGAAAAGAAAGGGATTAAGATTAATCTTAAAGGTCTATCGGAAGCGATGGGTGTCACAATGGTACCGGTTTCGGCCAAAACAGGTGATGGTATCGACCGTTTATTAAACATAATCTTCCGTCATAAATATAAAAAGAATAAACACCAAAAGATTTATCCATATGATGTTGAGACATTTATTCAAAACGTCATGATGGCACAGAAGTGCGATCGTTTTGCAGCGGTAAAAGTTTTAGAAGAAGACTTGGAATTTAGAGTCCTTATGAACGAAGAAACAAAAAAAGCGCATACGGATATTGAAAATAAATATCGGATGGATGGTGAACAATTAGTCGCATCACTACGTTATGAATATATTGAAAAATTAAAGAAAGACTTTGTACAAATCAAACGCCGGAAGATAACCAAGAGTGACCGTGCGGACAGCATTTTCCTACATAAAATTTGGGCCATTCCAATTTTTATTGTCATGATGATGGGCGTATATTTTTTGTCCATCGCGGTCGTCGGTGGACTTACTTCTAACTTAATTTCTGCAGCTTTTAACGGTGCAAAAACACTCGAACTAGACTTTATCTTTACTAAGGTCATCTTTGATCATCCGGTGGCTGGTTTAGGGCCATTGCTTGGCAATTGGTTAAAGAGTGTCGGCGCATCACCTTGGTCCGTTTCGTTGGTGGTTAATGGTATTGTGGGTGGCGTAAGTGCGGTGGTATGTTTTGTGCCGCAGCTAATGATGCTCTTTTTGTGTTTAGGCATTCTTGAGACAACCGGTTATATGTCGCGGATTGCTTTCTTCTTAGACCGGATTTTCCATAAGTTTGGTTTATCAGGAAAATCACTTATTCCCTTCATCGTGGGCGCGGGTTGTAGTGTACCGGGCGTTATGAGCACACGGATTATTGAAGATCCAAACGAAAAGAAAGCCACAATTGCTTTAGTGCCGTTTGTGCCTTGTAACGCTAAGTTACCAATCATTTCATTAATTTGCTCTGTTTTCTTTGGCGGTTACGCTTTCTTATTTGCCTTACTCTTCTACTTCATGGCCATTATTTTAATTTTAGGTAGTGCGATTGTTTTAAAGAAGATTTTAAAACGGAAGGAACATTCGACCTTTATTAGTGAATTGCCTAGTTATAAGGCTCCTGATTTCCTTTATATTGGTCGCGATGTGGGAGATAAAACAGCTGCTTTCTTTAGACGAGCGGGAACAGTGGTTGTCTTTTTCTCAGTAATTGTGTGCATCCTTACTTCTTTCACTTGGGATTTTAAATATGTTGATAATGTTTCAATCACAGTCAACCAATCAATGCTAGCGGGTATTGGTAATGCCTTTTCGTGGTTCTTTTATCCAATGCTTGGTGGACACGGCGGAGAATGGATGTGGGTAGCAAGTGTCTCAAGTATTCAAGGCTTAGTGGCCAAAGAACAAGTCATCTCATCTTTGAGGGTTATCGAAGCAGCGGGTGGTCCATCAATCCAACAACTATTCACTCCACTTGGTGCGTTTGCTTACGCTACCTTTAACCTATTTTCAATCCCGTGTGTTGGTACTATCAGTACAATCCATGGCGAATTAAGATCGTGGAAGAAGACTGGACTTATTATGCTATGCGAAATTGTCGTTGCTTGGCTCTTAGCTAGTTTTATTGGTATTTGGGGAGCGTTATTATGAGCATTGCCGACATCATTATTCTTATAATCATCATAATCATTCTGCTTTCTATTATCTTTTTCACACAAGTTTATCCGCGTCTTAAAGGTCGCCATGGTGCATGTGTTAATTGTCCCATCGGAAAAGAGAAAAAAATTAAGCGGGCGTTAAAGGCTTATCGAAAAAAGAATCATAAAGATTAGCGTGTATTATTGACGTGAAATCTTTCTTTTGGGAAACCAGTAGATGTATGCACGTCAATGCGTACAAGTTCAGCGTTATCGTAGTCGTCTTGTTCTAAACGATGGTCAATTGATTTTACATTGGAAAAATATAGATTACCTATTTCGCTATCAGCAACATCTTCGCTAGTAAAAACTGAAACAATTTTCTTGGTATTAAACTTGGCGGTGATATTGTTAAAATGGATGTCATCGATAGTGCCAGCACTCTTATGACCGGCATAGTCTCTTATGTTAATGTTACAAATGGCGGGGTTATTACTATAATAAATTTCCATGTTATTAAAATGGATATCGGAAAAGGTAGAAGGAGCGCTACCCATACTGATTTCGCAACTGCCAAGATGATCTGACCATTCACCCATTGCAAAACCCACTGAGTTATCAACAAAGTGGACGTTTTTAATATCTTTAACACTTTCATAGATGCAACCATACGCGTTCGCTTTATCAGTCCACACTGTGTTATAACGATACAAAAGATTATCAGCGCCTTCGCCAACATCGTTAGTGGATTTAGCTTCGATTGCATCATCGCCAGTATGGACAAAATTATGTTCCACTAATGAATCACGACAATTAGATAACATGATGCCATCAGAATACATCCGGTAACCTAGTAAAAGACAATGATCGACATAAACGTTATCACAATCCGTAAAACATAGTGTCCACGTATGAGAATTAATTGTAATTAATCCGCTGATATTGATGCCGCCTTTATGTGAATAATCAAAAGACATCGGATTTTTGATTTTTTCATCGCCGCCCATACATTGTGAAAAATCGATTAATCCATGGCCACAAATTTTACCGTTTTCGCCATTAAAATAAATTAACGGATCGTCCTTTCTATCACCAATTGCTGGATCATCATCATAAACCATCGCGGTAAAACCGGGTTCAAAATAGATAACGCTGTTACTTGGTAAAACAATTTTGGTTAATTTGTAGTGGCCAGCTTTGAAATAATAGACGGTATGTGTATCTTTAAACGCTAATTCTTCGCCAAAATAGGTGCCGGGTTGAATAGTTTGCGTTTTATAACCATCGGGTACGACTAAAGGAGTATAAGGCGCAACGAATAAAGTAAATCCTTTATCCGGCTCTTCATCAAAAGCAAAACTATAATCGCCATATTTAGTGATAGTCGCTTTCACTATTCCAGTGTTTGGATTAAAAGTTGGTATGACTCCACTTTTTTCTGGCAGCACAACGACACTTTTTTTATCTTTGGTTAATAATTCTAGTTCTACGTCTAATCGCGATGATTCTAAGTTTTCGACATCAACATACGCGAAAGAGTGAAGATTAGATTCACATAAGGCAGTATAGGTTTCGATTTTTTGCCCGTTAATTTTTAATGTATGATATTTATCTTTTACATAACCATAGTCGCGGCGTCCGTTATAATGCTCACCCGGTCTAATATCACGACTAGCATAAAAATCATCAAACTCCTCTAAAGGAATTTCGGTGGCGTCATTAAAGACGATTGGGTGGATAGTGCATTTTTCGTTATTAGCACAATTCATGAGTAAAGGAATAGCCAATAATGGTAAGAAGAACAATCGAAGTTTTTGTGATTTCATAAACATCTGATATTGTCATTATACAATAGAATACCCAATATAATAAAAAGTCATTGTATGATATCTTCATTAAGTACTGTGCTAAAATGGTACGTATGAAAAGAGCCTTTGTCTTAGCGTGTTTATCATTCTTAGCGCTTTTTAGTTGCGCAAGGATTAATTATTACAAATTAACTTGTACTTGCGATGACCATTGCGATGTTATTGACGCACCAGAAACTGTCCCAGATAACAAAGATTTGATTTTAGATTTTAAATGTTATGATGATTATCAAATCGCTTGTGAAGATTGCACCATTAAAGTGGGAAATAGGGAGTTACATTGGGGCACGACATACGAATTTGATGAAGAAAAAAATCAATTATTTATCAGTTATCAATATATCGAAGGCGATATCGTTATGGATATGCACACATGTCCACCAAGCAAATAATAACTATCGATGAATAAAAATAAAAAACGCTTTACTCCTAAACACCGACATACACCGGTTCTTTTCACCTTCAATATTAAGGAAGAAGGTCGTTTGCTCGCGTATCTATATAGTCATATTCAAGTGATTCCTAAAGGCAAGATTAAATCGATGCTTGAACATCGACAAGTCTTAGTCAATGGAGCGCCAGTCACCCGTTATGACTATTTATTAAGCAAAGAAGATGTGGTGAAGATTACGAAAACCGCGTTTAAAGATCATCGAGCAATGTCGTTGCCGTTCAATATCGTTTATGAAGATAAAGATTTTATTGTAGTAGATAAGCCAAGTGGTTTATTAAGTGTTGCAAGTGACCGTGAAAACAAGCGGACCGCCTACCGTTTCGTGAGTGACTATATTTATAACAAGGATAAGCACGCACGGATTTATATTGTTCACCGTTTAGATGAAGATACATCGGGCATTTTAGTGTTCGCTAAAGACGCTCATTTAAAGGACGCTTTGCAATTAGGTTGGCAAACCTTAGTGAAGAAAAGAGGATACTATGCGATGGTCGAAGGCCATATGCGTGATCAAGCGGGAACCTTAGTGAATTATCTAAAGAAAAATAAGATTAATTTAGTGTATGTGACTGATGATAAAGTGAATGGTAAGAAAGCCATTCTTCATTACAAAGTGATTGCTACTGATAAAAAGTATTCATTATTAAATGTTAGTCTAGAAACTGGACGACAAAATCAGATTCGTGTTCAATTAGGGCATATTGGTCATTTCGTTTTAGGTGATGATAAATATGGTGAACCAGATAATCCGATGCACCGTTTAGCGTTGCACGCTTATTTATTGGAATTTATGCATCCAATTACGCATAAAATCATGCGGTTTAATTCACCGATGCCAAAAGAATTTAAGGCCGTGATGCCAATCAAACAGTAATAACTGGATTCTTTTTAGCTTTAACCATTTTGACAACGTAAACGACAATACATGTGGCGGTAATACCCATGATGATTCCGCTTACGATATACGGTACCATAATGGTAACGTTGTCCACTAATTTAATTTGGTTAGGATCCTCGATTTTGTACCAAATCTCAAGATGTTGCCCTTCATGCATCCCTGCATAATACGATCCTAATTCTTTATCTATATACGATGTTTCGTCAACAGTATAATCGACATAGACAATCATTTCTTGCTGGCCAGCACGCCAATCTTCTTCTATGCGCCTAATCACTGCGTCAGTAGTCGCATAGCCATCCGTATTATTAATCACAGTAGCAAAGACAATCATCATTGCAGTGGCGATAGCGAAAACAATCGAACAAATAATAATGCCGAATTTCGGTTTCACATACGAAAAACTTGAATAGGTGTGAAAAATTTTCTTTTTCGGTTTTTTCGGTTTTTCTGGCTCAACCGGTTTTTGTTCGTTTGGTTTTTGGTTTTTTGTAAAATTGTACGATGCCATAACAATAATATTATACCTAAAAAAATGTAATTTTTAATGAAATCAAGGGAATAATATACTAAAATAAAAACACTATGAAAGAGTGGGGCCGTACGTTCCTTAACGCAGCATTATCTACTTTTCCAGTCGTCATCATTGTGGCGATTTTAAACTGGAGTGGTTTAGCTAGCTTTAATGACATCGCGACTTTAAATGGTAATGGCACATGGCTCTTTATTTCTGGAGCCATTTTGCTTTATTTTGGAATTGCTTTCTTCTCGATTGGCACTGATAACGCAATGAGTAAAATCGGTGAACACGTTGGCGGTACGATGACGGCACATAAAAACTTATTTGCCCTTGTCTTTATTGTCTTTTTACTTGGTTTGTTCGTGACCATCGCTGAACCTGATTTGAGCGTACTTGCTGGGCGATTAGAGCCGGCAATTAACTTTTTCTTATTTATCGCTTTGGTAGGGATTGGTGTTGGCATCTTCCTTGTGATTGGCGTTTTAAGAATTCTCTTACAAAAGAGTCTGAAGGTTTGGATTTTAGCTTTCTACGCTTTAATTTTCGCATTAGCGTGTTTAGTTGATGAAAGCTTTATTCCATTAACATTCGATAGTGGCGGTGTCACGACGGGTCCAGTTACCGTTCCGTTTATCATTGCCCTTGGTGTTGGTATTGCTACAAGCCGGGCGGGCAAAAGTAGTAACGCCGACTCCTTTGGTCTTACTGCCTTCTGTTCCATTGGTCCATTAATTGTTGTTTTAATTTTTGGTTTATTTACACCTCCTCTAGAGGGAACGGTCCCAGATTATAACATCGTCTCGGTGGGCGATGCTTTATTACATTCCCTAGGCACTTCGGCTATGAATGTAACAATTGCTATGGCTCCCGTGTTAGTCTTCTTCTTTATTTATAATGCGATTGTTATTCATTTACCGAAAAAAGAAATTATTCGTATTATTGTTGGACTCGTTTATACCTATATTGGATTAGTCTTATTCTTAACCGGCGTTGAAGGAGCGTTCACACCAATTGCGGATGCGCTTGGCCAAGTGTTAATGGATAAAGATCATGCGCAATGGATGCTTTTATTAGTAGCTGGTTTAATTGGTTTAGTGGTGGTGCTTTGTGAACCAGCGGTTCAAGTTTTAGTTAAACAAGTTGAACAAGTAAGCGATGGTCGAATTAAAAAAAGACATATGTTAATTGCTTTATCCCTTGGTATTGCTACTGGCGTAGTATTAGCGGTGGTACGTATTTTGTATGGCTTCTCATTATTTTATTATGTTGTTCCAGGTTATATTATTGCCTTGGCGTTGACCTTTGCGGTTCCTGATATTTATGTTGGTGTCGCCTTTGACTCAGGTGGCGTCGCAAGTGGTCCGATGACAAGCGCTTTTATTTTGCCGTTTGCCCTGAGTATTGGTAAAGCGTATTGCGTGGCGCATCCAGACATTGATGCCGGGCGTTATATTATGACAAACGCTTTTGGTACCGTTGCAATGGTCGCGATGATGCCATTAATTGTTATTCAATTATTAGGTCTTAATGCGACACTTGAAGAAAAGCACATTCAACGGGTGGCTAGACAACGCGTTCGGGTGGCGAACGATAATCAAGTTATTCATTTTGGAGCATAACGATGGCCTTCTTTAAACGTAAAGCAAAAACACAAACCAATCATTTGCCACAAAAGGCGTTTGACGCGAACGAAAAACATCCCGGTTTTAAATTATGTTTATTTTTAATGAAGAAAGGGCATGGTGTTCCAACGAATGATTTATTGTTAGAGAATGGGGTTAATTTAACATTATTGCTCTATGCCCAAGGAACGAAGAACGCGACCTTTGCGTCTTTATTTAGCGGTAATGAAACTAACACTAGAGAAGCAATTTTCGCTTTAGTTCCCCATAATAAAGTCACAAGAGTACGGGAAGCGTTTATTGAGCGATTTTCGCGTTATCCTGAAGGTACATGCACTCTTTTAACTTTTGAAGTTTCAGCATTAGCTGGAGTCTTAGCGTATAAATTCTTAACAGATTATGAAGGAGCAGAAAAGTATGGTGAGAAAAAAAGTGACTAACACTAAACCGGTGGCGAAACAAGCCGAAACCAATGCAATCTTTTGTATTGTTAATCGTGGTTTTACCGACTTAGTGATGGCGGCCGCGCGGAAAGCGGGTGCAGCGGGTGGAACCGTTATTCACGCTCGGGGCACAAGCAATAAACAAATTGAAAAATTCTATGGCTTAGCGGTCTCTCCTGAAAAGGAAATTGTGATTATTGTGGTGAAGAAAGAAATCACCGATAAGATTCTTTTAGCGATTAACGCCGAAGCAGGTTTAGATTCACCTGGCCAAGGGATTGCGTTTGCTTTGCCAGTCTCTAGTTATTACGGAATTAATTTCACCAATCGCCTTTAATTTGCGCGGTGATATAAATTATAAACGTCACGTTTAGGCAAGTTGAGCAAATCACTTGCCTTTTTAATTGCGTCTTTCGTACTCATGCCCATGTTTTCTAAATTTTGGACCAATGAAATAATGTCTTTTGGTTCCATGAATTTTTCTTGTTCGTTGTTATGACCTTCGACGATAATGACCATTTCACCTTTCAAGGTGGCTTGTTCTAATTTTACTAATTCCTCAAGGTTACCACGGATGAATTCTTCGTGGAGTTTAGTTACTTCACGTGCGATGACCGCTTTTCGTTTACCAAGAATTTCGAGCATATCTTTAAGCGTTTTCAAAATCCGGTGGGGTGCTTCATAAAAGATTAAGGTTTCACTCTTTAAATAAAGGTGGCGGAGTTCTTCTTTACGGACACTGGTTTTCGCGCTTAAAAAACCATGAAAGTAAAAGTGGGCAGTGTCTAAGCCTGAGGCAATAAGGGCGTCTAGTGCAGCGTTAGGGCCACTCACGGGGGAAATATTAATGTCGTTTAAAATACATTCTTTAACAAGAATATAGCCAGGATCAGAGATACAAGGCATACCGGCATCAGACATATAAGCGACTTGCTTACCGTCTTTTAATAAACGTACGACTTCTTTGGCCGCAACGGTTTCGTTATGTTCGTGACAAGAAATAAAAGGTTTTTTAATTTGGTGATGAGCGAGAAGTTTGCCACTGACCCTTGTGTCCTCCGCCACAATATAATCCATCGCTTTAATAATTTCGATGGCCCGTGGAGAAAGTTCTTTCATATTGCCAATCGGGGTGGCAATAAGATAAAGGATTGGGTGTTTATGATCAAAATTAAGTTCCCGTTTCATCGTCTTTGTTTTAAGTCCTTGAGGTTAATAAACACGATGCCCTCTGGCCCTTCGCATTTAATATTTTTTGACACAATATTAAAGCCTAAAACCTTATAGGTTTTTTTATCTTTAGTAATGGTGGAGCCGATTGGTGGGAACGCTTTGGCTTCTTTACTATAAGTTTCATCTTCGTAGAGTAAACAACACATTAATTTACCACACGCGCCAGATAGCTTCGCCGCGTTAAGTGAGAGTTGTTGATTTTTCGCCCGGTTAATTGAAATGCCATCAAAGCTTTTTAAGAACGTTGCGCAGCATAAGGCGCGTCCACATGGACCGATGCCGCCCGTGGCTTTTGCTTTATCGCGCGCCCCGATTTGGCGGAACTCAATCCGGGTATGAAGACGTCCGGCTAAAACACGTAATAGTTCACGGAAGTCAACGCGGTTATCGGCGGTATAAGTGATAATAATTTTACTTGAGTCTAGAACATATTCCGCGAACAAGAAATTCATTTCAAGTTTCAATGCTTTTGCTTCTTCTTCAGCAATTTTTAATGCTTTCTTGGCGCGTTTAATATTATCTTCGTATAAATGAATTTCGGTGGTGTTAGCGCGTGCAATAATCAAAGAGAAATCGGCTTTACTCGGAAAAGATTCAATATTAACTGGTTCACCAGCGACACGGCCTACTTCTTCGCCACGTTCAGTCGCAACCAGAACATATTCATCAAGTTTTAAGTCTTCGATATCCGTCGCAAAAAGAGCGGGTTTACCAAGTTTAGTGTAACGAATCGGAACAAGATATTTCTTCACCATAACTACTCCTTTGTTAAATAGATAGCTAAATGTTCATAGATACTAGCGAGGGTGATATTTAAATCAATTTGGCTACGGAGATTCATCACTTCGAGTAATGAGTTCGTCGGGTGTTTTAAACGCGTCGCTAAATCTTTAATTATCTTATCATAACTAGTTAAGAATATCTTTTCCCCGTTACTCGCCCGCACTACATCTTGTAAGAAACTCGCTAATAAATCAAAGAAAAAACGAGCGTCTTCTTTATCGTGTAGATTGGGGATAAGTTCAGTTTCAACGGTATATAACAAATCTTGTTGGTTATTAAGATGCTCGATAAAGTGATTAAAGATTTCCTTTATCATTAGATAGTTTTCATCATTTATTTTTTCGCGAATACTCATCGCGTCGTTATAAAAATAGGAGAGAATTTCCACATCATCAACTGGTAGATCTTTAGCGTCCTTAATGACCTCTTCCCGTGGAATCAGTTTTAAGGTCAAACGTTGACTACGAGAAACAATCGTTGGGAGAACACGCGATTCGTTTTGGGTGGTTAAAAAAGCGTAAGTATCTTTACCTGGTTCTTCTAAGAATTTTAAGATTGAATTAATGGCTTCGATGGTAGCGTTCTCCACTAAGTGGAGAATATAGATAACTTTCCCATTATTTTCCATCGCGGTGCGTGAGAAGGTTTCCATAATGCGGTCAACTGAATCTTTTTTAATACTATCGGTCTCGCCATCACAAATAATTAGATCAGCGTATTGATTATTATCGACACGGCGACAAGTAGTGCACTCATTACACGCGAAAGGATAAGGATGCTCACATAATAAAGTCTTCGCTAAATAAAGCGCGGTCTCTTTTAAAGGAGTGCCGTGTTCACCCACAAGTAAAAAGGCGTGGGATAATTTATGGTTTTTAATTGCATTAGCAAAAGTTTGATAAAGAATGGGTTGTTTAGCTTTTAAATATTCTTGATTGACCATTACTTCTTCTTTAAGCGTTTCTTTAAGGCTTTATAAACGGCGTCTAAAGTTTCATCCGGGGTTTTACTTGCATCAATCACCACAAAACGTTTGGGGTAGCGTTTCGCGAGTGATAAGAATGTTTTCCGCACGGAACGATGGAAAGTAAGTTTTTCTAAATCTAAGCGGTTAACTTCACGGGCTTGGTTTTTAGCAATCCGTGCGAGGCCAAGTTTTGGATCAATATCAAATAAGAAAGTCAGATCGGGGAAAGTACCTTCAGTCGCAAACATATTCATTTTTAGCACAGCGTCGATACCTAAACCACGCGCACCACCTTGATAGGCTAACGAAGAATCTAAGTAACGATCACAAATAACGATTTTGCCCGCTTTAACATTTGGCCAAACTTTTTCCACTAAGTGTTGGCGTCGCGCGGCGGCGTAAAGTAACGCTTCTGTGCGTTTATCCATCTTCGTATTCTTTTTATCTAAGATGACATTCCGGATTTCTTCACTAATGGGAGTGCCACCGGGTTCCCGGGTTAATAAAACACGATACCCATCTTTTTCTAACCGTGTTTTAAGGCGTTTAATACAAGTGGTTTTGCCACTTCCTTCGCCACCTTCAAATGTAATAAACATACTAAAGTTTCTTCCTTCCTTCGAGGGCCTTAGCGATGGTTAAACTATCTGCATAATCAATATGACCACCCATTGGTAGTCCATAGGCTAAGCGGGTTACCTTCACATTTCGTCCCTCTAATAATTTTGCAATATATAACGCGGTGGTTTCTCCATCGACCGTTGGGTCGGTGGCTAAAATCACTTCGTGAATGTCATCTTGTTCAATCCGTTTTAAGAGACTAGCGATATTTAAATCTTCAACGCCTTTACCTTTAATCGCACTAATCGTGCCATTTAAAACATGGTACATACCTTTATAAGTATTAAGTGATTCAAAATGATAAACATCTTTGGGGAAAGATAAGACAATAATCGTGTGATGATCACGGCTATTATCTTTACATATTTCGCATTGGTCTTCTTCGGTATATAAACCACAAACGGGGCATTGGTGAATCTTCTTTTTAATATCGGCTAAAGCCGCCGCGAATTCATCCACGACTTCAATATCCATACCTAAAACCGCATACGCCATCCGTTCGGCGGATTTCCGTCCGACACTCGGTAGACGCGCAAATGCGTCAATAAGACGTTGAAGCGATTTTAAATCTTGCATTAGATACCAAGTCCTTCTTTTCTACCAGTTAATTGAAGATTAATTTCTTCTTTCGCTTGATCGATTTTACTGAAGGCTTCGTTAATTGCCATCGTAATCATTTCTTCAAGCATGTCTTTATCGTCTTTATTTAAGGCGTTCTCGTCAATTTTCACTTCTTTCACGGTTTTATTACCCATCACCGTTACTTTGACCGCTCCACCTTTTTCAACGGTAAATTCTTGACTCGCTAAAGCCGCGTGGGCTTTTTGGAGCTCGCGTTGAATTTTTTGTGCTTGCATTAGCATCGCCTGCATGTTCATAGTTAGTCCTCCTTAATAATGACTTCTTCTTTTGCGGGTAGTTTATTAATTTGTCGTAGGTTTAGGAAAAGTTGTCTTAAACGGACTTCTTCACCTCGACTTAAAGCGTAGACAAATACTTTACGTTTTAAGATTGCCTCAACGATTTTGGCAATATTAGTTTGATTCGCTTTGATGTTCACCTTATGCGCTAAACGTTCAAAATCGTAATTTAAAATCAAAATATGTTCGGTAATGATATAAGGGGTGCCATCTAAAAGTAACGAAGCGTATTTACCAGTTTTAGGAGACGCCGCTAGTGATTGTAAGGTCATCGCCCATTTATCTAGTAAGTCAATTCGTTCTTCTTTATTGCCGCTTACCATAATCTTAATGATGGTCTCATCATCAAGATGATGCATATCTCCATCGATCGCTAAAGGCGCTAGATCTTCTTTTACTTCAATTTTAGCGGGTTGAGGAGCTGCTTCTTTTTTGGGTTCTACTTTTTTAATAACAGCGGGTTTTACTTCTGCTTGAACAGGTGGGACATCTTTTACCGTCGGAGTTAAGGTGACTAATTTTAATAACGTAATTTCAAAGAGTGAACGTGGATTAGCGACAATCTTAAATTCGTTTTCAGCATCAAGTAAGATATTAATCATTTCGTTCACTTGATTGATATTGAAGTGGGGCTCTAATGTTTTAATTTCTTGTTCACGCAGGACACTTAATAAATCAGTGTCAGTCGTGGTATAGAACACTAATAAATCTTTTAAGATATCGATTAAGGAAATGGTAAGACGCTTAATATCCACGCCACCGGCTAAGAAGTAATTCGCACGATTTAAAACGCTACTCGTGTTTTTATTAGCGATATCAATAAGAAGCGCAATCTTTTCTTCTAATGAGGCAATACCAAATAAATCTAAAACATCTTTTTCGGTAATTTTTTTGTTGGCATAAGATAATACTTGATCAAGCATCATTAGGGCATCCCGCATTCCGCCATCAGCAATACTCACAATCGGTGTTAACGCCTTTGTATCATACTCAACGCCTTCTTTATCTAAGACCTGCATTAAATATTCAACCATTGCGCTTTCTTCAATTTTAGCGAAGTCATAACGTTGGCAACGAGAAAGAATCGTGGGTAAAACTTTATGAGGTTCAGTAGTGGCTAAAATAAAGACGACATGCGCGGGTGGTTCTTCAATGGTTTTAAGTAACGCGTTAAAAGCGCTCGTCGACATCATATGTACTTCATCAATGATGTAGATTTTATATTTCCCCTTAATTGGAGCAAACTTAACTTTTTCAATTAATGAACGAGCATCTTCTACGCCATTATTACTCGCCGCGTCAATTTCAATGATATCAGGATGAGCGCCATTATTCGCGCTTTGGCAGTTATCACATTGGTTACAAATTTCACCGTTCCCCTTCTCGCAGTTTAAAGCTTTAGCGAATAATTTCGCCATCGTGGTTTTACCAGTTCCACGGGGGCCACAAAATAAATAAGCGTGAGCGATTTTACCCGTCTTTAAAGCGTTGCTTAAAGTTTGCACAATGGCCTTTTGTCCAGCGACTTCGTCAAAGCGTGTTGGACGATACTTACGGTACAAGACTTTGTAAGACATAAAATATTAACAATATTTTAACAAAAATTAAAAGATTGGGAGAACTTATTTAAAAGTAGGTCAAGATGGCAACTAACTAACTTGATTAAATTTGATTAAATTCGTAAGTGATGTGACGAGAGAACGAATGCTCTCTATTAATAAATAACTTTTCGATTGATTTTTGTTCGGTTGTAAAGAAGTTGTAAGGTTCAATAGTAATGGCTGCGTATTGTGTATCTTCTTCGCCAGCATTCATTTTTTGTCCTTTAACTGGCCAGCAGTTGGCGTACAAAATGACAGCGTCAGAGTCTTCGGACGTAACATTTAATGAGTAACCATTTCCCTTTAATTCAACATTCACGGTTTTGGGTCCAGTGGCTTCAGCATTATCACCAAAATACCAAATATGGTCATAGCCATTAGAAGCTGGATCTAGTGTTGCCACTGCCGCAAGATCTTCTTTACTAATTTCTTTTCCATTCCGAAAATCCCATAGGCCTCTACCTTCTCTTGGATCTTCGCCTACGCTTTTAGTTCCGACAACGGTTTGGCAGCCATCATCGTCATATTTTGCTAGTTTATCAGCGTTAATGGTTAATGTATGGCTCGTTAAATCCCCGCCACCTAATCTAAAGAATGTATGCATAGATAAGTCAACTGGAGTTAAGCCAGATGCACCAGCATCCATCACAACATCTAATTTAGCTTCTTCTTTATAGACTTTATACGTGTACTTAACATTTAAAGTCTCAGGGAATCCAGATTCACCAGGTCCGGAAACATATTTAAATATAACTTCATAATATTTATTTTTTTCAACAACCTCGTGGGTCCAATCTTTGGTGCTTAAACCATTCGTACCACCATGGAGACAGTTGTTCTTTCCGCGTTGGGTTTCGTTAATCTCGAGTTGATATTCTTTCTCACCAATACGCAATTTACCATCAGGGAATCGACCTGCGACTCTACCTAGACATGTTCCATAATAGTTGTTGCCAACAAAAACATTTTTATCTTGTGGGTGATAAGTCATATATTTATTTTTGAGTTTAATTGAATAAATTGAGGCACCCCGATCACAGAAGGTTACTTCGAACCCTTTATTATTCTTAACTGTGAAGAATAAGCTATCGACATTGCTGCTACCGCAACTAGTCATAGTGACTAAAGCACCAGCAGTTAAAACCAGCGCACCAAAACGTAATGTTTTGGATTTTGTTATATTTGCTTTCATACACATTAATTATACAAAAATAATTACTATCTAATTAGACATTTTTCTTTGTTGCACTAAAATAGATAACGCAATGGAACAATTAGTTATTAAAAATCTCCACGTTAAGGTGGACCAAAAAGAGATCCTTAAAGGAGTGAATCTCACCATCAATCAAGGCGATAATGTGGCCTTACTAGGACCGAATGGTCATGGTAAATCCACTTTATTATTTGCGATTATGGGTCATCCAAAATATATCATCACCAAAGGCTCGATTACTTTTAATAAAAAAGATATTAAGAAATTAAGTGTTGATGAAAGAAGCAAATTAGGTTTATTTTTAGGCTTCCAAAATCCAAGCGAAGTTCCAGGGGTTGTAAATAGCGACTTCTTAAAGAACATTATGAATGTGCGTCGCGATAAGCCAATGTCCTTATTTACTTTCTATAAGGAATTAGAAAACGCCTATAAAGTAATGGGTATTCCTTTTAGTATGGCTAATCGGAATCTTAACGAAGGCTTTTCCGGTGGTGAAAAGAAGCGGAACGAAATTTTACAAATGAATTTACTTAATCCTCGTTTATCAATGTTAGATGAAATTGACTCGGGCTTAGATGTTGACGCAATTAACGTGGTTGCCAAGGCAATTAGAGAAAAACACCAAGCGGGGATGAGCTTATTAGTTATCTCCCACTACGCGCGACTCTTTAATTTAATTAAACCTAATCGCGCGGTCATTATGGTTAACGGCAAGATTGTCTTAGACGGCAAACCCGATTTAATTAAGCGTATTGATAGTGAAGGCTATGAATGGATTAAGAATGAATTAGGAATTGAAATTAATAAAGTTGAAAACAAGACCGTTAGTATCGGTGCTTGTGCGACTAAAGTGGCTTTACAAGGAAAGAAATAATGAAATTAATCGTTAAAAAGAACGAAGATAAAACTATCACATTAGGGAAAGATATTAAAGATTCTCTCTTTTTAACTGTGGAAGAAAACGCTAAGTTAGTTTTAAAGTTTGCAGTGTATCAAAAAATGCCCGCTATTAATCTCACGGTTCATTTAAAGAAGAACGCGAATCTTGAAGTGGTGTACGCAGATTTTTCAAGTGGCAAAAATAAAGTGAGCGCCGCCATTAATCTAGATGAAAGTGGGGCGAACGCTACTTGGCATCTTGCGAGTTTAGCGAGTGAACAAGACCAAAAAGAATTTAATATTTCTTTTATTCACGAAGCTCCTCATACTCAAGCGGATATGCAAAATTATGGGGTGGCGTTAAACGAAGCCCGTTTAGTGTTTTCGGGAGTTAATCATATCAAGAATAAAGCGAAGAAAAGTAACACCAATCAAAGCGCGAAAATTATTGTGTTTGATGAAAAAGCGAGTGGTAAAGCCAATCCCATTTTACGGATTGATGAACATGATGTCTTAGCGAGTCACGCGGCGATTGTTGGTCGCTTAAACGACGATCATTTGTTTTATTTAAAATCGCGTGGGTTAAGTGAAAAGGAAGCTAAAACTCTGATTGTTTATGGCTATTTAACACCGATTGCAAAGCACTTTGATAAATTAACCCAAACGAAAATAACTCATCTTATTGAGGAGAAATGTCATGTTTGATGTGAAGAAAATTCGTAAAGATTTCCCAATGCTAAAGCAAACGATGCAGCATCATCCGTTAGCCTTCTTTGATAACGCTTCTACGACCTTTAAACCACAATGTGTGATTGACGCGATTAATTTATATTACACAAAAGAAACATCAAATTCGCATCGTGGCGACTATGATCTTTGTTATCACGTTGACCAAGAAATAGATGCAACTCGTCAATTAGTGGCGAAATTTATTCACGCGGATCCAACCGAGATTGTTTTTACTAGTGGCGCTTCAATGTCGATTAACTTAGTGGCGTTTGGTTACGCGGCTAAATACCTTAAGAAGAATGACGAGATTTTATTAACTGAAGCTGAACACGCGAGTAACGTTTTACCTTGGTATAAAGTGGCGCAAATGACGGGAGCGAAAGTTAAATTTATTCCTTTAAATAAAGAAGGTCGTTTAACCTTAGAAAATGTGAAAAAAGTGACTAACAAAAAGACAAAGATTATTGCGATTGCCCAAGTGACGAATGTTTTAGGCTATTTAGTGCCGATTAAAGAGATTACTAAATTTGCGCATCACCATGGAATTATCGTGGTTTGCGATGGAGCGCAGTCAGTGCCACATCGCTACACGGATGTGAAAGATTTAGATGTCGATTTCTTGTCTTTTTCGGGGCATAAAATGTGTGGACCAACCGGCATTGGTGTTTTGTATGGAAAATTTGCTCTTTTAGATAAGACGGATCCCTTAATGACAGGTGGAGGAATGAACTCACGTTTTGATATGTGTGGGGCAGTGGAATATTTAGCACCGCCAATGAAGTTTGAAGCAGGAACACTTAACATCGCGGGTATCTATGGCTTAAAAGCAGCCGTCACTTATCTAATGAAACTTGGCATGAAGAATATTGAAAAATATGAATCAACACTAAGACAATATTTATTAACTCAATTGAAGAAAATGCCGGACATTATTATTTATAATGAGCATGCGGAGTCAGGCATTATTACGATTAATAAAACTAAAGTGTTTGCTCAAGATGAAGCGACATATTTAAATAGCCAAGGTATCGCGGCGCGGAGTGGACAACATTGCGCGAAGATCTTAAATAAATTTTTAAATACACCGGCAACGATTCGTTTATCACTTTATTTTTATAACACCAAAGAAGAATGCGATCGCTTAATTAAAGCACTTAAGAAAGGAGATTATTTAGATGCCTATTTCGCTTGACGCTAATATGATGCGGGCCATCATTATGGACCACTACCAAAACCCGCAACACAAGAAAACACCCAAGAGTGGTTATTTAAGTATTCATAGTAAATCCGAAAACTGTATTGATGATATTAATGTTTACTTAAAAGTAAATAAAGGCATTGTAGTAGACGCTCTTTGGGACGGAATTGCTTGCACGATTTCAACTGCGAGCACTGATATCTTATGTGAATTAGTGATAAAGAAAAAAGAAGCGGACGCGAAAAAGATTATTCGTGAATATTTTAAGATGATTAAAGAAGAAAAATTTGATGAGGATTTATTAGGCGAAGCCATTGCCTTTATTAATACCGCTAAACAAGCTGCCCGAATCAAATGTGCAACCATTGGCGCCCACGCCCTTGAGGATTTATTAGATCATAAACATGAAAAAAAGTAAGTTAAATCTCACACGTGAATATAAATACGGTTTTAAAGATCAAGATACCGCTGTTTTTAAAACGCCTAAAGGTTTAAATGAAAAAATTATTCGCGAAATCTCGCGATTAAAACACGAACCACAATGGATGTTAGACTTCCGTTTAAAGTCTTACCAAGCGTTTAAGCGTCTGCCTTTGCCAAAGTTTGGCCCTGATTTATCAAAACTAGATTTTGCCTCTTATACTTACTTTATTCGTCCCAGTGATAAAGTTGAAAGAAAATGGGAAGATGTCCCAGAAACGATTCGGAATACTTTTAAAAAGATCGGGATTCCCGAAGCGGAACAAAAATATTTGGCGGGTGTCACCACGCAATACGATAGTGAAGCGGTTTACCATAATATGCTTAAAGAAGTTGAAGATAAAGGTGTCATCTTTTTATCAACGGACCAAGCGTTACAAATGTGTCCGGAGATTATGAAGAAATACTTTAATACGGTAGTGCCTTATACCGATAATAAATTCGCCGCCCTTAATGGTGCAGTGTGGTCCGGTGGTTCGTTTATCTATGTACCAAAAGGTGTGAAATTAGAAAAACCATTACAATCTTATTTCCGTATTAACAATGAGAAATCAGGACAATTTGAACGGACGCTTATTATCGTGGATGAAGGAGCGGATGTTCATTATATTGAAGGCTGTACCGCGCCGATTTATAGTAAAGATTCATTACACGCAGCGGTCGTCGAAATTGTCGTTTTAAAAAACGCGAAATGTCGTTACTCAACCGTTCAAAACTGGTCCACCAATATTGTGAACTTAGTCACGAAACGGGCGAGTGTCTTTGAAAACGGTAGTATGGAATGGATTGATGGTAACATCGGTTCATTAGTGAATATGAAATACCCGGCTTGTATCTTAAAAGAGCAAGGTGCGAGCGGTACTTGTATTTCAATTGCCGTGGCGGGTAAAGGTCAATACCAAGACGCGGGTGCCAGGATGATTCATTTAGCACCTAACACGCACTCAACCATTATTTCTAAATCAGTGGTGAGTGGAGGTGGTGTCGCTAATTACCGCGGCACGGTTCGTCACCACAAAAACGCGATTAATTCACGGAGTCACGTCGAATGTGACACTTTAATTTTGGATGAAATATCTAAGAGTGACACGATTCCCAATAACGAAGTATTAAATAACGAAAGTTTTATCGAGCACGAAGCGACGGTGAGCAAGATTAACGAAGATCAACTCTTCTATTTAATGAGTAAAGGAATGAGTAAAAAAGATGCGACCCAATTAATTATCATGGGCTTCATTGCCCCGTTCTCAAGAGAACTCCCGATGGAGTACGCGGTAGAGTTAAATCAATTAATTAAATTAGATATGTCAGATAGTATCGGTTAATCGCGACTCATCCGGTTTTCTTCTTTCTTTTTCTTATCATGTAAACGCATCTGATAGAAGATAAAACACACGAGATCAATTAAACCTAAACAAAAAATAATGACTCCAGCGGCCATCAAAGGAAAACTCGCTGAATGAGCTTTACCTAAACTCGCGCCGGTCACAAATAAAATAAGTCCGAGCAGGAGCAAGATAATCGTAGAGTAGAGTAAGGCTTGACGAATTTTATTCACGAATTAATTATAACAAAGATATAATTAAATAAAGAGGAACTATATGAATAAAATCTTTCATTACTTAAAGGCATGGTATTGTCTTTTTCCGTTGATGCTTGTCACACTAGTGGCAAACTTCGTTGGTTTTGTGATCCGTTGTCAAGAAAGCGGATTTCTCACTAGTGCGTTTTTAGAATTTCTCATTCTCGCAACTCTCTATGTGGTATTAGGTTACGCTTTAATTAAAAATCATTGGCGACTCTTTGCCGCTTTGGTGTTAGTTATCTTTGCAGTTGATTCGTTAGAATTCTGGAAAGAATCAGCCAATGAACTAGTCGCGATTATTCAAGAGACAGAAATCGAACATTATGGTTTACAAGTTACCGGCTTTACTTTGCAACTTTTAGCCTCTTTATTAACTGTCTTTGCTTTAGTAGTTTATATTCTTGAGATTTACACTAACTACGAAAACGAATCGCTTTTTACTTGGGGCAAAAGCGCTCATTGTCTGGCCGCCCTCATTTGTATTTTAGTGTTTGTGGTGCGAGCGATTTGGTCAGGCATTGTTCATGAAGCGTTCGCAGATCTTCCTTATACGGTTGCCTATACCTTCGCTCCGTTAACGGTCTTATCACTTTCTTTAAACGTTCAAGAAGAATAATTCTTCTTTTTATAGTAAAATATCAATATGAAAAAATATTTTACTTTATTAGGCGCTTTAACTGTTGCGGGCGTCTTAGTTTTGTCTTCGTGCGGTCATAACCCACGGCAACCAGCAACACCGGTGATTGAGGATGAGAAAGAACCGGAATTTGCTGATTATGTTTATTTAAGTGATCTACAACCATCAAAAGTTGTTAGTGGTAGTGATAAACATAACTTCTTAGGCGTTGATGCTGGATTAACTGCAACCGGCGGTACCCACCAATTAGCCTTATTAACGGATAAAGAAAATAATATTGCCACTGTCTATCAAAAAGGTATTATTCTCCATGCGGGTAAAGACGCTCAAGTTGTTTACAATATCACTAATATGGGCGCAACTCGTTTAACGGGTATCTTTGGTATTAACGCGAATGTTAGTGACACTAGTAGTGCGGCTAAATTAAAAATTGTTGTAGATAATGAAACCCTATATGAAAGTCCGCGAGCACTAACTCCACTTGATTTAGCGATCAATGTTGCGGTTACTATTCCAGTAGATGCGAAAGAGTTAACAATTATGATGATTGATGATGGGAATCACGCGGATAGCCACGCAATCTTCGCGACTCCTCGGCTGTATGCGAATTATTATGATCTTGACGCCTACGAAATTAATAAAGATACAGTTACTGATTATCGTGGTGTCCACCGTAACTCCACTCCATCTGCTCAATTAAAACTTGAGACTGTTTATAAAGCGAATTTTAATAACGACAATTACTATCCGATTAGTCGTCGTTTCCAACACGGTTTTGGCTTACATACCTTTGATAAAGATGAAGCAGGAACAGAAGATAAAGGTACTAGTTCATACACTATCAATCTACCAAACACTGGTACGGCTAATCGTCGCTTCACTGCCTTCTTTGGCAATTCCAGTGATCAAAGTACCGACAGTAATCCAACCTTAAAATTTGAAGTAACTGAAAATGAGGCTTCTAGTTTTTCAACAACAAAAAATTTAAAAGACCCAGCAATTAATATTAAAAAAGGAAGCTTTATTGATATTGCATTAAAACCAAATACTACCTCTTTAACTTTCAAAACTACCGGGGTGGACGAAAAAGGAAAATCAGGCAGTTCATGTCATCCAGTATTAGTAATGCCAAGAGTATATGTCCCTGATTTCGATCTTAGTAAACCATATCAATTTGATTTAAATGCGGCCTCTCCATATCTTAAACCTGGTGAATCGTTAAATTATCAAGCGCTTTATAAAGATTATAAGGGCAATGTGCATGATATTTCTAATGATGATGATCTAAAAATTTATTTAACAGAAGAGGCAAAACCATCATTTATTGTTAGTGGTAAAGATGTTATTGCTTTAGACATAGGAGGGCAAGAGCAAGGCAAAGGTGAGTTAAACTTCGAATATCAAGGCGTGAGTCAAATTGTCGGGATATTAACTAATGATGATGGTTTAGAGCGCACATCATTAGTGTCGCCTGATGGTAGTAACACCATTACAGTGGAATTAGTTGATGGTGCACCTTACTATTCAATCACCCATGGACAAGAAGCGATTGTCCGGGCTTCGCCACTCGGTTTTAAAGCTGTAGTTAATAAAACAGATGCTGAGACTTTTGATTTTACAGAAGGATTATCACTACAAAGTAAGACGACCGCTCAACATATTCATGAAACATACTCAATGGTAAGTGGTAAATATAGTGAATACATTAATGACTATAATACACAAGATGTAACATTTAAAAACGCCAAAGGGAAATCTATTACTATTGAATTAAGAGCCTATAACGATGGTTGTGCTTTCCGTTATTCGTTTGGTGATGGTGTCACCGCCTTTACCTTCAATAATGGTGAAGCCACCGAAATGCATTTAGATCCTAATAGCCTACTTTATTTCCAACAATCGCGAAACTTCCATAAATATAGTGGTTCACACGAAGAAATTTATTATGTTGAACGTAATCCCGCTCCTTATCCAGATTGGGATGGCACATATGTTGATAGTGGTACGAAACCTCAAGAGTCAGGACAAATGAATGTTCCGGCTGGTATTCAAATAAACGGTATGTTAATGCCCTTCTTATTTAAGACGGTTAACAACACGAGCGTAGTAATGAGCGAAGCGGGTTTAGATGGTTCTTATGCTGGTTCAATGGTTAATCGAATCTATTCGACTGATAATTGTTCGGCGTATAAAATTAATGTTCCACCTCAAGATTATTATCACTATATGAATACAGAGCCTGGCTATCAACGTGCGCACTATAATTTCACGTCGCCTTGGCGGGCCTTTGTGATTGGCACAGAAAAGACGATGGTCGAAACCACAATGATTGAAAATTTAGCGCCAGCCCAAGATATGACGACTGATTTCTCTTGGGTGAAACCAGGAGTTACTTCTTGGAGTTGGATGAGCGGAGTAAATACTTCGCCTGATGCTCAAGAATATCAAGGGCGCGAAGATGTTATTCGCAATCAAATCGATTTAGCTGCGCGGATGGGCTGGAAATATTACATTCTTGATGAAGGTTGGCCTAACCGTGTTACGACTGAAGAAGCAATACAACGAGGCTATGTTAGTGAATATGCCGACCACTTCCCCGGGAAGTTCCCAATCCCCGGTCCAGAAGGATTCCGCGATTATACACCAGAAGTAATGGCGTACGCGAAAAGTAAAGGCATTGGTTTAATTGCCTGGATTCATGTTGGTCAATTTAATGATCCAACTAATAACTATGAACAAATGGAAAAATTAATTTCTAGTCTTAAGGATGTGGGCTTTGTTGGTGTGAAAGCTGACTTCTTTGATAGTGAAAGTCAATTCACGATTGATCTCGAAAATCGCTTATACGAATGTTTATTAAAACATAAAATGATTGCCAATCTTCACGGGGCGAATAAGCCGACTGGTGAACGTCGTCATTATCAAAACGTCATTAACCGCGAAGGCGTTTGGGGTGAAGAGACGAACCATATTTATACCGAGAATTCCGCTTGCCAAGTTTATATTCGCGCTTTAACTGGTCCGACTGATTTCACTCCTTATATTTATCCGGCGAGTCGGAGTGATACCACGATGGGACAACAATTAGCGTATCCAGTCGCCTTTGAATCAGGGTTAACCTGTTTTGCAAGCTCAATTGAAGAATTCGATGGCCTTGATGATAATCTCAAAGATTACTATTATGCTTATCCTACAGTTTGGGCGAACACTCATTATTTAAGCGGCAATGTAAACGAAGGTTTAACCGTCGCAAGAGAGAGCCGCGATGGTCGCTATTATGTTGGCGGCTTTAATAGCTACGCGAAAAACGAAATAATTAAACTTGATTTCTTAGACCCGAATAAAACCTATGAGGCTAAGATTTACACCGATGGGGCGAACACTCGCTCGGTCCACTATAACACTGTAAAAGTGCGCTATGGAGAAGGGATTAGCATTCATATGAACCATAATGGTGGATTTGCTATTAAACTAACACCTGTCCATAACGACAGCATCCAAAACGCCCAATTAGCGTTCCTTAACTAAATTTTATATTTATGAATAAATATAGATAAATATTCGCGTCTTTTTGGCCTCCTTTACGTATATATAAATAGGAGGTCAGTAAAAAAGTTTAGTTATTACCTATTCACATTTATGTTTTGCGAATTAATAACCATTGTTATATAATCTACTCACGCAATTAAAAGTTAGTTGCTCGCTCTCTTGCTATTAATAAATATTAATAATAGCCAGATGTCCAAAGGAGGGAAAGTATGAAAAAGTACGAGATTATGTACATCTTAAAGGCAGATCTTGATGACGCTGCCCGCAAGAAAGAAGTTAGCAAACTTCACGAAATTCTAACGAAAAACGGAGCGAAAATCACGAAGGTTGACGAGTGGGGAGTCAAAGACTTTGCCTACGAAATCAAAGACCAAAAGAAAGGTTACTACGTGGTGTTAAAAGTCTTAACTGACGCTGCCGTTTTAAATGAATTTTCTCGGTTAGTTCGCATTGATGAACATGTGATTCGTTATCTAATTACTGTTGCACACGGTAATTAAAAGCAATGGAGGAAAATTCAATGATTAATCGTGTAGTTTTAGTGGGTCGCTTAACGCGTGACCCGGAACTCAGAAAAACTAATAGCGACGTGGCCGTCGCTTCGTTTACGCTTGCGGTCGATGACCGGAGCAAAAACGCGGAAGGGAAACAAAATACCAATTTTATTCCCGTCACCGTTTGGCGTGAACAAGCCACGAACGTTTGTAAGTTTGTCCGGAAAGGTTCACTCGTCGGAGTGGATGGACGGATTGTCCAACGGAGTTTTGAAAGAAAAGACGGCACTAAAGCCTCAGCCTTAGAAGTCGTCGCGGATTCGGTGAAATTCTTAGAGCCAAAAGGCGCGAAGAATAACGCGGAAGCCCCGAAAGATGACATCAACCAAGTCGAACCCGAAGAGAAAGAAATGAAGGGTGTCGACATTGTCGATGATGATTTACCTTTCTAAATTAAATTAAGGAGAATGTACATATGGGATTTAAGAAAATTAGACCACATAAGAAATCATGCTACTTTAAGAAGAACCACATCACCTTTATCGATTATAAAGACGTGGATCTCTTACAAAGATTTATTATGCCAAACGGGAAGATTATGCCTAGCTACATGTCAGGCACTTCCGCGAAGTATCAACGCCAACTCGCTAAGGCGATTAAGAATGCGCGTTATATGGGTTTATTACCTTACTTAGCGGACTAATTAAACGGCAAAACGAAAAATAGTCTACTTCAGTAGGCTATTTTTTTATGCGTTTAATGCGGTAATAACGCTATATCTTTGTTTTCTTTTTACTAAAAAGAAATACTAGGGTATAATAGCAATTACCCCCTTATGAAAAGAACGTATCGGCGAATTCGTATTTACTTCACTATCTTTGCGGTAGCGGAACTTTTAGCCATTACCTTTTTATCCCTTTTTTATCACTTTAACTGGTTTAATTTTCAAGATGTCTTTACTGGGCTAAACGCATTAGCGGCGGTGTTAGTAGTTATCGCGGTTAATATCATTGCACTTGGTTTTACCATCATGCATTTATATTATCTCCGCCAAAAGAGCGATCTCCACGCTGCCGAACTCATTGGTAGCGATATCCAAGAAGCTTATAACTTTGGCATGATTGGTTTAGCAATTGTTGATGATGAAGATACCGTCTTATGGACCAACGAACTATTCCATAGTCGGGGGATTAAAATCCTTGATGAAAATATTTTTGCGTGGAGTCCACGCTTAAAAGAATTAAAGAACGCCGCACCTAACTTCATGGTGCGGATTAACCATAATTCCCGTTGCTACGAAGTCAAATACCTTAAAGAAGCGAAACTCTACATCTTTAAAGACATCACTGAACTTGAATCAGCGACCACTTACGCGAAAGAAAAAGCACCAGTGGTGGGCTTAATTATTATCGATAACTTATCCGATGTCGCGGATAGTAGCGATGATAGTAATGACACGATTAGTAAAATCCGGAACGAAATCTTTGAATACGCGAAAGCGCACCGGCTTTTATTAAGACGTTTCCGGAACGATGCTTATTTCGCGGTGTGCGATTTTACCGCACTTGAATCAATGCTTAAAGACCAATTCTCCATTATCGAGAATG
Source organism: Bacilli bacterium (assembly GCA_024408565.1). GTDB lineage: Bacteria > Bacillota_I > Bacilli_A > RFN20 > CAG-826 > UB1719. The sequence continues at coordinate 72,195 of JAKSUW010000002.1, forward strand.
TCCGGAAGATTGGCGCTAAAGAAGTCACGCCACCAACTTTATCAATTGGTTTTGCCTATGACTTCCCGGATGTTAATAAATTAAACGAAATGGCTAATGATGCGATTGATATTGCGATGAGCCGTGGTGGTGACCAAGCGGTGGTCTCGCGTTATGGAGCGGAACTGGCTTTCTATGGCGGACGGACCGAAGCCTCTGAGACAAGAAACAAAGTGAAGGTTCGGGTTTTAGCGGACTCTTTAATTGCGAGTATTAAGTTAGCGAAGTCCGTTTTAGTCTTAGGCCATGCGGATGCCGATATGGACGCTTTAGGTAGTTGTCTAGGAATTAAGGCGATGTGTGATCATTTAGAAAAACCATGTCGCATTGTCTATGATCCAAAAATGATTGAAAGAAAAGCCCGCGCGGCCTTTATTAACTCCTTCACTCGTGAAGAAATTAACAAGATGATTATTCCGCCGAAAGAAGCGGCTGATAAAGTTAAGAGTACCACATTAGTGATTTTAGTTGATTGCCACCGGCCGAGTCTCTCCTTAGCACCTAAGCTCTTAGATAAAGCCGATAAGATTGTGGTTATCGATCATCACCGGCGGAGCAAAGAATTCGTGGAGGATCCTGTGTTTACCTATATTGAACCAAGTGCCTCTAGTGCTTCCGAATTAATTAGTGAATTAATCCACTACGCTTCGCTTAACCCACATATTAAGATCCCCCCTGCTTTCGCGACGATTATGCTTTCGGGTATCTTCCTTGATTCCAACTTCTTTAAAACCAAGACGACTGGTATTCGGACCTTTGAAGCTAGTATGTTATTAAAAGAATTTGGTGCGGATAACGCCCAAGCGGATGACTTCTTAAAAGATGAATTTGAAGAATATTCATTAATTACCCAAATTGCTTCAACTTTAAAGACGCCCCATGTCGGTGTTGTCTATTGTATGGCTAGCGAAGAAGACATTGTGGAACCCGCTACCTTAGCGAAGGTTGCTAATCAATGTATGCAAATGAAAGGTGTCAATGCTGCGTTTGTTATTGGTAAGGTGAACGAAGATGAATCCCGCATCTCTTGTCGGAGTGATGGCACGATTAACGTTCAACTCTTAGCCGAAAAGATGGGAGGCGGTGGTCACTTCTCAGCGGGTGCCGTCCCCTTAAAGAACAAGAGCATTCATGAAGGCGAAGTTTTATTACTTGAAATCTTAAGAGACTATTTAAAACAAGCCACCGCGACCGTGGTTAAAGGAGAAAAATAATGAAAGTCATCCTTTTAGCCGACGTCAAAAATTTAGGGAAGAAAGATCAAATCGTCACCGTGAGTGATGGTTATGCGATGAATTACCTGTTGCCGCGTAAACTCGCTGTGCAAGTAACCGCGACTTCGCAAGCCATCCTTAATCAACAAAACGCTGCCCGTGAACAAGCATTTAACCAAAATAAGGCACACGCCTTAGAAGATGCGAAGAAACTAGTGAATATTGTTTTAGAATTTAAAGCGAAAGCAGCCCCCGATGGTCGAATGACTGGAACCATCTCACCCGTTCAAATCGAAAAGAAATTATTTGATGAACACGCGATTAAAATTGATAAGCGGAAATTTATTGATAAGTATCCGGTGAACGCGTTTGGAACTTCACGCCTAAAGATTGAACTATTTAAAGGCGTGATTGCGACCGTGAATGTGCATGTGAGTGAGGAGAAGTAAGATGGCCGTAAGTTACGCGAAATTACCCCATAACCCCGAAACCGAAAAAGCGACTCTCGGTTCAGTTTTAATGTCAAAATCCGCTTGTGATGAAACTTTATCCACTTTGCAAGTGGAAGATTTCTTTGATGAGAACCACCGGAAGATTTATCAAGCCATTATTAACGTCAACGCGAAAGGCAACGCGGTGGATGTTCAAACAGTCACTGAAGAATTAAAGAATTTAAAAGCCTTAGAAGATGTTGGTGGGGTTGATTATCTTTATGAATTAACTCAATCAATGTTATCACCTGATAACGTTAAAGAATATAACGCGATTCTTAAACAAAATGCGAACCTTCGGAATCTCCTTTTAGCCATGAAAGATATCGAAGAAGATTATCTTAAACGCGATATTGATGATTACACTGCCTTTGTAGGCCAAGTGCAAAAGAAAATCGATAAGATTTGTGAAGAAAGAAAGATCTCTAACTTCGCCAGTAGTAAAGAAATTGTTGATAAAGTGCAACAACAAATCTACACCATTGCGGAGCGGCGGAAAGACCGCGATTGGACTGGTGTTGATACGGGCTTTGGTTTATTAAACTACTACACCAATGGCTTACAACCACAAAACTTAATTATTGTTGCTGGCCGACCAGGTTTAGGTAAGACCGCCTTCGCTTTACAACTCGCCTTAAACGCGGCGATGAAAGATAAAGTACCCGTGGCTATCTTTGAAATGGAAATGAGTGCGGTTATGCTTTATTCACGTCTACTTTCTAACTTAAGTGATGTAAAGAGCCGGGATATTTTAAGCGGCAAGTTTGAAACGAAACAAAAAGTGGCGATTAACGAAAACCTTGAGAAATTAGCGAAATTAAAAATCTTCGTCGATGAATCAAGTGCCTTAACGATTTACGATATTATCGCGAAAGCCCGGAAATTAAAGAGCGAACAACCGGATTTAGGTTTAATTATTATCGACTACCTTGGTTTAATTGCCTCCGATGCGAAAAGACGGGGTCGTTATGATTCACGGCAACTCGAAATTCAAGATTACACCCGTTCTCTCCACGAGTTAGCGCGTGATTTAAATATCCCCATTGTCTTACTTTGTCAGCTCAACCGGAAAGTTGAAGACCGTGGTGAAGGTGGAACACCCCGTTTAAGTGATCTACGTGAATCGGGCGCGATTGAACAAGACGCGGAGATTGTTTTACTTCTCCACCGGGATGATTATGGTCGTAACGAATTAGTGGAAAAACATGAACGCGAGAAAGCAAAAGCGAAAGATATGTCACCCGAAGCTCGTCGTGATTTAGTCGCGGTTGCCCAAAAGCGAGTCGAAGAAGAAAACGCGAAAGCGAACCAAGACGAAATGAAAAAGAATTCGCCGATTCTCCATGTCATTATCGCGAAGAATAGAAACGGCGAAAGTGATCGGACCGTCGATTTAATGTTTGAAAAAGAATATTCTCGGTTCCGGGATGTAAGTAAAGAATACCGCGAACGGAAGAAACAAATTCTCGGTGCGGATTATTTAGACGAAGAATAATGAAGTTTTATATTTTCGCGAGTGGTTCAAAAGGCAACGCGACTTTACTTACTGATGGAGCGGTCCATATTTTAATTGATCTTGGGATCTCGAAAAAACAATTAGTCGAGCATCTTGCGAAACTTGATTTATCCTTAGATGATTTAGATTTTATTTTGTTAACGCATGAACACACTGACCACACGAAAGGACTCGAAAATATCAATAATATTGATATCTATGGTGGTGAGAATACATATTTTGCGAATAATTACCATGTTATTAAACCATATCAACCGTTTCGCTTTCGGCAATTAAGTATTACTCCCATCGCGTTAAGTCATGATGCCCACAACCCTTTAGGTTTTATTTTTAAAAATGGCAAAGAAAAATTAGTGTATATTACCGATACTGGTTTTATTAGTGAAAAGAATATGCAGCTAGCGAAAAACGCTGACTACTTTATTATTGAATCAAACCACAACCGGGAGATGTTATTAAAGACGCATCGTCCAACGTATGTCAAAGACCGGATTATGTCGGAGTTTGGTCATTTAAGTAATGAAGACTGCGCTTTATATTTAAGTGAGATGATTGGACGGAATACGAAACAAGTCTATTTAGCGCATATCTCCATGGAAGCAAATACTTATGAACTCGCGAAAGAAACATGCGTGGCGTTTTTAAAGAAGCGGCGGGTTGCATTAGATCATTTATTAATTACGGTCGCGAAACAATTTAGCGCGTGTAAGGGTGGTTATGAAGATTAAGTTATTAGTAGTGGGCACCTTAAAAGAAAGATATTTAAAAGACGCGATAAATGAATATCTTAAGCGTCTAAGTAAATACGCGCATATGGAAATCATTGAAGTGAAAGAAGAAAACGACACCAAAAGTAACGCGAAAACATTAGAAGGCGAATATTTATTAAAGAAGATAGATGCGCGTGATTATGTTGTCGCGTTAACACTAAACGCAAAAGAATACACAAGCGAAGCTTTAGCGGTATGGCTTGATAAGACATTAACCAAAGCCCGTGGTAATTTAGTGTTAGTGATTGGTGGTTCACTTGGTTTATCTAATTCACTACTTTCACGAGCGAATGACACATTGTCTTTATCAAAGTTAACCTTTACTCATCAGATGACGCGGTTAATTGTGTTAGAACAACTTTATCGCGCGTTTAAAATTAATCACCACGAGAAATACCATAAATAGGCGGTTAGAATTATTCTTAATTCTAAAAATGTTGTTATTTTATTAGCAAAAACTATAATAATGATATGCAAAAAGTTTTAACTAAATTAAAATCAATGTTTTGGGGCGATGAACCTTTTCATCGTTCACATTCTACATTGTTTTTAGCGTATGTCGCCATTTCGACTTTAATGGTAATTTTATCATTAATTTTAGCCCAATTTTCTATGCCGTTTTTTGGCTTAAAAGTTCAAGGATTCCCAATTTTAATCGCCGCTAGTATTATTACTTATCCTGTTACTTATATCGTGAGCGATGTAATCAGTGAGTGCTATGGTTTTAGCGCTTCGATTAGAACAGTATGGTTAACTTTTGCCGCGAATTTAACTTTTGTTTTGTTTTTAATGATTGGGGCCGTCTTACCGGTTCCCCCCGGATCAAGTTTTGAAATTGTCCAAAAAGGCTTAATTGATTTAATGGGTTTTGGCTTTCTAAAAGACGGCAAACAAATTGGTGCGTTAGGTGTTTTATTTGCCTCTTTCTTAGCGTTTATCGTTGGCCGTTGGACGGATAGCATTATCTTCGCTATCTTTAAAAGAAAAGCGGAAAAGAAAGATAGTAAAGGTCTATTTGTGATGCGGGCGGTGGTATCGAGTGTAGTAGGTGAACTAGTTGACTGCGCTATCTTTATGCCGTTACTTTATTTATTTACGAATCAATATGGCGATACGGTTAATAGTTTTTGGCAAGTGTTATGCATTATCCTAACATTTACCGCCTTAAAATTAGTGTATGAAATTGTAGTCTTACCGATTACGATGATTTTGACAAAGAAAACCAAACAATACGAAGCTAAATATCAAGCAAGTATTAAGCCACATAAACAAGTAGTAACCAAATAAGCCTAGATTAATATATGGATTATCCTGAGTGGTCACAATATCCTAAGCACAATGATTCGAAGTCTTATTTATGTCCAGGCTATATTTTAAATCAGGATGCACGCTTTATTATGGAAGGTGCATTTTATACTCAATTATCTAATCTCAAGAGCTTATATCCTGAACGCTACGATGAGATTATTAACGCGATTAACCAAACCGTCATCAAAAATAAACGAGTGTTCTTTACTTTAGATATCGAACACCCCTTTATTGATTTGCCTAATTACATATATTTAGAGATTACTGATATTCTTGATCCCCTCCGCATCTTTGTCGAAGATAAGTCACGGGGTAGTGATTATGGGGACTAGTTTTTTAAATATTATGTTATAATATTAAAGTTATACAAGGAGTAACCTTATGAAAAAGATGAAATTATTTCTCGCGCCATTACTAGTGCTTCCATTTCTTGCGAGTTGTGGCGGTAATAGTCAATCTGAAGGTTTCGTGACTGCTACTGAGTTTGAAAGAGCTTTGTCATTTTATGATGCCGAAACTGGAAAGAAACCTGTCCAATTTCTCCAGTCTAAAATGACAGTGAGTCTTGCCGGAACCGAATATATGTCGCATCAAGTAGAATATTCTCCTACGATTTATCATTCTATTTTAATTCAAAATATAATGACTACGACATATGTTGAAGATTTTATAAAGAAAAATGATGATAGTTCGTACTATAAAGCATCACGATTGGACAAAAAAGATGATAAATACGGGTTTAATAGAGCTACCGCCGATGAATTCGGAATACCGACAGTTGATGAAAATATTTGGAAGATGCTTAAGGACCAGGGAATTGGCTACGATAAGTTTAAGTTTGCTAGTGGAGTATTCACTGGCAATGTCACCATTGTCATCCCTGAGTATCCACAGCCGATTCCTTCAGCCATGACTATTAAGTTTAACGAAAAGAAAGCTGAAAAAGTTGTGTTTGACATGAGTGAAGCGATGAAAATGGATGCTGTAATGACTCAAACTTACACATACAAAGAGGTGTCGCCTACATTTCCAGAGATGCCTGATAAATTCCAAATGACATTCTATGAGGAAGGCGGCTCTGAACCAATTGCCGGTATCACTCAAACCGTTACAATAGATAGTCCCACATTTACATTCCCTGCACACCCATCTAGATCTAATTCAGAACAATGGTATAGTGAAGATTTGGACGAATATTATAATCCAGGTACTGTATTGGATTTATCAATAACGGAATCGGGATTACGTGATTATAAGTTCGAATGGAAAGAACACCCTGTTGAAGAATACACATTCACATTTTATGAAGCAGATGGGGAGACGGTATTTATTACAGACAAAGTTCATCCTGGCGAGTCCTTTGAATTCCCAGAAGGGCCGACAGAAACGGAAGGATATGCGTGGTATTACGTTAGCAAATGGGAGAGGGGATACGCCAATGTTGGAGCAACTTGGACTATTGTGTCAGGAATGGGCGATGTTAATTTTACATGGGCGAAATATGAGTAGTAATTATTTGTCATCTACTCGTCAGCAATGAATGTTTTAAAGAAACATTTTTAATGGTAGATTAATTTTTACTAAAATTACTTAGGCGCGGGTGTATATCTTAATGTCCGCATACTACACCACATAACTCTGACACCTAAGATTAAGACAAACATCATCATTGCTAATGGTTTTAATAAGAAACCAAATAAAGCAATAAGACCGGCTGTTAAGGAACAATAATAAGAAATCTTTTGGCAATCCCAGAAACTATAAATCCGGAATGGGTTATTCTTACCACGGGTTAATAAGAAGACCATTAAGCCCATAAAGAGTAAGACACCAACGTTCACACCAATCATAATGCCAGTAGAACGCCAAGCGCCATTCCAACGCGTAACATTATAGACTTGATCCCAGAACGGAATCCACTTATCAGCAACTTTTGCAGGGTCAAGTGTTGCTAAAGCATCATAAATTCCTAAAGTTTCAAAAAGATCACCATTTGGAGTGCTTAAATAGTCGCCACCAACGGAACCCATAATGGAACTATTGCCACGTTGGAAGATATAACCATAGATGTTCTTCTTACCAAAGAAGATACAAGAAGTACTACGAGCTAATTTAACTGGATCGCCAAAGTCTTCAGTAGTCTCTTTTCTTGTTTGTTTATACTGGAGCCATTTTTTTTCTGGGTGTTCTTCATCCTCACTAGCCCACGGATTAGTGTTATTTAACAAGGCGGTGACATGATCATTAAAGGTTTTATCATCCTTGTCTTCAGTTAAGTCGTAAACTTCTAAACACCTAATTGAGTCATATTCTGTGTCTTCTCCATTAGTATAATGGTAATATTTTACGTTAGTATAGTTCCAAGTTACTTGAGTTTTCTCGTCTTCACTCAGCGTAACATCTTTTTCGCCATCTACAAATACGTTTTTACCCTGAGAAATAGTTAGTGTTTTGTCGGAATTAATAGTTATTTTGGCTCCGCCGTTTTCGGCAGTGTAACAAAAATTATATAATCCAGGTTTAAAGTTGTAAGTAATTTCGGAACTGACCCAAGCGCTACCACGTTGTTGAAGATTAGTCACTGTCATCGGTAAAACCGAGAAAAAGAGAGCAACTAAGGCAAAGACAACCGCGATGATATTGTATTTCTTCTCACGGGTTCTCGCGGCCTCAACGCAAGCGTTGTTTGATACTAATGATCTTAAAAGAAGCTTTAAATGTTTCATGTAGGTATTAGTATATTATTTTACGAAAATAATTTCAATTAGTAATTGTTTGACAAACTAATTCCATTAGTGATATTGTTTTAAGGCACACTTTCTTTGGGTCCGCTGGTGATCCAAGGCAGGAGGAGAAAGATTATGAAAAAGGACATTCATCCAAATTATCAACGTTGCAAGGTGACTTGTGTTTCTTGCGGTAACACCTTTGAAACGGGTTCCGTTTTAAAAGAAATTAAGGTCGATACTTGTAGCAATTGTCACCCCTTCTATACGGGTAAACAAAGATTTGTTCAAGCCGCTGGCCGGGTGGACCGTTTCAATAAGAAGTACGGTTTAAAGAGTAAGGCCAACTAATTCTAAAAGAATTAAAGATAAGAAATGCGGCAAAGGCCGCTTTTCTTTTATATAATATATAAATAGTTAGAAAAGGAGTTTTCTCATATGAAGACAAGATTCTATATTACCACCCCTATTTACTATCCTAGTGGTAACGCCCATATCGGTCACGCCTATTGCACGACCATTTGTGATATCTTAGCCCGTAATAAACGGTTACGGGGTTTTGAAACCCGTTTTTTAACCGGAACGGATGAACACGGACAAAAAATTAAAGAACACGCCGCGAAGGCGGGCAAAGAACCGCAACCATACGTTGATGAGATTGTGGCCAGCTTCCAAAAGCTTTGGCGGTTAATGGAAATTAGTAACGATGATTTTATTCGTACCACCGAACCGCGCCATATTAAAGTCGTTCAAACGATGTTTTCTAATATGCTTAAGAAGGGCGACATCTATTTAGGCACCTATAAAGGTTGGTATTGTACTGAATGCGAAGCCTTCTGGACTGATATTCAGGCTGGTCCAGAACACTTATGTCCGGATTGCCATCGACCAGTGCATGAAGCAAGTGAAGAAAGTTATTTCTTTAAATGCTCTAAATACGTTGATGAGCTTTTAAAAGCGTACAAAGATAATCCCAAGCTTTGCTTCCCCGCGAGTCGGATGCACGAAATGGTAAACACTTTTATTAAGCCGGGTTTACAAGATTTAAGTGTCTCACGGACCAGTAACGATTGGGGCGTTACGGTTTTAGAGAATCCAAAACATACGGTTTATGTTTGGCTAGATGCGTTAGCGAACTATTTATCTGCGTTAGGCTATGGAAGCGAGAAAGAAGAGTTATATAAAAAATTCTGGGAAGACGAGAAGACCGAGATTATTCATATCATTGGGGCGGATATTTCCCGTTTCCATTGTATTTATTGGCCAATGTTTTTGATGAGTGCGGGTCTTCGTTTACCTGATCGGGTGTTTGTGCACGGCTTATTAAAAATTAAAGATGAGAAAATGTCTAAATCAAAAGGTAATGTGGTTTCGCCTTACCCATTAGTAGAGAAATATGGTGTCGACGCGGTTCGTTATTATTTAGCGCGTGAAGTCACCTTTGGCCGCGATGGTGAATTTACTCCGGAGCAATTTGTGGAACGACTCAATGTTGATTTAGCGAACCAATTAGGCAATTTATTAAACCGGACTGTTTCGATGATTAATAAATACTTTAATGGTGAGATCCCTGCTTACAAAGCAGGTGTCACGAAATTTGACACCGAAATTGAGAATATGATTTTAGGCACGATTAAGCAATACGAGATTCATTTCGATGATTTACAAATCACTGAAGGAGTAACTGATGCGATGAACTTAGTCGCTCGGGCGAATAAGTATATTGATGAGACCGCTCCATGGGTATTAGCGAAGGAAAATGAGTTAGATGAACTCGCCGCAGTGATGTCGCATTTAGCGAATGTACTTTATGTCGCGGCGATTCTTCTTTCCCCAGTTTTAGTACATAAAGCCAACGAAATTTTAGATCAATTAAATGTTCCCACTAGCTTACGGAACTATCAAAGTATCCAGAAAGTGGGGGTCATTGAGAAATTTAAAGTGAATAAGGGTGCACAGCTTTTTCCGCGCTTAGATGTTAAGGCGGAAATCGAATATATTAAAGGACTAATGAAATAATTATGAAAATTGCTCTTTCGGCGGAAACAACCATTGACTTAACTCCCGCCTTACTTCAAGAATACGATATCCATATCGTCCCCTTCTCAGTTATTTTAGGTGATCAAGCTAAACTCGACGGAGAGATGAGTAACCAAGACATCTTTGATTATGTGGCTAAAAATAATAAGCTCCCCAAGACGAGTGCGGTTAATCAATTTCAATACGAAGAACATTTTAAAAAACTCTTAGAGAATTATGATGCGGTGATTCATTTATCTTTATCAAGTGAGATATCAAGCGCGTATCGTAACGCTTTACTAGCGGCGGAAGAGTTTAATGGTAAAGTTCATATCATTGATTCTCGTTCTCTTTCGACGGGAATCGCTCTCTTAGCCTTTTACGCGCACGACCTAATTACGCAGGGCTTAGACGATAACGTAGTAGTGGAGAAAGTGAAAGCCCGGATCCCATCAATTCAAATTAGTTTTGTCATCAAACAATTAGATTATCTTTATAAAGGTGGTCGCTGTTCAAAACTCGCGATGTTTGGTGCGAATATCTTCCATATTTGCCCCCAGATTATTATGAGTGATGGCAAGATGGCACCAGGTAAAAAATACCGGGGGCTTTATCAAAAAGTTGTGGCGGATTATATTGACGACACCTTAGCCCAATTTAATCATCCAGATTTAGAACGCGCCTCGATTACTTACTCTAGTCTCGATGATGAAAAGGAGATTGTCGAGATGGTGAAAGCGAAGTTAACTGCGCGTGGCTTTAAGCGTATTTATCAAACCTACGCGGGTGGTACAATTACCTGCCATTGTGGGCCCAACACCATTGGAATTGCCTATTTTAACGATCATGAATAATTTACCGGCGGTTAATCTTTGCTTATACCAAGAACGTGTCAAACGTGGTCAATCTTTAAAGGTGGCAGCGCACGGGATTGGGATTAACAAGATTCGCTTAAATTTAATCGAAAAAGGTTATTTAGCAGTTAGTAAAAAACTTGAACCGAAGTTTATTAAATACTACGGTTTAGCACCAGATTTCTTTACTAAGCACTCTAACTATGTTGAACCGCTTAAAGATAAACAAACAAAACCAACTAAGCCTAGTAAAATGAATAAAGTCTTAACCCATAAGGCTACTAAATGGGTCTTAGGTGGTTTAATGGTGGTAACCGCGGTAACACTTGGTGTTGGTATTTATTTAAACTATGAACCTTATATTCATCCGCGAGCACCGTGGACTGAAAACTTTACGACTTTCCATGAGAAATTCATGAACGATGAAGACACCTATGAAGATAGTGGCGATCTCGTTTTGTTCGACCATCGGTATGTAAATGTATATGAAAAAGAGAAATATAGTGAGGGACATACTTTAGAGGTTACGGCCGCTCTTTATGGGAACGATAATAATTCATCCAATACTAATTTTAGGTTTGATTACTATATCCCAGATGAAGGAATTAATGATTCCTTGGCTAACGCGGTGTTCCAAGTCCTTTGTTACAATAACCACATCATCGCGTTTACGGATTATGTTACAGATGAAATTAGTGTTTCTGCCGCGACATGTTTTATCGAAAACGATGAATATAATCTCCGCCCATTCTTTTATACCGATGTGAATGGCGAATTAAAAAAAGCGCTCCCCGGGTCTTTAATTCATCAAGAAGTCAGCGATTTTATTAAAAGTAACCTTCCCGGTATGTTTGCTGTTTATAGCAGAAATGTATTAGCAAAAAAAGGCTGGGCGTACACAAATATCAATGATCTACTACGCGACATCCAAAAGATTTCAAAGGCGTATGTTAAAAATGTCGGCTTGGCTTTTGATATGACCTTATATAGCGCGCTTATTTTAGCGTTATCGGCTTGTATGCTTGGTTTATCTTTAATGACGGTTCGACGTAGTAAGAAGGCGACAGTCGCAATCAATAAGAGTAATGATAAAATTTCTGCCGCAGCTATCGCGTTACCATCGCGTAGTCTCCCTAACGATACACGGGTGCCATTAGTGGTACCAGAGTTTGCTTTGCGTATTATTGGGATTGCGATTTTAGCATTATTCGCGGTGAGTTTAAACTTAGCAATTTTTTGGCGACTAAACGTTGATTTCATTAGTGTGCCAGAGCGAGTTGATCGTCTACAAAACCTATCGAGTAATATTCTTATTGCGGCAATTACTCTCTTCTTCTTTTTAAAACTTGATATCTATCATAAAAAGAGCCAAAAAGAATTAGCGAGTGATGTCTTTATTCTCTTTATGGGTGGCTTAGCGTTCTATATAGTTGAAGTTGTTCTTTATACGACTGCGGTGCGCGAATTTTCTTATTCCGCGAATATCTTTAATTCGCTTTTTGTGATTATTACTACCTTCTTACCTGGCAATATCCTTTGGAACTTGATGTTCTACTCGTTGATTTTCTATTTCTTATTTTCAACACCAGAAAAGTATAAGAATCAACCCGCGAAAATATTACGCTTCCGGTTATTGAGCCTTCTTCCAACGCTCTTCTTACTGTTTGCACTAATTTACAAAATCGTTATTGAGCCGGTTGCACCAGCACCGTATTTTATTTCCGTTATTTTCTTTACTAAAGGCGTACTCATGACTTTATTCGCGATTGTTTATTTATATGGTATATATTTCTTACAACTTCATTATCGGCATAAATATGGTGATAGTAACGCTAGTTTAATATTTGAATCTCGTCGCTACGCTTTTGCTAAAAATATTATGGCTTCATCAATCATCGTGGTTTTATTCTTAATTGATTTACTCTTCCGGTTTATAATGCCCGATAACGTTTTAATGTTAGGTAATAACTGGGCAATCATTTTATTAGTACCGTTTATTATGTTCTATCACCCACATTTAGGTAAACGTAGTAACAAATTAGACACTTTATTCTTGGCTTTATACGCTCTCTTTTTCGCAGGTGCTTATCTTGGAGCGATTAACCAAATTCTCTCGCTTTTCGATTTTACTGAATTAGTGGAGATTTTGCATTAGAATATTTACGCAGTAAATAACTATGGCTAACACGAAAAAGTCTTACGCAATCAATCGGTTATTATACCGGGCACGACTCGACCGCCACGAAACTTTAAAACGGGCGGCTCATTCAATGCACATACACCGCCTCCGTTTAAAGTTAATCGAAAACGGTTATTTAGATGTGCCAAAAAAATTACAACAACGCTTTATTGATCACTATCATCTTCCGAAAAACTTCTTTACGGTAAACTCGACTTATTCTGAACCAATCAAAGAAGATCTTGAGAAGAAAAAAGATATTATTCGGATTCGTAAACTCGCTAACTCACGGCGGCTTCGAGTAGTTTGCGGAATTGCCATTGGCGCTAGTGTCGTTACTTTAGCCCTCGGTATTTTTTATGCGAACCGAAACGCTCGTGCTCCTCGCGAAGCCTGGAGCAAGGATTTTATTACTTTCCGTGAAGCGATAATGAAAGAGGGTACTCAAGGCTATAGTGAATCGTTTAATGATAATTATTATTACATTCCTAAGGAAGGGTACACGTTTACATTAGATGTACCAGACTATCGTACGATACAACTAGATGGCGAGATTCAAACTATTCTTTACGAGAAAGAAGTTAATGCCGCTGATACAAATATTTATTGTAAGTTTACTACGCCAGAATCATCGAACGAAATTGAACACGACCCATCTTTTACGATTACTATGGAAGTGACTTGCTATAACAAAAAGAAAATTGTGTTCATCTCCTACATTGAAGAGAATATGACTGGTGCGATTACTGTTCCTTCCGCTAACTGCATAATTGAGGATAGAGGTAAATTTAATTTAAGACCATTTCGCTACAACAGAGCCACTCGTTCAGATAATATTGCCCAAGTTGGCGACAAACATTATGAAAAATTAAGAATATGTATGGAGCAACTCCTACCGCAATTTATTGAGAAATATAATAATGATTATTTACCTAGTTTCCATTATTTACAGTATAAAGATTTTTATGATGTGATTGATGATGTTGGCGTGATTTCGCGTAATTACATTTTGAATTTACGATTAGGCTTTCATATGACTTTATCGAGTGCTTTGGTTTTTGCTTTTGTTAATGCTCTTATGTTCCTCTCCTTTGCAGTTCCAGCGAACAAAAAGGTAGAGATTTCCGAAAACGTCAATATGGCTTCAGGAAATAGTAAAGAGGGTATTAATTTCTCGGCCTCTAGTCTTGCCTTGCCTGGGCGTAGCCACGTGAACGACATTAAAGTTCCGCTTATTTTCCCAGAATTCCTTTTGCGGTTTTTAGGTTTATCCATTATCTTACTATTCGCGGTGGCCCTTAACCTATCCGTTTATTGGCAGCTTAACATCAGTATGATTGTTCCCAACGCTACCATCACCGCAATCAGTAATTTATCAAGCAATATGCTTATCGCGGGAACCACGCTTCTCTTCTTCTTGCGTCTCGATGTATTCTCCCGAAAGAATCGGGTCGATTTATTGACTAATATTTTCTGGTACTTTATCTATGGTCTTGGTTTCTACGTAATCGAGGTTGTACTCTACTCTACCTTTATGCGCGAATTTGCTAATACACAAAATATGTTGACTAAACTCGGCTATTTTATTGCCACATACCTACCGGGTAATATCTTCTGGAACTTAACGATTTACTTCGTCATCTTCTATTTCTTGTTTATTACGCCAGCGCGTTTCCAAAATAAACCTCATTCATCCTTAGTTAAGTTTAGATGTTGTAGTTTAATCCCAACCGCGGTGTTGATATTCTCTTTTATCTTTACCTATGTTATTTCACCAATGACAAATGCCCCGTATATTTTGACTTGCGCCTTCTCGACTGGTAGTCTTGCTATTTCTTTATTCGCCTTACTTTACATGTATACAACTTATTTCTTTCAAGTTTATTGCATTCGTCGTTATGGGAAAGATGTCGCCACGATTTACTTTTATTCAAAACGCTTTTCGTTTACCAAGAATGTGTATGCATCAATTATTATTACTTTGATTGTCATCGCAGACTTATGTTTCCACTTCTTAATGCCTAATAATGTTCTAGGTTTAGGTAACAGCTGGATGATTATGGTTTTAGTGCCACTTATCTTATTCTATTTCCCCCATATTGGCTCACGGAGCGCTCGTTGGGATAATGTTTGTGAACAACTTTATAGTCTTTTCTACTTAGGCGCGTATCTAGGTGCGGCCATCCAAGTTTTAACCTTATTTGATATGAGCGCGTTACTCGAACTCATCCATTAGCATAAATAAATTTTATTTATGATATAATCAAACTACTTATGACTGAGCCAAGAAAAGATATTATTAGTTGGGACGAGTACTTTATGGGGATTGCTTTACTAAGCGCCTTAAGAAGTAAGGATCCAAGTACCCAAGTTGGTGCATGTATTGTCGACACGGATAAAAAAGTGGTGTCAATTGGCTATAATGGCATGCCCCGGCGGTGTGATGAAAGTCAATTAACCTGGAATAAAAACGAAGGTCTTGATAGTAAATATCTTTATGTTTGTCACGCGGAATTTAACGCGATTTTAAACACCAAAGGTGGTCATTCCTTAAAAGATTGCACTCTTTATGTCACGCTTTTCCCGTGTAATGAATGTGCGAAGGCGGTTATTCAAACCGGGATTAAAGAAATTGTTTACTTATCGAATAAATATAAAGACACGACCGGCGTCCAAGCGAGCGAAAAACTTCTACGCCTCGCGGGTGTGAAGATTCGTCAATACCAAGGGAGAGACATTACCTTCCAAGTTAAATAAGCTAGATAACTTTCTCAATTACTGAGATACTCGTGGAACTTCCATCTTTGTCCATAGGGGAAACGCTAAAGAATGAAACCAATTATTAAATTAGAAAATGTGACATATAGTTACCGCCCATCGGTAGAGGTTTTAAAGCACATTAATCTCACGATTAATCCGGGCGAAGATATTGCCATTATTGGTCATAATGGTTCGGGTAAATCGACTTTAGGAAAGTTAATCATTTCTTTATTAAAACCAAGAAGCGGCCGGCTACTCTTTAACGGTATTGAAATTAATCACAAGAACGATAATTTAATTCGGGCGAAGACCGGAATTGTATTTCAAAACCCGGATAATCAATTTGTGGGTGTTAGCGTCGCGGATGACATTGCTTTTGGTTTAGAGAATCAATGTGTTCCACACGAAAAGATGGAAGAGATAATAAAAACTTACGCCGAGAAAGTTGGCGTTTTAGATTTATTAAACAAAGCACCAGAAAATTTAAGTGGTGGACAAAAACAACGGGTCGCATTAGCGGGTATTTTAGCGATGCTACCCGATTTAATTGTGTTTGATGAAGCGCTTGCGATGCTTGATCCAAAGGGTAAACAAGAAATTAGTGAATTAATTAATGCAATTAAACAAGAGCATCCCCGATTAACCATTATTCGGATTACTCATGATTTAGATGAGGCTTTTCATAGTCAAAGAGTGATTGTTTTAGACTATGGTGAGATTGTTTTAGATGACACACCAGCAAAAGTCTTTCAGGAAGAAGCGACTTTAAAGCGTCTTGGTTTAAAGACACCTTTTATCGTGGAATTAAATAACGCCTTAATGAAGGCGGGTTTAATTAAAGAACACGAATATCAACCTCATAAGTTAGTGGAGAAGTTATGCAAATAGATTTTCAGCATGTTAACTTTAGCTATAACTTAAAAACAATCTTCCGGGTGGACGCTTTAAAAGATGTTAATTTGGCGATTGACACTAATGAAGTAACTGCAATTGTTGGTAAGACGGGTTCAGGGAAATCCACTTTAACCCAATTAATTAATAAATTATTAACACCAAGTGATGGAGCGGTTAAAATTGATCAATTTATTAATACGCCTAAGAAACGTGCTCACCGTAAACAACTACAAGCGTTAAGAAGCGAGATTGGTTTCTTATTTCAATTCCCCGAAAACCAATTATTCGCTGATACTGTTTTAAAAGATGTCGAGTTTGGAATTCGTAATTTTCATCCAAAAGATCAAGACTACGAGAAGAAAGCCAAAGCGGCGTTAAAGTTAGTGGGGCTTGATGAATCTTTCTATGAACGGTCCCCGTTTGATTTAAGTGGTGGCGAAAAGAAACGAGTGGCAATCGCGGGTGTCTTAGCCTATCAACCCAAAGTCTTAATTCTTGATGAACCGACCGCTGGACTAGATGAAATGAGTAAACGTGAACTGATGGAATTATTTAAAAAGATTCACCAAGAAGGCGTGGGAATTATTCTTGTGACTCATGATATGGATATTGTGCTTAAGTACGCGAGTAAAGTTGTGGTAATGGATGATGGCGAGATTAAAAAGATTGGTTCCCCACAAGCAATATTACAAAATGAAGTGGAACCATATCATTTAGCGACACCTAATGTTTATCATTTCGCTCATCAATTAATCGCACAAGGCAAAAAGATTGACTTAAATCGGGTCAAGGATGTCACAACCCTCGTCGAGGAGATAAAACGCCATGGATAAACGGATTCTTGGTAAGTATGTGCCTTATGATACCGTGATTCATCGCCTTGATCCGCGGTTAAAGATTATGGCGATGATTATGCTCATGGTTTCCATCTTTTTAAGCTATGGTAGTTGGACCATGATGTTTACCTTATCCGGGATTAACTTAGTGGTGATTGTGGCTTTAATGTTTATTAGTAAGGTCAGGATTCGCGACCTTATTTGGCAACTGAAGAGCTTATATATTTTAATTATTCTTCTCATGATTATTAATATCTTTTTACCACCCGCTCATAGTGTTCATATAATTGGTAAAATCGGTAACCTTAATATATATGCAGAATCCTTCTTACAAACGGGCAAAATTATTATTCGTTTAATGGAGATGCTAGCGGTAGCGATGATATTAACTTCATCCACTACGCCGCAACAATTGACCCAAGGCTTTTCTTGGTTTACGCGGCCGTTAAAGAAAATTAAATTCCCGAGTGAAGAGATTGCGATGACAATTTCTTTAGCTTTGAGATTTATCCCAACTTTATTAGAAGAAACAGAACGACTTTATAAAGCTCAATCAAGTCGTGGGGTGGACTTTAAACATGGTAGCCTCATGATGAAAATTAAAGGTATCACCTCATTAATTGTTCCTTTATTTGTCGCTTCGTTTGCGATGAGCGATGATTTAGCGTTCGCGCTGGAGGCGCGTGGCTATAATCCACGTGGCACTCGCACTAATTACCGGGAATTACATTGGTCAACTAAGGACACAATTTGTTTAATCTTAGTCACTCTATTTATGACTGGTTTCATTACTTTAACGGCAATGAAGTTCGATTTTATTAAATTAATTTTCCCATTAGTTTGGTAACTTCTTAAGACCGTTATAGTCTAGACGCGCTTCAATTCTATCAATCCGTGTTTCAAGGCCATCAATCCGCGCATTAACTTGTTTAAACCCGGCGTTCATTTCGCTTCTTAAGCTATTTAGGCCATTACTAAGCCCATCAATCTTTTCGACTAACTGAGCCATGGTTATTCTCTTTGTCTTCTTTTTCATCACTGTCTTGCCGGGTGTTCCTTTAACTTTATAATACACCTTAAGAAATACATCTAGTGGACATTTTTTTAAAATCTCCATTACTTTTAATGCATTCATGAATTCACTCTGATATTTATCCATAAAATTCCTCCTACCTTTATATACGTAGGAAGAGCATCTAAAGACGCGAATTTATTAATATATTTATAAATAAATATAGAAAATTGGTATATAGTAATGTTATGCGTTATCTAGCAACTACAAGTTACTTTGGGATGAATTATGTTGGTTGGCAAGTTCAACCAAGTAAAAATAGTATTGAAGAAAAAATTGAGAAACTTCTCTCTTCAATTTTAAACGAGAAGATTAATATTATTGGTTCAGGACGAACTGATAAAGGTGTTCACGCTTACGCGCAGACCTTTCACTTTGACAGCAAGAAAGAAATTAAGGATGTTAAACATTTAGTGTATGCGCTTAATCGTCTCTTACCAAAAGATATCTATATTAAATCCTTAAAACCAGTGCGTGATGATTTTCACGCTCGGTTTAGTGCGATTAAAAAAGAATATCTATATAAACTTTATTTAGGTCAGGATCGTCCTTTCTATACAAGAACCCATATGATTATTAAAGACCCACTGGATTTAAAGTTATTAAAAGATGCCGCTAAACTCTTTATTGGTAAACATAATTTTCAAAATCTCACTAGTAAAGAACGGGACGATAAGAACTTTATTCGCACAATCTATGATATTAAAGTGAAGAAAATAAAGGATGAAGTTATTATTACCGTAATTGGTAATGCCTTTATGCGTTATATGGTTCGTGATATCGTGGGTGAAATGGTGATGGTGGCGAGTAAAAAGAAAAGTCTTAATCAATTAAAGAACATCTTTAAAGGACCACGAAAGATTACTAATATCAAGGCCCCAGCGGAAGGCTTATATTTAAAGAAAGTCTATTATGCCAAAGATTAATTATTGTTATCATTCCCACACTTATCGCTGTGGTCACGCTAAAGGAAGTGACGAAGATTATATTAAGGCTGCACTTAAGTTTGGTTTAAAGAATTATGGCGTGTCTGATCACGTGATTTTACCTGGTTATTCGCAACCCGGAATGCGTGGGGCGGGTTATGAATTAGATGGTTATTTATCATCAATTCGCGCCTTAGCGAAAAAGTACGCGAAGCAGCTAAATGTTTATGTTGGTTTTGAATGCGAATACATGCCCGAGTTTCTTGATTATTATCGTGACTTACTAGCGACCCATAAGGTTGATTATTTAATTCTTGGCCAACATATGTATCTAGAAGATATGAGTGTTCGTTGGTACATGGATTTTGATTCTGAAACTGCGGTCAAAAAATATACTGAGCATTTAATCTTAGGCATGAAGACAGGCTTATTTAAATATGTGGCGCATCCGGATTTATTTATGGGCTTTTCATATCATTGGGGCGAGGTGGAAAAGGCATGCGCTAAAAAGATAATTGATACGGCAATCGAGTGTAAGATGCCGCTAGAAATCAATTTATGTCACGCACGAATTTACGGGAAGCGAATGATCGCGGGATATTATTCTTATTACCAATATCCCTTTACGCCATTTTGGGAGATGGTTGCCAAAAGTAAAGCCAAAGTGGTGGTGGGATTTGACGCTCATCTACCCGCGGATGTTGCTAAACCAGGTATTGAGATTCTTGAAGATGTTATTAAAGAAACCGGTGTGAAGGTTGATTTTGATTACAAGATTAATTAACGATTACCGCTTTTGATACGGCCGTTTTCCATTTTAATAATACGCTTCGCCAAAGCACGAGCTTCCACTAAATCATGGGTCACAATGATGGTGGTTATCTTATTCTTTTTAATAATATTTTTAATTAAGGAACGAAGAGCGGTACGGGCTTTAGCGTCTAACGCATTACTTAATTCATCAATTAAAAGAATCGGGCGATTTTGCACTAAAGCGGTCGCGATTTCACTCCGCCGTCTTTCTCCTAATGATAATTCATTGGGTTTCCGTTTTAATAGATGAGTAACATCGGTAAGTTTCGCAATGGCGTTCACCCGTTTAGCAATATCTTCTTTGGTTAATTTGGGTCGGATGGTGGTTAAAGGTAAAGCAATATTCTTATATACGGATAAATGAGGGTATAGAGTGCTTTTTTGAAATAGCATACTCGCCATTGGTGTTTGGTTGGTTTTAATGTCAACACTTTCACCATCAATAGTAATCTTTCCTTCATCGGGTAATTCTAAGCCGGCAATTAAACGAAGCAAGGTAGTTTTCCCACATCCAGAGGGACCCATTAACGCGACTGTTTCAGCATCTTTAATTGTTAAAGAAACACGCGAAAGAGCGTGGATATTAGGTTCATAACTTTTGCTCACATTATCTATGATAATCTTTGGCATAAAACTACCAATATTATAGCATTAGGTTAAAATATAAATATGGAGAAAGTTAATTATTTTTTAGCGGGCGAAAAGATTATTAAAGGCTTTACCCATCGTCCATCATTACTCATGCATGTTTGTTGTGCACCTTGTTCTTGTTATCCTCTAACTTATCTTATTCAATATTTTGATGTTGCTCTTCACTATAATAATTCCAATATTTATCCTAGAAGCGAATGGGAATTAAGACGAAAAGAATTGATTAAATTCGTGAGTGATTTTAATCGTGATTACAAGGCTAATGTTAAATTAATTATTAAAGATTATAATCACGAAGAATTTATGAAAGATCTAGTACCTCTTAAAGATGAACCCGAACGCGGTAAAAGATGTATTCTTTGTTATACAAAGCGGATGAAAGAAGCGTGGCAATACGCGGAAGATAATCATTTTGACTATTTCACAACCGTGATGACTATTTCTCGACAAAAAGACTCACAAGTTTTAAACGAAATTGGTAAGAAGCTACAAAGCGAATTTAAACACACTAAATACTTCTATAGTGACTTTAAGAAGAATGATGGGATTCTCAAGGGGCAAAAGATTCGTGATCATTATGGTCTATATCAACAAAATTATTGTGGCTGTGAATATAGTCAAAGAAGGGACAAACAATAACTACTTGCACCGGTAAAAGAATATGCTATGATTATTAAACTGATAGTTTAAGGTATAATTAAAATGAGAAAAAAGATTATTTTGATTTGCGAAACTTGCCTATCACGTAATTACGAAACCACTCGCCCCGAAGGGAGTACCGAGCGGTTCAGTATTCGGAAGTATTGCCCGAAATGCAAAAAGCATACAATCCATAAAGAGAGTAAGTAAAGGAGGAAAAGAGCATGGTTGGTCCAGTTCAATACACTCGCCAAGTGGTCAAAGAAGCAAAACGTGTTCGTTGGCCAAAGAAAGATTCTTTAGTGTCCACGATTTTAACGGTAGTGGTTGTTTCTGTTTTCTTTGCTTTACTTTTAACTTTAGAAGATTTAGCGGCGGGTACTTTACTTCAACAATTACAAAACGCCTTTAAAGGATGGGGAATCTAATTATGGATAATATCAACGAAACAAAGCAATGGTATATTGTTAACACCTATAGTGGTCACGAGAATAAAGTCGCCGATAACTTAAAACGGACAATTGAATCCTTAAGTTTACAAAATGTTATCTTTGACATTATCGTCGCCGAACAAGATGAGCCAGAAAGAGATAAGAAGACTGGTTTACAAAAAGTGGATAAAGAAGGTAAACCCAAATTTAAGAAGAAGAACCTCTATCCTGGTTACATCTTTGTCGAAATGATTATGACCGAAGATAGTTGGTATATTGTGCGTAACACTCCAGGGGTGACTGGTATTGCGGGTAGCTCTGGTGGTGGTCAAAAGCCAAGTCCAGTAAGCCGTGAAGACATGGAACCAGTCTTAAAGCGAATGGGCCGTGTTGATAATACGATGTACTCTCGTTATAACGTGGGCGATATGGTCCGCGTCATTAATGGTCCGCTCGCGGGATCTGAAGGTAAGATCTTATCAATTGATAAGGTGACTGGTGTCTGCCGCATTGAGACGACATTCTTTGGCCGCTCGACACCAACCGATGTTGATTTCGCGGATATCGAACGGATATAGTTTGTGAATGCGTGCATTTAAAACTACACTCAAGAATAAATTTCCAAAATTATTTAAAATCTACCAAAAATTTGACGCAAAGTTGTCGGCGTTTTTGCATAATCCAAAGAAAATGTCAAAACTAATTCAGTCTTCTTATCCACAAATTTTATCGTATCAAGAAACCATCGAAAAACTTCAACAAGGCGCCAGTATCAGTCGATTAGGTGATGGCGAATTTAAATTAATCTTAGGTAAGAGTATATATTTTCAAAACAAAAACCAAGAACTAAAAAAACGTTTAGTCGAAATTTTAAATAGACCGTCGACTGATAAATTATTGATTGCAATACCACAATGTCATGCTGGGTTAAACTTCATTAGTAAACCAATAGAGAATTATAGTTATGTTGATAGATTTTGGCTCAAGTACTATCGGAAAATTAGTAAATACTTTACGCAAAAGCAATACGCTAATGCTAATATTTCACGAACTGAAGCTTTTAGCGTTGTTTCTTTAAGCGATTTCCGATCGATTTGGAATAAGCGTAAAGTTGTTTTTGTTGTTCCTCAGGATGGCCATTTTGTATTTGATAAACGCATATTTGGTAATATAAAGCGTCCACGATACATCTATTGTCCGAAGGACTGTGCTTTTGACGCCTATAAGACCATATATGATAAATGTATAGCATTTAATAAAGACGTGTTATTTATTATTTGTGCTGGACCTACTGCTACCGTGTTAGCGGCTGATTTATCGGATTTAGGTTACCAAGCATTAGACCTAGGCCACCTAGCGAATTGCTACCGATATTATTTAAAAGAGACCGATATTCCTGAAAAAGAATTTAAATGGAAAGCTTAATGATATGCTAAAACAAGGCACGATTATTCATGGCAAATGTACTTCTTATTCTAATGAAGGCGAAGGCGTTATTCATCACGATAAAGAAGTAATTTTTGTTAAAGGCTTATTAGTTAACGAAGAAGCAGAAGTAATCATTAATTATAAGCGAGCGGGTATTAGCTACGCTTCCATTAAAAAACTTTTAAAGTTATCACCGAAACGGATCAAACCAAAGTGTCCAGTTGCGACGGCGTGTGGTGGTTGTGCTTTTCAAGTTTTAGATTATCCTGAGCAACTCAACTATAAACAAGAAAAAGTGGCGGCAGCGTTAAAACAAATTGCGAAACTTAACGTTAAAGTAAATCCGTGTATTGGATTAGATTCGCCTTACTATTACCGAAATAAAACTCAAATGCCAGTGAAGATGATAAACCATCATATTGTAACGGGATTTTACAAAGTAAAGAGTCATGATATTGTGCCGATTAACGAATGCGCGATTGCAGATAAGCGAGCGAATAAAATCGCTCAATCGGTGGTGGCGATTATGGAAGACTTTAAGATTGAACCGTATAACGAAGATACTCGGAAGGGTATCATCCGGCATTTGTTAGTTCGTACTTCTTATCATGAAAAAGAAATTATGTTAGTGTTAGTCACTAGTTGTGATTCCTTTCCTTCGCGGAATAACTTTATTAACGCGATTAAAAAAGCGAATCCAGAAATTACCACAATTGTCCAAAACATTAATAAACGTGATACAAATGTTATCCTTGGTGAACAAGAAAG
The DNA here is from genome assembly GCA_024408565.1 of Bacilli bacterium. Classification (GTDB taxonomy): domain Bacteria; phylum Bacillota_I; class Bacilli_A; order RFN20; family CAG-826; genus UB1719. The sequence goes on from JAKSUW010000002.1 coordinate 96,529, forward strand.
AGTCTTATATGGAAAAGGCTATATCGTCGATTCACTTTTAGATATTAAGTTTCATATATCGGCGAGTTCGTTCTTTCAAATTAATCCCATCACGACTGAAAAACTTTATGCCTATATCAAACAAAACCTTGGCTTAAAGAAAGATGATGTTTTATTAGATGCCTATAGTGGGGTTGGGACAATTGGCATGAGTTTAGCAAGTAACGTTAAACAAGTCTTAAGTGTTGAAATTGAAAAGAGTGCGGTCAAAGATGCGATTAAGAACGCGAAGGCCAATGGCATTAACAATATTAAATTTATTTGCGATGACGCGGCGCGTTATATCAACACTTTAGATAAACTAGATGTTTTAGTGATGGATCCACCAAGGAAAGGTAGCAGTTTAGAATTCCTAAATGCGGTGAAGCGTTTAAAGCCGACACGGATTATTTATGTCTCGTGTGATCCTAATACTTTAGCGCGTGACCTAGCAATCCTAAAGGATATGTATATGATTAAAGTTGTCCAACCATTTGATATGTTTCCAATGACATATCACGTGGAGACAGTCGTTTATTTATTACGGAGGTAAAAAGATGGAAAACTTTATTTATTCAATCCCAACCAAGATCTATTTTGGAAAAGGTGAAGAAGCTAAAACTGGTCAATTAATTAAGGATTATCATCCTAAATTAGTGTTAATTCATTATGGTTCTAACCGGATTAAAGAAAATAGCTTATTAGGTAAAGTAGAAACCCAACTAAAAGAAGAAGGCATTGCCTATATTGAATTAGGCGGAGTAGTAGCAAATCCTGATATTACACTAGTAAGAGAAGGGATTAAACTTGGCATTGAAAAAGGTGTTGATTTTGTTTTAGCAATTGGCGGTGGTTCAGTTTTAGATAGTGCGAAAGCTATCGCTAACGGTATCGCTAATCCGAAAGATGATGTTTGGGATTATTTTAACGGCAAAAAACAACCACAAGCAACGCTTCATAAAGCAGCCATTTTAACGATTGCAGCAGCGGGTAGTGAAATGAGCCAATCTTGTGTCATATCTAATAATGAAACTCAAGAAAAACGTGGATTTAATCACGCGTTTAATCGTTTTGATTTTGCGATTGAAAATCCTGAATTAACTTATTCAGTCGGTGCTTATCAAACCGCTTGTGGGGCGGTTGATATTGCAATGCACAGTATTGAAAGATATTTCTCGCCGGGTGAACATAATGAAGTTACTGATGAAATTGCTTTAGCGATTATTAGAACCGCGTTTACTTCTTCAAAAGCTTGTATTGATCATCCGGATGATTACCAAATGCGGGCGAATATGATGTGGGCTTCAAGTTTAACTCATAACGATTTAACCGGAATGGGTAAAAAAGTCATGATGGTGGTGCACCAATTAGGTCATGAAGTATCTGGTATGTATCCAAGCGTGGCTCATGGAGCTGGATTAGCCGCTTTATGGTGCTCGTGGGCGCGTTATGTTTATAAGAGTAATATTAAGCGCTGGAGTAAATACGCGAATGATATTTGGTGTACTAGTGATGTTGAAGAAGCCATTAACGCCCAAGAAGAATATTATCGGAGTATTAAGATGCCAACCTCTTTACGTGAGTTAGGTGTTAAAGAAAGCGATTTAGAAACTTTATCGTTACGCGCTTCCAAAAACAAAACACGGGTTTTACCAGGTGATAAGCCATTAGCCTATGAAGATATGTTAGCAATTTATAAAATGGCCTATTAGGAGGAAATCATATATGAAATTACCTTATTTATTATTAAGCACTATTGCCTTAGTGTTACCTTTATATAACTGTTCTAATAAACCAATTAAAGTCATCATTATGGCGGGTCAATCAAATATGGAAGGGCATGATGCTTTATTTGATCCTAGTCTTCCACAAGGTCTTACCGAAGATGCTTATAACACATATCGAACAGATAACAGTAATGTCAAAATTAATTACGATTGCACATATGAGCAGCGAGAAGGAATTGGGGATGGAAATAGCTCAAATGGCGAATTTGTTAAAGTAGATTTTGGGCAAGGTCGTGATAAGAATCATTTTGGTCCAGAAGTCGGCTTTGCACATTATTTAGGTGAGCATGACCGCGGTCAAAACTATTATCTAATTAAAGTTGCCGAAGGAAGTTCTGATTTATACGAACAGTGGCAAAAAGATGGTAGATGTTATACAAACCTTGTTAAAGATGTCGATGCCTCAATTAAGAAATTAGAGTCTGCGCATTTCTCTTTTCAAATTACTGGCTTTATTTGGATGCAAGGCGAAGCAGATGCGCAAAGAGAAGATCGGGCTAGTGCGTATGAAAACAAAATGAATACCTTATTGGATAATTTAACGACTAAATATGGCAAATATTGTGTTAGTTCCGGTTTAATCGTGGCGGATGGCGGTATTTATGATAAGCACGAAGAAGGTTATCGCGCTGCCGCAATAAACGAAGCAAAGCAAGCAATTGCCGAAAAGCGGAAGCATTATCATTATGTCGCTGATAGTGTAACAATTCCTTTATCTGGACCTTGGCATTACACCAACACCGGTTATTTAAAACTCGGTGAGGCGTTTGCGAAGGCATATTTAGCGGGTTAAAAACAAACTTTAATTATTTAAAAGAATTATGCTAAAATAAATTAGAATTATTTTACTTTATAAGTAAAAATAATCAGGAGGTCTATTCATGAGATCGTTTACATACACTATTCATGATCCACAAGGAGTGCACGCTCGTCCAGCGGGTATTATTATCGCGGAAACCAAAAAGTTCCAAAGTAATGTGACATTATCTTGCCGTGGACAGACAGTTGATTTAAAGCGGATTTTCGCTTTAATGGGTTTATGCATTAAATGTGGCGAAACTGTCACTGTTGAAGTGAGCGGTATGGATGAAGACGATGCCGTTACCGCGATTGAAAACGCCTTCCACAATAATCTTTAATTAGCATTTATGAAATCATATAACGGGAAAATTGTTTTTGAAGGATATGCGATTGACGAAATCGTTGTTTATAGTGATGAAATTGAAGAGCATAAGCGTATTTTTACTACCCAACAACAAGAATTTACCCGTTTTGATGTTGCCCGGAAAAAAGCCGTTGTTTCTTTTACTGAACTTTATATTGAAGCAACCGAAAAGTTGGGCGAAAAACAAGCTGATTTATTTAAGACTCACCGCTTAATGGCGGAAGACCTTGATTTTGAGGATTTAGTTCGCGCGAATATTGCTAAACAGCAAGTCGCGGAAGATGCGGTCACTAATGCTGCCGAAGAATTATCGAAGATGTTCTTATCGCTTGATGATGCTTATATGAAAGCCCGGGCCGCCGACGTAAAAGAAATCGGGCAAACGATTGTTAATATCTTATTAGGTGTTGATAAATTACCACAGATTGTTAAACCATCTATTCTTGTGTGTAATGATTTACCCGCTGCCGCGTTAATGAAATTTAACCGGAAACTTTTAAATGGCGTGGTGTTATTAAAAGGGAACGTGAATTCACACGTTGCGATTTTCGCCCGGACCTTAGAAATTCCTACGATTGCCGCGGTTGATGGTCTCGAACTAGATCCATCACTTAATGGTAAATTAGCGGTTGTTGACGCTACTAAGGGAACATTAATCTTAGAGCCAGATAAAAAGACTATTGATAAATACGATGACTTAAATGACCAATACATCCAAGAATTATTAGCGCTTAAGTCATTTATTGGTAAACCATCTATTACTAAAGATGGCTTTAAACTAAAAGTGTACGCTAATATTGCTAGTGCCTACGAAGTGGCTAATGTTTTAAAGAAAGACGCCGAAGGCGTTGGTCTATTTAGAAGCGAATTTATTTATTTACAATCAAATGACTATCCAACCGAAGAAATGCAATATAACTACTATAAAGAAGTGCTCGAAGAGATGGAAGGCAAAGAGGTTGTAATTCGGACTTTTGATATCGGTGCCGATAAGAAAGTTTTCTACTTTAACCTTCCTTACGAAGAGAACCCAGCTTTAGGTTTCCGTTCGATTCGGATTTGTCGTAAGCGCCCTGATGTCTTATTAACCCAATTAAGAGCGTTATATCGCGCTTCTATGTCGGGTAAATTATCCATTATGATTCCGATGATTGTAAGCGAAGAAGAAGTAATCTTTGTGAAGAAACTTTGTAACCAAGTCAAGATGGAATTTATGAAAGAAGGTGTGCCGTTTGATAAAGATGTGAAATTAGGCATTATGATTGAAACACCAGCGGCTGCGCTTATTTCTGACCGCTTAGCAAAACATGTTGATTTCTTTAGTATCGGCACTAATGACTTAAGCCAATACACCCTAGCGTGTGACCGGCTTAATTCAAACTTAGATGATACTTTTGATCCATATCACTCAGCGATTTTAAAATTAATCAAATTAACCATTGAAAACGCGCATAAAGCCGGCATTCCTTGCGGCATGTGCGGTGAATTAGCGCGTGATCCGCATATCATTCCCTTCTTAGCGGGGCTCCACATTGATGAAATCTCTTGTAGTTCTGCGTATGTGCTTAAAGTGCGAAAAGCTTTAAGCCAGATCGATACTAAAAAAGTTAATATTGATAAATACATTAAGTAACTTTGTCCAATGATTTATTTATTAAAACCCATTCTCTCCCCACGGTTATGGGGCGGTAACGCCTTACCGGTGATGTTTAATGTTCAAAGCCGCCAAAAGATTGGCGAAGCGTGGCTTTTATCTTGTATTGGTAATAATAATTCACCGATTATGGGTTCAAACGAAAACCTCTTAGATTTATTTACGCGTAACCCAGATATTGTCCGCGTTGGTTATCGTGGGAAGTTCCCGTTACTCATTAAGTTAATTGATGCGCGGGATGATTTATCAATTCAAGTCCATCCGAATAGTAAAACTGAGTCTTGGTATATCTTATCAGAGACACCGAGTAAACTTTACCTTGGCTTCCGCAATAAAACTACGAAGGCTAAAGTAAAAGAAGTATTAGAGAAAGGTGATATTACAACCTTACTTAATCACGTGGAAGTCAAAGAAGGCGATACTTATTTAATTAACCCGGGTACGATTCACGCGATTGGTAAAGGCACCTTCTTAATCGAAGTTCAGCGGAGTGATGATACGACTTATCGTTTATTTGACTTTAATCGACTTGATCAAAACGGGAAGAAACGTGAATTACATATTAAAGAAGGATTAGATGCGATTGATTATCGTCAATTAAAAGTGACTCAAACCCGTAACCGGAATTGTTTAGTGTCTTGTCCTTATTTTAAGGTTTATAAAGAGAAGGTTGATGGACAAAAGAGTTTCTATGCGGATAAGACTAGTTTCCATTCGATTACCGTGTTAAATGGAAGTGGGACAATCACCCATCATAAAGAGTCGTTCCGGATTAAAGCCTATGACACGATTTTTGTCCCTGCAAACGATGGCAAGTATACGATTACTGGTCATTTAAATTTAATTTTAGCCACCCTTTAATTTAGACAAGAATCTTAATAAAATTAAGATTATGTCTATTTATGTTAAAATAATTATAGTCAAAGAAGTTTTCTTATGGCACAAAAACCAGTAGCAAAAAAGATAATTAAAACAAAAACAGTGACTCCAGTAGAAAAGAAGAAAGGTTTTTGGCACGATGTATATCAACATTTAATGTGTGGCATTGGTCATATGGTTCCTTTCGTTGTGGCGGGTGGTATTTTGCTTGCGATTGCCTATATCATTGACGCTGCGTGCGGTGCACCACAAGGCGAAGAGTTTGGTAATTGGTCCATTGGAGCGAAAATCTTCCATATTTTAGGCGGCGACTTAGGTTTAGGCTTAATGCTACCGGTATTGGCCGGTTTTATTTCCTATAGTATTGCGGGTAAAGCTGGTTTAGCGGCCGGTTTTATTGGCGGCTTTGCTGCTAAAACCGGTCCGTTCTCTTTAATTTATTGGATTTATTACGCTCAACAAGGCGAAGGTGGGGAAGATGTTAAATTATTAGCGAAAACATCCGCTGGTTTCTTAGGTGCATTAATTGCTGGTTTCTTAGCTGGTTATATTGTTTTGTTTATCGAAAATAAGCTAAAGCGTATGCCAGAAAAGGCAATACCAATTAAAGATATTCTTATTACACCAGTCTTATCTGTCTTCGCGATTGGCGTTTGCATGTTCTTAATCAATGTTCCACTTGCTTATTTAAACCTTGGTATTGCTAATGGCTTAGCTAAACTAGCAGAAATTCAAGCCGCATTCTTGTTTTTAGCGGCTTTAGTCGCAGGCTTAATGGCAATTGACATGGGTGGACCAATTAATAAAGCGACCCACCTATTTTGTATGGGAATTCTCGCTAATCCAGACTCACAAAAAATCGGCATGGTTTTATTAGCGGCTAATCTTCTTGGCATGGTTACTCCACCGGCTGGTATTGCTTTAGCCTCATGGCTCTTCCCGCAAAAGTTTACTAAACAAGATCGATTACCAAGCGCGGCTAATCTAATTGTTGGTATGTGCGGAATTTCTGAAGGAGCCATTCCTTATGTGATTAAAGATCCAGCTAGGACAATTAGTAGTTGTGTTGTTGGAGCAGCCTGTGGTGGTGTTATTTCTGCTGCTTTTGACTTTGGTTGCTTAGCACCAGAAGGTGGTATTATCTCAATGTTAGCAAGTGGCCTTGATGCCTGGAAAGGCATTGTGGCAGTGATTATTGGTACGATTATCACAGCGTTACTCTTAGGTATCTTACGTCGTCCGGTTAAACCCGAAGAAGCTGAACTAGGTAAGTGGAAAGGCATTCCTTTTGGTCCAGGAGTGGGTAAGAAGAAGCAATTAAAGTAGGTTGAACGATGGGGTTTCTTAAGAAGTTATTTAATATCATGAACCGCAAGCAAAAGATTGCTCTTTTGTTATTATTTATTGCGATCTTAGTTAACTCCGCGTTTGAATTAGTGGGGATTGCGATGATCTCACCAGTTGTGACCGTGTTACAAGCTAGTGAAGCTGAATTTATTAAAGTGGTTTCAGCTAACTTCTTTGCGAACTTAGTGTGTAAAATGTATGGCATTACTTTTGCATTTAGTAACGCTCGTTACATCATTATTATGATGGTTGTCACCATCATTATCTTGTATGTGATTAAAGCAATTGTTTATTTAGTTGTATCGTATTTAGTTAGTTTATATACATGTACATTGTCGCGTTCATTATCTTCAAAGATGATTGCGGCTTATCTATCAATGCCTTATGACTATTTTATTAATACGAACTCATCCATTATTATTCGTAAGTGCACAAACGACGTGACGAGCTTCACTTCTTCAATTAGCGGCATTGTTAACACCGCCGTTGCTGGATTTACGACAATTGCTATCTTTATTTACTTAATGGCGCAAGATTGGGCAATTACTTTAACGATTACGGCGGTAATGGGCTTAGCGGCATTTATCACCGTATTCTTTATTAAGAAGAATGCGCGCGAAAGAGGTCGCGTGGCAAGAAGATATAGTGCAAGAAGTATTGATATTCTTCACCAGACTATCTTTGGTATTAAAGAAACCAAGATATCGCGTAGTGAAGGATATTTCACTAGTCAATATTATGACAACGCTTATGCATCAAACAGTAACCAAATTATTTACGAAATGTTAGGTAAGGTGCCATCAGTCATTGTGCAAAACTTCGGCATTATCGTTTTGATGGTGATTTTGATATTCTTAGTTAATAATGGGGTTGATTCAGCGTGGATAGTGACGACTTTAACTGCATTAGTGGTGGCGGTTACTAAATTATTACCTAATATGAACACAATCACTAATAACGCTGTCGCGTTCTCCTATTTTAAACCGGCAGTTGAGACATTAGTAAGAGACAGCAAAGAGGCTACTGAGATTATTAAAATGCGGAAAGAGCGAGAAGCGAAAAGTGATGGTAAGCCCATTGAATTTAAAAAAGATATTAAAATTCAAAATCTCTCCTTTAAATATAGAGATGGTCTAGATAATGTCATTAATAATGCGAATATTGTCATTAAGAAAGGCGAGTATGTTGCTTTATCTGGTATGTCTGGTGCAGGTAAAACTACTTTAGTGGATAATATGATTGGTTTATTAACTCCCCAAAAGGGTGATATTAAAGTTGATGGTAAGTCAATCTACGATAATATTGATTCATACCATCGTTTATTATCTTATGTACCGCAAAGTATCTATCTATTAGATGATACGGTTAAGGCCAATATTTGTTTTGGTATGGATCCAAGTAAAGTTAAAGACAAGGATGTCTGGAAAGCGTTAGAGAAAGCCCAATTAAAGAAAGTTGTTCAAGCTTTACCAGATAAACTAAACGCGAAGATTGGCGAAGCCGGTGTAAAGTTATCAGGCGGTCAAAGACAAAGAATTGGTATCGCACGAGCCTTCTTTAGAGATACACCGGTTATTGTTTTAGATGAGGCCACTAGTGCGGTTGACTACCAAACTGAAGCGGCCATCTTAAAAGATATTAGAAAGGCTAAAGGTGATAAAACAATCATTATTATCACCCACAGATTAAACACTATCTCTAATTGTGATCATATTTATGGGATCGAAAACCATCGGGTTTCGAAGATTAAATAATGGAAAATGTTGTTTTAGTTTGTACACATAAAGACTTCACTTGTAAGTTGCCCGACATCTATAAGCCAATTGTCGGTGGGGCTTCTTTACGTAAACTAAATAATGATAAAGATTTCTTAAAGGATAATGCTGGAGATAATATTTCAAATAAAAATCCGTATTATTCTGAACTAACTGCTTTATATTGGGGTTATAAACACTTAGACTATCAAAATCTTGGATTAGTGCATTATCGTCGCTATTTTAAGGGACAAGAAAGAGCAATTGTTAATGGTAAGAAGATAAAAGTATTATCTAATCAACAAATTAACGATTATTTATCTCATTACGACTTAATCGTGCCGAAAAAACGTCATTATGTGATAGAAACGCTTTATTCCCATTATTGCCGTACCTTAAGAAGTGAACCGATGGTCGCGTTAGAATCTGTTCTTAAGAAGAATTATCCAGAATATTTGGATGAATTCTATAATCTTAAAAAAAGAAGAAGCGCACATATGTTCAATATGATGATTGCTAAGAAAGAATTCTTAGATAGATATTTGAAATTTTTGTTCCCTATTTTAAAGGATATTGAATCTAAAATCGATTCATCCTCTTGGAATCAATACGAAAAAAGATATATGGGCAGTGTGTCTGAGTTATTACTAGACATTTATTTAAGAAAACACAATATAAATTCTAAAGAAGAAAGAGTGATTGAGTTCATTCGATTTGCGACATTAAAAAAAGGGATTAAATACTTGAAGGCTAAAATCTTTGGCAAAAAGTATTTAAATAGTGATAAATAATGACTTCGCTTATAAAAGGCACTAAACAGCAGCTTTTATCAATTATTATTCCTATCTATAATTCAGAACGATTTATTAAGCATTGCTTGGACAAAGTTTTACAAATAAAAATAGATAAGGAGGTTATAGTAGTAAACGACGCTTCTTCTGATAATTCGATAGATATTTTAAAGCAATATGGCGATAGAATTATTCTTATAGATTTAAAAGTAAATGGCGGTGTTAGTAATGCAAGAAATGTAGGAATAGAAAAAGCCGTTGGTAAGTATATTACTTTTATTGATGCTGACGATGATTTTGAATTAGATATGCATCCTAAAATGATTAAGAAAATAATTGAAGAAAA